>NZ_JBKJHC010000039.1:0-573 GCF_046613565.1 Flavobacterium sp. RHBU_3 | reverse complement strand
GCCACGACAGACGCTACCGCTACGGTAACGTATTATACGAGCAACACCGATGCCCAGTTGGGCCAAAACGCGATACAGGACCCATCGGCATTCCAGAATACTACACCGGACCAACAGGAGATCTGGGTACGTGTAGAAACGGTTTACGGCTGTTGGGATACCGATAGTTTCAACCTTATTGTGAACCCGCTACCACAGGCAGATTTAACCACACCGGTATTCTATGCCTGTGAAGAAACCCCTGGCGAAGGATTATTCGACCTGACTGAAGTAACCCCGGTTATTACCAGTGGCCAGCCGGGCTATTCCGTAGCGTATTACACAGATGCCGCTACTACCCAGCAGATAGACGAAAGCACCCCGTATTTAACATCGGATGCTACGATTTACGCCCTTGTAACCGATGTGGTAACCGGCTGTAACATAGTTGCTGCGGTAAGCCTTGACGTGCAGCCGGCACCGATAGCCCCAACGCCAACCCCGCTTGAGGAATGTGACTTTAACAACGACAACGTAGCTGCGTTCAACCTACAGGATGCGCTGGATGAAATCCAGGCAGCGATGGGTAATGGT
>NZ_JBKJHC010000038.1:0-685 GCF_046613565.1 Flavobacterium sp. RHBU_3 | reverse complement strand
CTCAGTTATAGTTACTGATGCAGTTGCTGTACAACCGTTAGCATCAGTTACTGTTACTGTATACGTACCGGCAGCAAGTCCCGTTACGGTAGCTGTAGTAGCACCGTTGCTCCAAAGGTAAGTATAGCCAGCTGTTCCACCGGTTACAACTACTGTTGCCGAACCATTAGAGCCACCATTACACGAAACATTTGTTTGTGATGAAGTCGAAGCTACAAGTGCTGTTGGCTGGGTTAATACCGCAGAAGCAGTTGCTGTACAACCGTTAGCATCGGTTACTGTTACGTTATAAGTACCAGCAGCAAGACCGGTTATGGTAGCTGTAGTAGCACCATTACTCCAAAGGTAAGTATAGCCTGTAGTGCCGCCTGCTACCGCTACTGTTGCAGCTCCTGTAGCACCTCCGTTACATAGTATGTTGGTTTGAGAAGAAATTGAAGCCGATAAAGCAGTAGGCTGGGTAATGGTTACGGTTTTAACCAATGTACATCCGTTAGCATCGGTAATAGTACATGTCCATACTCCGGCTGTAAGGCCCGATACAGATGCTGTACCGTCTCCTGTAGGGTTGCCCGGTGTCCAGTTGTAAGTATATGCGGTAGTTCCACCTGTTACTGCTACTGTTGCCGCTCCTGTAGCTCCGCCATTACATAGTATGTTGGTTTGCGTAGTAGTGGCAGCAAGT
>NZ_JBKJHC010000037.1:0-708 GCF_046613565.1 Flavobacterium sp. RHBU_3 | reverse complement strand
CACGATTTACGGATATATTAAAAAAAATGAAATTTCTGAGAGTTATAAATCACTAATGGCTATCTGTAATTCAAAATTATTTTGGTGGTATTTAGTCAATACCGGAACTGTATTGGCTAACAATTATTTTAGATTTAAACCAAATTATATTAAGCCATTTCCTTTACCTTTAATACCACCTGACATAGATTTATTATTACAAAATCTAACGGATAAAATTCTTGCAGCAAAAGAATCTCTTGTGAAAGAAAATATATCTATGCTAGAATCAGAAATTGACAATATTGTCTTTGATTTATACGGGCTGACAGTAGAAGAAATAAACATAATAAAAACATATTAAGCTGTATTTCAGTTTAATATTGTTTCTTTTCTATGATTTCTATTTCGATATCTGAAATTCCATATAGTTCGTAAATATATTTATTGACTTCTTTTTCTTCAAATGAAGTGTCAATATTATTAGATATTCTCTTTTTCTCAAGAATACTTTTTACTAAACTTTCTACGGCTATATTAATCGAATCAGGTATTTCGGAAGGTACTGGAAATGGGAATATGTAGTTAGTTTTAAATGTAAAATATCCGCCTCTTAATACATAGCCAGTTTGCTGTATGAAATACCAAAACAAGTCTGAATTTAACAAACCTAGCCAAAAAAGATATCCTTCTTTAATTTGCTTATTCTTCAAATATCCATAAACCTTA
>NZ_JBKJHC010000036.1:0-712 GCF_046613565.1 Flavobacterium sp. RHBU_3 | reverse complement strand
AACCGTGGTTATACGGTGCGTAGAGTCACAGTTACTGTAAGTAGGCGTACAATATCCTACGTAGAAGCTTGTACCTGTCCATACACTCTTATCAGTACCGTCACAGTTAGAACGTACCCACCAGTAGTAAGTAGTATCTGTAGTTAAGCCTGTAATCGTGGCACTTGTGCCGGTTATGGCAGTACCTGTTGTAGCAGCAGTTGGGGCAGTGCTCGATGTGCTGTAGTAGTACTCGTAACCCATACCTGGTGCATAAGCAGGTGCGGTCCAGCTAATGATCATTGACGTAAGTGAAGCTCCACTGGTAGTAAGTGATGTAGCAGGTAAGCATGATGCCGGAGTTGTAAAGCTCGATGTTACTGCACCCGATTCACAAGATGAGTTTATAGCATACACTTTATAATAGTATGTAGTGTTTGCGCTTAGGCCTGAAAGGGCATAAGATGAAACTCCTGCAGAAGTAATGAATGGAGATCCTGAAACCGGGGTTGTATAAGCTGAATCAGTATATACTTCAACCCTGTACCATACGTCTGCAGCGTTAGTGCCTTCACCGGCCGAAGATAACGACCAGTTTACGGTAGCTGTAGCATAATAGCCTGAAGTAGCACTGGTAGTATTCATTGAAGGACAGTCTCCTATTACCTTACCAGATACAGCAAATATGTTTGCTACCGGAGTAGTGCCTGTTGCTGTTGTAGTTACAGTAAAC
>NZ_JBKJHC010000035.1:0-1181 GCF_046613565.1 Flavobacterium sp. RHBU_3 | reverse complement strand
CAGACCGTTCTTTGATTTTTTGATTTGATTATAACTTTGGAAAAACCAGGGTTATGAATAAGGGCAAATTTGTGTTTTCACAGGTTCTGGCATGTGTCAACCGATATGAGTTTCAAAAATGTGTAAATCGATACAAAGGGGATTACCGCTCAAGAGAGTTAAATTGCTGGAATCAGTTTGCACAGCTTTTCTTTGGTCAGTTGACTGCAAGAAACGGGCTTCGTGACATATGCCTTTGTTTAAATGCCCATAAAAGCCAATTGTATCATTTGGGAATAAAGCAGAGCGTCAACCAATCGACACTCTCCCGTGCCAATGAGAATCGTGATTGGCGTATATATGCTGACTTTGGAGCCTATCTGATAAACCTTGTAAAACCCTTATATACAGATAATCATGAGTCCCTTTCTGGTATTGATAAAGACGTTTTTGTTTTGGACTCAACGACAATTTCTGTAAGTATCATCCTGATGAATTGGGCGCACGGAAAATATTCCCGTGGTGCTGTAAAAATGCACACATTATTAGACTTGCGTGGTAGCATACCAACTTTTATTCACATAACTGATGGCAAATATCATGATGTAAATGTAATGGATGAAATAGAAGTTGTATCAGGTGCTGTTTATGTAATGGATAAAGCATATACCGATTTTCAGCGCCTATATAAGTTGAATCAATCCAATGCCTTTTTTGTCGTCCGAGCCAAGAGCAACCTAAAGTTTAAAGCTGTTGTGTCCAGAAAGGTTGATAAAAGTACCGGACTAAGGTGTGACCAATCTATAAAACTATTAGTGGCTAAGAGTTACAAATTTTACCCTGAAAAAATCAGACGTATCAAATACTATGATAAAGATAAAGACATTATACTAATCTTTCTAACCAACGAATTTGAAATGGATGCAATAGACATCGCAACCCTCTATAAAAGTAGATGGCAGATCGAAATATTTTTTAAATGGATAAAACAAAACCTGCAAGTTAAAACCCTTTGGGGGCATTCTCAGAATGCCGTCAAGACTCAATTATGGATTGCAATAAGCACATACTTAATCGTAGCTTATTTAAAACATCAAATGAAAAGCCAGTACACAATCTATGAAATGACACAAATTTTAGGAATATCCGCTTTCTCAAAAACACCTATAAATGAACTGTTTACCAATGAAATAATCAAAGAA
>NZ_JBKJHC010000034.1:0-1322 GCF_046613565.1 Flavobacterium sp. RHBU_3 | reverse complement strand
ATGAGTACAACTAAACAAGCTTACTTTAAATCGGTAGACAAAATAAAGTTTGAGGGTCGCGAGAGCAACAACCCACTTGCTTTTAAATGGTATGATGAAAATCGTGTGGTAGCTGGCAAAACGCTTAAAGAGCACTTTAAGTTTGCCATGGCATGGTGGCACACACTATGCAACACCGGTAACGACCCTTTTGGTCCGGGTACCGAAACACACGCGTGGAATGCAAAGGATAACGCCGTAGCGCGTGCTAAAGATAAAATGGATGCCGGTTTTGAATTTATGGAGAAGCTTGGTATACCGTACTACTGTTTCCACGATGTAGACCTTGTAGACGAAGCGCCAACCCTTGCTGAGTTTGAAGACCGCATACAGGCTATGGTGGAATACGCAAAACAAAAACAACAGGAAACCGGTATTAAACTACTTTGGGGTACCAGCAACCTGTTTAGCAACCCACGTTTTATGAACGGGGCTTCTACAAACCCTAATTTTGATGTAGTAGCATATGCAGGTGCTCAGGCTAAAATAGCTATTGATGCTACCATAGCACTAAACGGAGACGGTTACGTTTTCTGGGGTGGCCGCGAAGGTTACATGAGCCTTTTAAACACTGACATGAAACGCGAGCAGGAACACTTGGCTATGTTCCTTGCTATGTGTCGCGATTATGCACGCAAGGAAGGCTTTAAAGGAACATTCTTTATTGAGCCTAAGCCAATGGAACCAATGAAGCACCAGTACGACTTTGATGCTGCTACCTGTGTAGGTTTCCTTAACCAGTACGGCCTTAAAGACGACTTTAAACTAAACATTGAAGTTAACCACGCTACACTGGCAAGCCACACTTTTGAGCACGAACTACAAGTAGCTGCTAATGCAGGTATGCTGGGCAGTATTGATGCTAACCGTGGTGACTACCAAAACGGATGGGACACTGACCAATTCCCAATCGACATCTACGAAGTTACCCAGGCCATGCTTGTATTCCTTCAGGCAGGTGGTATGCAGGGTGGTGGTGTAAACTTTGATGCTAAAGTACGCCGTAACTCAATAGACATTGAAGACAAATTCATAGCCCACATAAGCGGTATGGATGTTTTTGCACGCGGACTTATAACAGCCGAACATATACTTACAAACACAAACTATACAACACTGCGCACTGAGCGCTATGCATCATTTGACGGTGGTAACGGAAAACAGTTTGAAAAAGGTGAACTAACCCTTGAAAACCTAAACGCCATTGCACGTCAGAATGGAGAACCTACACCTATAAGCGGTAAACAAGAACTGTTTGAACAAATTATTGCTAACGCTTACTA
>NZ_JBKJHC010000033.1:0-1839 GCF_046613565.1 Flavobacterium sp. RHBU_3 | reverse complement strand
TTAAACTTTAAACCTGAAACTAAAATTTGTAGTCCCGGGCAGACTCGAACTGCCGACCCCTACATTATCAGTGTAGTACTCTAACCAGCTGAGCTACGAGACTATTTTCAAAGCTACTGAGCTGCTTAGTAGCTAAGCCGCTAAGCGCTAAGAAGCTTTTTTCAGCTCTCTTCTTACTTACTTTTTTTGAACTAACAGCGAGAGTAAGACTAAATCTTACCTTTTTAACCAAGCGAGGTCATTTCTCTAGAAAGGAGGTGTTCCAGCCGCACCTTCCGGTACGGCTACCTTGTTACGACTTAGCCCCAGTTACCAGTTTTACCCTAGGCAGCTCCTTGCGGTCACCGACTTCAGGTACCCCCAGCTTCCATGGCTTGACGGGCGGTGTGTACAAGGCCCGGGAACGTATTCACCGGATCATGGCTGATATCCGATTACTAGCGATTCCAGCTTCATGGAGTCGGGTTGCAGACTCCAATCCGAACTGAGACAGGCTTTATAGATTCGCTCCTACTTGCGTAGTGGCTGCTCTCTGTACCTGCCATTGTAGCACGTGTGTAGCCCAGGACGTAAGGGCCGTGATGATTTGACGTCATCCCCACCTTCCTCACGGTTTGCACCGGCAGTCTTGCTAGAGTTCCCGACATGACTCGCTGGCAACTAACAACAGGGGTTGCGCTCGTTATAGGACTTAACCTGACACCTCACGGCACGAGCTGACGACAACCATGCAGCACCTTGTAATATGTCCGAAGAAGGATCTGTTTCCAAACCTGTCATACTACATTTAAGCCCTGGTAAGGTTCCTCGCGTATCATCGAATTAAACCACATGCTCCACCGCTTGTGCGGGCCCCCGTCAATTCCTTTGAGTTTCAGGCTTGCGCCCGTACTCCCCAGGTGGGATACTTATCACTTTCGCTTAGCCACTCAGTCTTACAACCAAACAGCTAGTATCCATCGTTTACGGCGTGGACTACCAGGGTATCTAATCCTGTTCGCTCCCCACGCTTTCGTCCATCAGCGTCAATACAGTGTTAGTAACCTGCCTTCGCAATTGGTATTCCATGTAATATCTAAGCATTTCACCGCTACACTACATATTCTAGTTACTTCACAATGATTCAAGTCCTACAGTATCAATGGCAGTTCGACAGTTAAGCTGCCGGATTTCACCACTGACTTATAAAACCGCCTACGGACCCTTTAAACCCAATGATTCCGGATAACGCTTGGATCCTCCGTATTACCGCGGCTGCTGGCACGGAGTTAGCCGATCCTTATTCTTACGGTACCGTCAAGCCGCTACACGTAGCGGTGTTTCTTCCCGTACAAAAGCAGTTTACACACCATAGATGCTTCATCCTGCACGCGGCATGGCTGGTTCAGTCTTGCGACCATTGACCAATATTCCTCACTGCTGCCTCCCGTAGGAGTCTGGTCCGTGTCTCAGTACCAGTGTGGGGGATCTCCCTCTCAGGACCCCTACCCATCGTAGCCTTGGTATGCCGTTACCATACCAACTAGCTAATGGGACGCATGCTCATCTTGTACCGTAACCTTTAATAATAATGTGATGCCACACTAAAATACTATGAGGTGTTAATCCAAATTTCTCTGGGCTATCCCTCAGTACAAGGCAGATTGCATACGCGTTACGCACCCGTGCGCCGGTCTCAAAGCCCGAAAGCTTCTACCCCTCGACTTGCATGTGTTAGGCCTGCCGCTAGCGTTCATCCTGAGCCAGGATCAAACTCTTCATCGTATATTTTTAATATTTTTACGACCTTTATTTCGCTAGGTTTTTATTCAATAAAATCAAGTATTTCTTACTCTCTCT
>NZ_JBKJHC010000032.1:0-1873 GCF_046613565.1 Flavobacterium sp. RHBU_3 | reverse complement strand
CACAGCAGTTATACGGTGCGTAGAGTCACAGTTACTGTATGTAGGTGTACAATATGTAGTGTAGAAACTGCTGCCTCCTGTCCATGGGCTGGTTTCGCTACCACAGTTAGAACGTACCCAGTAATAGTAGGTAGTTTCTGTTGTAAGGCCTGTAACGTTAACGGTTGTAATTCCTGCACCTACAGAACCTGAAGGGGTAGTGCCGCTTGTAGGAGCAGTAGATGAAGTACTTACATAGTACTGGTAACCATCAGACGGCGCACTTGTAGGGGCTGTCCAGCTAAGTGTTGCGCTTGTAAGGCCCGGTGTAGCAGCAAGGTTGCTTGGGTACATACAAGAAAGATCCGGGGTTACAGTAAGTGTGTAATCTTCAGCTTCGCCGTAAGGACCTGATGTACTAAATGCACATGGGTTAGACGGTGCTGTAGAATAGTAGTCTGCAAATACCCTCATCCTATAGTTACCAGGTGCAGTACCAGCAGGTATGGTAAAGCTGCTACTGTAGCTGCCGTTGTACCCAGAAGACACAAAGCGTTGTTCGCCACTATCGCTAAAGTCGTAGTCGTTATTCCAGTCTACCCAAATAGCTAAGCCATAAGTGCCTGTGCTGAAACTAGCACTGAAGTTGATAGTAGTACCGGCATAGTTAGATACCGACTGAGCAGTATAGTCTCCGTAACCGCTTGTGCTTTGTCCTGTGCCGGTGTTAGTAATGTTAGTAACGCCTCCTGTAGTACTGAAACCAGTAATGTAGTAAGTAGTACTAGAGCTAGAAGGTGTACAGTAACCGGTGTAGAATGAAGCATTGTTCCATACACTGTAATCTCCACCACCACAGCTGCTACGCACATATACGTAATAGGTAGTGTTAAGAGAAACTGTTGTAGTAAAAGAGTTTGTTGTAGTTGTAGTACCGCTTCCGGTAGGTGTGCCGGCAGTAGTAGTAATTACATATTCGTATCCTTCAGGAGTGGTTCCTGATGTAGGAGCCGTCCAGCTAAATGTACCTGTAGTACTGTTGAAAGTAGCTGAAATAGCAGTAGGAGTGAAACATGTAGGAGGGGCAATAACATTTATGGTATAGTCCTCGGTTTCTCCATAGTTTAAGTTACCGCAAGATGAAGCTGTAGTGTTGTAGTAGTAACGAGAGCGTACCCTTAACCTATATGAACCTATCGCAGCTGTAGATGGCACAGTTATAGAGCCAGTGAAAGTTGTAGGGCTTGAAGTACCATAGGTTGTAAAGCTGCTCATAAGCTCACCTGAATCATCAAAATCAAGGTCGCCATTCCAGTCTACCCAAACTTCAGCATAAGTATAAGACTGTACGCCAAGTGAGAAACCAAATGAGTTTCCGCTTGCTACTGTAACGCCTTGTGCAGAATAGTTGTTGTAAGCTGCAGTATATCCGGTAGCATTACTTATGTTGGTTCCAAATACCGATGTAGTTGTAAAGTTGTTTACATAGTAGCTTCCGGTATAGGTTGTTGTAGGTGTACAATATTGCATTGTAAAACTACCAGTTACATAGCCAGAATCACAGTTTCCGTTGTTAGCTTTTACTTTGTAGTAATATGTACTACCAAAAGTAAGTCCTGTTACCGAAAGTGAAGTGTTTGTTATACCAGTTGAAGGGAATCCTGCAACAGGAGTTGTATAAGCTGAGTCTGAGTAAAGTTCAACTGTATATGTTGTAGCAGCAGTAGCTCCGTCACCGACTGAAGAAAGAGTCCAGTTTATGGTGGCTTCAGTACTTGAAGTTGGTGCAGCAGAGGCAGTACCCATTGAAGGACAGTCGCCTATTACCTTACCAGATACAGCAAATATGTTTGCTACCGGAGTAGTACCTGTTGCTGTTGTAGTTACAGTAAAT
>NZ_JBKJHC010000031.1:0-3106 GCF_046613565.1 Flavobacterium sp. RHBU_3 | reverse complement strand
GTAACCCTTACCATCCACGAGACAGAGGAAGACGCCAACTTTAATAACGGTGTGGGCGCAAACCCAATTGCTAACCTAAATGCCTACACTAACGTACAGGCGTACACTACAGGCGGTATACAAACGCTGTACATCACCGTTCACTCAGCTACTACCGAGTGTTATGATGTGGTAGAGCTGCAACTTATAGTACACCCTGTACCGGTAGCCACCGACCCATTGGAAGACTTCCCGATGTGTGATAACGGGCAGAGCGATACCGACGGTATAGCCATCTTTGACCTGACCACCTACCAGGGTACGGTGCTAAACACCATGGACCCGGCACAATACAGCGTAAGCTACCACCAAACCCAGGCCGATGCGGCCCTTGGTACCCCTGCCATCCAAAACCCGGCACAGTACCAGTCGGCTACAGGCACGGTATACATCAGGGTAACCAATAACGCTACAGGCTGTTACGACATCGTAGCCCTTGTGCTAACGGTAAACCCACTACCGGTAGCCAACCAGCCTACACCATACACCCTTTGTGATGTAAACAACCCGGGTGATGAAATAGAGGTGTTTGACCTTACCAGCAAGATCACGGAAATCACCGGCGGAGTAGACGGCGTAGAAGTAACCTTCTACCACACCAATGCCGATGCCATAGCGATGACAAGCCCGATTACCAATCCGGCAAACTATACCAACAGTACCAACGGAGTTGAGCCTATCTTTGTAAGGGTAACCGACAACGATACGGGCTGTTACAGGATTGTGCTTATGGACATCAGGGTAGAGCCGCTACCGCAGCTTACCATGCCTACAGCAGATGACCTTACCGTGTGTGATACCAACGGTTCGGGTTACGGTAACTTCGACCTTGACGCCCTTACCCAAAACATGATCAACAACGGTGTAGGCCTTACAGTAGCCTTCTACCATACGGCCCAGGATGCCGCAATGGGCTACAACCCAATCCAGGTAACCAATAACTACCAAAACCAGGTGGCCTACAACCAGACCATCTATGTGGTAGCCACCAATACCATTACCGGCTGCCAGAGCGTGGTATACCCAATCAACCTTGTGGTAGCCCCTGCACCACACGTAGTATCACTTCCTGATCTTACCCAGTGTGACGATGTGGACAGCAACAACTACGACAACCAAATGGTATTCGACCTTACCCAACAGGACGCAGCAATCGAAGCCCAGCTTGGCGTAGCCGCAGGTACCTATACCATCCATTACTTTGCACAGGAAGCCTCTGCCAATGCAGGTGCTCCAAGGATCACCGTGCCACAAAGCTACTTCGGTACCGACGGGCAAACCATCTGGGTGAGGATAGAAGTACCGGGCACCGAGTGTTACCAGGTATCAAGTTTTGAGCTGAATGTAAGCCAGCCACAGGAGCTTGCCACCCCAACGATGTATACCAAGTGTGACGAAGACCTTCCGAACGATGGCCTAACCAGCTTCGACCTTACGGTGAAGAACGATTACATTCTTACCCCGTATGGAGTAGGAGAGAGCAACGTGGTAGAGTACTTTGAGACCGAAGCCGATATGGATAGCAACAACCCAATCGCCACACCGGAGGATTATACTAACACAGTAAACCCACAAACACTATACGTAAGGGTAACCACACCACAGGGATGTAAGAGCTACAGCTTCCTTACCCTAAGGGTAACACCACTACCTACACCGAACCAGACGCCTGAGGCACTGGAACTGTGTGACGTGAATGCCCCTGGTGATGGTATCGAGGTGTTTGACCTTACAGCAGCCAACAACAACATCCTGGCCAACGACAGCCAGAGCCAGATATCATACTATACCACCGAGGCAGCAGCCTTGGCAGGAGATACCACCGCAGCAGAGTACATAAGTACTCCAACTGCGTACAGCAACACCACCGCGTGGACCGATACCGTATGGGCAAGGATCAGCCTTATCGGCAGTGAGCCGAGCGATCCGGGCTGTGTACAGGTAGTAGCACTACCACTTGTGGTAAACCCACTGCCACCGGTATTTAACAGCGCCGGCCAGGTATACCCTTATGCAATATGTTCACCGGCCAGTACAGGAACAGCTACGTTCTACATCATGGACCACGTGAGCAACATCCTTACAGAAGCAGGGCTTAACCCACTGGATTACACCATAAGGTTCTATTACGACATGGCGGCGTACAACGCCGGTACCGCGCTACCGCACGTGTACACCAACACTACGCCGTATGCCCAGCCGATACTGGTATACGTGGAGAACAAGGATACCGATTGCTTTATCCTTGCCACCATGTACCTGTATGCCGAGCAGGCTGCAGTAGCCAACACTGCCAACGCCCTGTTTGAATGTGATTACGACGGTACCAACGACGGCTACTATACCGCCTTTAACCTAAATGTACAAGACGCAGCCATACTGGCCAGCCAGCCGGCCAGCACCTTCAGTGTAGACTACTACACCAGCCAGGCCGCAGCAGATGCCGCCGATACCACATCGGCAGACTACATCGCTACCCCGACAGCGTTTGTAAACACAAGCAACCCACAAACCATATGGGCAGTAGTGACTAACCTGTCTACTACAGCACCGTGCAGGGATGTAACCAGCTTTGAAATCAGTGTAGGCCTGCTGCCTGAACCATCAATCAGCAGTGAGAACGACGATATGTACGTATGTTTAAGCTACCCTGACCGCACCCCACTGAAAACCCTAATGCTGTACAGCAACACCGCTGCAACAGGATACACCTACCAGTGGTACAAAGACGGTGTAGCGATAGCAGGAGCCACAGGACAGAACTACGCAGCCGTAGAAGCCGGTATCTATACCGTTACGGTATGGAGTGCAGACAGCTGCCAGTCGGACCCTATCACAGGCTTTGAGGTATTTGAATCAGGTCCTGCAAGTGCGGTAAGCGAACCGGGTTATACGGTAAGCAACCCATTCGGACAGGAACAGTCAATCGTAGTACTTGTAGAAGGTTATGGCGACTACCAGTACGCACTGAGCGAGTACGGCCCATGGCAAAATTCTAACGTGTTCACTGACGTACCGGGCGGCCCTCAGACCATCTATGTAAGGGATGCCAACACCCAGGATGAAG
>NZ_JBKJHC010000030.1:0-3168 GCF_046613565.1 Flavobacterium sp. RHBU_3 | reverse complement strand
AAAGTACAATAAGCAAAATAAGGGCGTACGGGGGATGCCTGTGGCTCTCAGAGGCGAAGAAGGACGTGATAAGCTGCGATAAGCTTCGGGGACTGGCACATACAGATTGATCCGAAGATTTCCGAATGGGGCAACCCACTATGTTGAAGACATAGTACACCGTTAGGTGAGCAAACCCGCTGAACTGAAACATCTAAGTAGGCGGAGGAGAAGAAAACAAAAGTGATTCCGTAAGTAGTGGCGAGCGAACGCGGATTAGCCCAAACCATGGTTGTTACGGCAATTGTGGGGTTGTAGGACTGCGATATTTTATGCAAAGGGAATTGGAATTACCTGGAAAGGTAAGCGATACAGGGTGATAGCCCCGTACAGGTAACCGATGTAATAGATAGCAGTATCCTGAGTAGGGCGGGGCACGTGAAACCCTGTCTGAATCTGGCGGGACCATCCGCTAAGGCTAAATACTCCTGAGAGACCGATAGTGAACCAGTACCGTGAGGGAAAGGTGAAAAGAACCGTGAATAACGGAGTGAAATAGATCCTGAAACCGTGCGCCTACAAGCGGTCGGAGCCTTTAGGGGTGACGGCGTGCCTTTTGCATAATGAGCCTACGAGTTACCGTTGCTGGCAAGGATAAGTACTTCAGGTATGGATCCGTAGCGAAAGCGAGTCTGAATAGGGCGCTATAGTCAGTAATGGTAGACGCGAAACCGTGTGATCTACCCATGGGCAGGATGAAGCTGTGGTAACACACAGTGGAGGTCCGAACCGGTTGTCGTTGAAAAGACTTCGGATGACCTGTGGGTAGGGGTGAAAGGCCAATCAAACTCGGAAATAGCTCGTACTCCCCGAAATGCATTTAGGTGCAGCGCTGGCTTAGTTTATTAGAGGTAGAGCTACTGATTGGATGCGGGGGCTTCACCGCCTACCAATTCCTGACAAACTCCGAATGCTAATAAATGTTTACCAGTAGTGAGGGCATGGGTGCTAAGGTCCATGTCCGAGAGGGAAAGAACCCAGACCATCAGCTAAGGTCCCCAAATGTATGCTAAGTTGAAAAAACGAGGTTTGTCTGCCCAGACAGCTAGGATGTTGGCTTGGAAGCAGCCATTCATTTAAAGAGTGCGTAACAGCTCACTAGTCGAGCGGACGAGCATGGATAATAATCGGGCATAAGTATACTACCGAAGCTATGGACTTGAAAAAGTGGTAGGGGAGCATTCCAGCGGCGCAGAAGGTGATATGTGAGTATTGCTGGAGCTTCTGGAAAAGAAAATGTAGGCATAAGTAACGATAATGCGGGCGAGAAACCCGCACGCCGTAAGACTAAGGTTTCCTCAGCTATGCTAATCAGCTGAGGGTTAGTCGGGACCTAAGGTAACCCCGAAAGGGCTAATCGATGGCCAACGGGTTAATATTCCCGTACTTCTTATAATTGTGATGGGGCGACGGAGTGATGAAAGCACCGCGAACTGACGGAATAGTTCGTTAAAGTACGTAGCTATAGGTCTTGTAGTTAAATGCGCAGGATTTGGTGAAATACGATAGTACACGGAGTCTTCGGACAAAGTGATAGTGTGCCTAAGGGCTTCCAAGAAAAACCTCTAAACTTAGATTATAAGAACCCGTACCGTAAACCGACACAGGTGGTCGAGGAGAGTATCCTAAGGCGCTCGAGAGATTCATGGCTAAGGAATTAGGCAAAATAGACCTGTAACTTCGGGAGAAAGGTCGCCAGCAGCAATGCTGGCCGCAGTGAAAAGGTCCAGGCGACTGTTTATCAAAAACACAGGGCTCTGCAAAATCGTAAGATGAAGTATAGGGCCTGACACCTGCCCGGTGCTGGAAGGTTAAGAGGAGATGTTATCTTCGGAGAAGCATTGAATTGAAGCCCCAGTAAACGGCGGCCGTAACTATAACGGTCCTAAGGTAGCGAAATTCCTTGTCGGGTAAGTTCCGACCTGCACGAATGGTGTAACGATCTGGACACTGTCTCAGCCATGAGCTCGGTGAAATTGTAGTATCGGTGAAGATGCCGATTACCCGCAGTGGGACGAAAAGACCCTGTGCACCTTTACTATAGCTTAGTATTGACCTTGGATAATTGATGTGTAGGATAGGTGGGAGACTATGAAATGGGTTCGCCAGGACTTGTGGAGTCATTGTTGAAATACCACCCTTTGGTTATCTGAGGCCTAACCCCTTGTTAGGGGGACATTGCTTGGTGGGTAGTTTGACTGGGGTGGTCGCCTCCAAAAGAGTAACGGAGGCTTCTAAAGGTTCCCTCAGCACGCTTGGTAACCGTGCGTAGAGTGCAATGGCATAAGGGAGCTTGACTGAGAGACATACAGGTCGATCAGGTACGAAAGTAGAGCATAGTGATCCGGTGGTTCCGTATGGAAGGGCCATCGCTCAAAGGATAAAAGGTACGCCGGGGATAACAGGCTGATCTCCCCCAAGAGCTCATATCGACGGGGGGGTTTGGCACCTCGATGTCGGCTCGTCACATCCTGGGGCTGGAGAAGGTCCCAAGGGTTGGGCTGTTCGCCCATTAAAGTGGCACGCGAGCTGGGTTCAGAACGTCGTGAGACAGTTCGGTCTCTATCTACTGCGGGCGTTAGAAATTTGAGTGGATCTGATTCTAGTACGAGAGGACCGAGTCGGACGAACCTCTGGTGTATCTGTTGTCCTGCCAAGGGCACCGCAGAGTAGCCACGTTCGGAAGGGATAAGCGCTGAAAGCATATAAGCGCGAAACCCACCACAAGATGAGATTTCTTTTAAGGGTCGTGGAAGATGACCACGTTGATAGGCTACAGATGTAAAGGCAGTAATGTCATAGTCGAGTAGTACTAATAACCCGTAAGCTTATGTACGCCTCTTTTCCTCTCCGCCCCGGCGGAGAGGAGAGAACTTTCTAAGAAGTATTATGGATATCAATCTCAGTATGTTAAAATATTTGCAGCGAAGCTGCAGTTTAAAAAGTTTCAAGTTTCAAGTTTCAAGTTCGTTGAGAACCTGTAACAAGAATAACGTGAAACCTTAAACTAAAAACTTAAGGTGATTATTGCGGCGGGGCTCACCTCTTCCCATCCCGAACAGAGAAGTTAAGCCCGCCTGCGCAGATGGTACTGCATCTTGTGGGAGAGTATGTCATCGCCTTTCTTTT
>NZ_JBKJHC010000003.1:0-425899 GCF_046613565.1 Flavobacterium sp. RHBU_3 | reverse complement strand
TGTTTGTGCATAACTTATCCCTTGTTTCCTTCCAAATTGATACCATTCACCGTCAATATTAAATCTCCCATTCATCTAAAAAAGCACAAAAAAATCTATGATATTTAATCATCTAAAATTCAACATTTAACTTTAGTGGTTATTTTTATTCTAGCATTATTTTAGACAATTTTAATCAAACAAATACAATAACAATTATGATTTATGGCTACATTCGAGTAAGTACAGATAAACAAACAGTAGAAAATCAACGATATGAAATTAATCGGTTTTGTGATAAAAATGTAATAGTTGTAGATAAGTGGATTGAAGAAACTATTTCAGGGTCTAAGAGCGTCTCAGACCGAAAATTAGGCAAGCTACTAAAAAAGATGAAGAAAGAAGACATATTGATATGCTCTGAACTTTCTCGTTTAGGAAGGAATCTATTAATGATTATGGGTGTATTGAATGAATGTATGAACCGGGATATACAAGTGTGGACTATTAAAGATAATTATCGCTTGGGCAGCGATATTAATTCTAAGGTTCTTGCATTCGCTTTTGGACTATCAGCTGAAATTGAACGTAATCTAATATCTCAACGTACTAAAGAAGCTTTAGCACGTAAAAAGGCTGAAGGTGTAATATTGGGGCGTCCTAAAGGAAGTAAGTCCGCAAAAACTAAACTCAGCGGTCAAGAAAAAAGAATTCAAGAATTGCTTGATAAAAATGTGTCTTATAGTGCAATAGGAAGAATTTTAGGAGTGCATAGGTTAACTGTTTCTAGTTTCTCTAAAAATCTCTCTATTAAGGAAAATCAAAGTGCTCAATGTAGTTAAAATACTTCTGGAGAAGAGTAATGACGAAGATTATACCTATATTTGTATAAAATCTTATAGTTATGGAAGATAGAAAAGTGGATGAACTTCTATTGAAGATGGATGCTTTCATAGAAAAAATAAAGCAGAGTAAGGAAGCTTCTAAACAGTTTCTGCAAAATGCAGGGATAGTTGATGAACAAGGGACTTTAGAAGATAGATACAAAGATATATGTATACCTCAAGAACTGGCTTAATTCTTGGATTTCATGGTACAGATAAAAGTATTGTAGACAAAATTATAAATAACTCCGATCAAGATTTAGAACCAAAAGTAAATATATACGATTGGCTAGGAAACGGAATATATTTTTGGGACAACAGCCCTACTAGGGCAATGGAATGGGCAGTTGAGTTAAGCAAGAAAGAGAACTCTTCTATAAAAGAACCTGCTGTAATTGGAGCTATCATTGATTTAGGACATTGTCTGGATTTATTGGACTCCAAGAATTTCGAATTGCTTAAAAAAGGTCACGCAATATTATCTGCAACTTTAAATGCATCCGATACTCCAATGCCGAGAAATAGAGGGCGTAATGAAGATTTAGCCCTTAGAGAACTTGATTGCGCTGTTATAGAATCTTTGCACGGATTTTTGAAAGAGACTGGAGAAAGAGAATTTGATTCAGCAAGAGGAGTTTTTTGGGAAGGAAATCCACTATATGAAGGCGCAGGTTTTAAAGACAAAAATCATATTCAGATCTGCGTAAAAAATATCAACTGTATAAAGGGGTATTTTAAACCTCTTGACAGAATTATAAATTAGCCTCAATTCATGAGGCTAATTTATTTGCCAATTGCGAACGCATTGCGTTCGCAATTAATAATATCTAAAGGAGATATATGAATTGCGTATACACTGTATTCGCAATTCATTTATCTTTTTCTTTCACCGAGAAATTATACGCTTTATCCATCATTGTTTTCGTGGCCTTTCCATTGTGCTTATACATATAATCCCAAGACCTTTTAATTTTGTCGTTTTCCAACTGCTGCATTTCAAGTTCTTTAATACTCTGTGTATAGTTTAATCCCCAACTGTAGGTAAACTTTAAGGCAAATATGGCAATTGCCAATAAAAACCAACGTCCAAAAACTATCTTATAAAAAAGCTTGGCATCCTGTTCCGGGAAAAGCAATATCTGAAGTTTACGGGTAACGCTCTTAGGCTCTCGGCCAATCATGTATTTGATATCCAAAAATCCTTTTTCCAATGCACTTTTTACTGGTGCGGTATCAATACTTACAGGAACTTCGCTTTTCGACGCTTGTTGTTCATTAAATCCATCAAGCTTTTTCCCAAAATTATCGATAGCAATAATCAGTTCGCCGATGTTTTGATTAGTGGTCTTTTGTTCAACCGTAAATTCTTCAAGTACTAATTGCAGTGTATCCCTGTCAAGTTGATTTTTTCGATTCGTTTCCATAGTCATTCATCATTAATTAGTGTTTCATGCCTGGCCTTCTTTTCTTTTTAGGCTGTCGGATTAGTTCAGGGTCTCTATAATCTGAAGTATATTCAGGGTTCATTAGCTGGCCTATAAGTCCTGAGATTTGTTTATCAACTGCTTCAAAAGAAGTTTCATGTTTACTAAATTGTTGACTATTTCCCTGCTTGAAGTTATTATTAGCACCAATAGTGCTATCATTTAAACTTTCATTTTTTCGACTTGCCTGTTTTGCTTCAAGCTGCTGCTGTAGGCTCAGTATCTTTTCAATTTTAGCGAGTGAAAAACCAACCTCACTTCCTTTAAACTTTACTTTTTTATCATCCACAAAGGAGATACCCCTTCCTTTTAAAACTTTATATCCTAAACCTACCATGTACTTTTCAAAGGCTATGTAGCTACTTGTTTGCTTTAAAGTTTGCTGTATATCCGCTTTCAGTTTTTCTTTCCGGCTATCGTGCCTAGGCAATTGCCTATCCTTAGCTGACAGGAATTTCCTAGGGCTTAATACTTGCTGCAAGCCGTATTGCTTTTCAAGTTTCCTGCAGAGTTCTGCCATCCGCTTATAACTATTGCTGTCCGTAGCTACTTTGCCATCAAATCCTACCCGGTTGGCAGCAATATGGATATGCTGCTCTTTGGTATCCTTGTGTAATACGCAGATGTATTGGTGGTCGGCTACACCAAACGCTTCAGCGCAAGCCCTGCCCATGTCGGTTAGTTGCGCCTTGGTCAATTGTTCTCCCGTTGCCAACCGTAAGGACAAATGCAGCATTGTTTTTTCAATACGTTTGCTTAGCTTGCTTACATCTTTAAACTGCTCGGTAAGTTCATATTTATTGCCAAAGCATTTGTTGTATTCTAATACCTCGGCACGTTCTCTGTGCTGTAAATGGTCTCGTGCCACAAGCTCTAATTTCTTTTCTTCGGACAATTCTTTTTTATCCTCCAGTACATAACTGAGCAGGTGGTATATGGATGCCCCTATGGACACATGCCCAATCATGAGAGGTAGTTTTTTATTTGCTGGGCAAGGTCTTTTACATATCCGGACTGCACTTTTAGTTCTGCCCGTTCAATCGGACTAAGCTCGTCATTGCTGTTACGCTTTTTGGCAATCTGGTTCAGGTTCGCAGCCATGTGGTTTAGCGTAGCGGTAAAGCTTAAAACTTCTTTTGGTAGGGCTTTATTCCTGAAATTAATTTTTGAAGTCAGTCCCAGTTCACGGAGATATTCTGAAACTGTCAGGCTTGCTTTCCTAGCCTTAGCTTCGATAGCCTTGCGCTCAAAGAGCGTACACTTGATTGTCATCACTTGGTTCCTTTTAATCTCTTTAGGAGGCCTGCCACCTTTATTCTTATTGTTGTCATTTACTCCTTCCATCATCTTTCACCATTACGATTTTTTGAATGCGGTAGCATGAAAAAAATCCCTCAAAGAATGCGATAGCATGAGTTGAGCCAGCGTTTTGGTCTTACCAAAACATAGCTGGCTACCACTCAGACGTTATATAGACCGTCCATGCTTTTTAACGGGTTTAAGTGTTTCAGGCTGCTTCAGCCAGTCGTTCAAATCCTTATTATTGCTATACAGAATACTTTGGTCTGTAAACTTTTCAGGGTTTCTTTCCAAAGCTTCTTTTGTGAGTTTTATGCCTGCCTCATCCCGGTCAAGGTAGAGGTTCACACTTTCATGTTTTTCCATAAGCTCCCAAGACTTTTGAAAAAAGGCAAGAGAGTTTAAGACTAAAATATTTGGTGGCGGCTCAGTCGCTTTTTGGGTCATGGCTTTATACGACAGGAAGTCGAAAAAGCCCTCAAAAATATTTAGGCATTTTGCCTCAACATCTATAAAGCTTACAGCCTTTGGCGAACTGCCGCCTTTAAAATATGCGCTCCTGAGCTCATACCCTCCGCTGTTATTTTTAAACCCGATAGCAGCCTGCTTTTTACCATGCAGAAGAAAATCCACCTCATGGCAATATTGCTTGGCGACCTCCAAAGGGATATTCCGTTTTTCCAAATAACTTATCAACCGACTATCCGAAATAACTCTGCTATCCGTAACCAATATTTTGGCCTCACCATCCTTCTTTTTTTCACCGGTAGAAATGCCACTTGAAATATTTATTAGCTTCGGTTTTTCCTGCAGGTGAAAAAGAAAGGTTTCAGCATTGCCAGTCGATAACTTTTGCAGCAGTTCACTTGTAGTGCATCGGAAGTATTCCTTTCCAAAATCTATTAGGTCGCCACCTTTACCAATGCCGTGGTCGTACCAAACATTCAGCTTTCGATTGACTTTAAAAGAAGCGGTCTGCTCATCTCGCAATGGAGACTTGTACCAGTAATCTGAGTTTCGGATTTTTGATGGTTCATAGCCGAGCGAAGCAAGGAAATCCACAAAGTCAATCTGTTTTGCTGTGGCACAGGTTAGCTTTTCCATAGCTTACAAATTAACGTTGCTTATTCGCCTGTGCCGTCCATTAGCTTCAGTATGTCCTCGTAACGGTAATACAGTAAGCCACCAATCTTGCTAAACGGTAATGTACCGTTAATACGTAAATTTTGCAGTGTCCCTGCTGATATACCTAACATCTTGCGTACTTCAAAACTTTTAAGCCAGTTGCGCTGCTCTTCACCACGCTTGCGCGGGAATGCCTGAAATTTGCGAATTTCTTCCAGTAAATCTTTCTTGAATCGTTCAAGGTCGTCCCTTGTAATTAGCTCTACATTCATCTTCCTTCATTTTTACATTAAACAAAACCTCTTTCAGGCTGTAAACCATTTGATAGGATTACAGCCGTTTTGATTACAAAGTAAGGGAGGGAATACTATAAAAAGATGACCATTATCAGCGTTTGGTTATATTTATAGCGTTTAGAAGGCATAATCGGGAAGTTATAAATTCAACCTAATTTTACTAACATAATATGACAACTTCTAATCTGCTATTTTACTTTACTGACTTCATAAATTATCCTTTGTACACACATATTAACGTCTTTTTTAACTTGATCACTCCAAAATCTTAGAATAGTCCAACCCTCTTTAGCTAAATAGGAGTTAACCAATTTATCACGTTCAATATTCCGCGCTATTTTCATTACCCAAAAATCGGTATTAGTTGCTGGCTGTTTTTTTGTTTCGAAATCCTTACCGTGAAAAAACTCACTATCAATAAAAATAGCCAGTTTATACTTTTTAAAAGTAAAGTCAGGTTTACCAAAAACTGTTTTATCATTTTTACGATATCTCAAACCTTCAGCCCATAATCTTTTACCTAAAGCAACTTCACATTTTGTGGCTTTACTTTTTATAGCAGCCATGTTTTTACTTCGTTGCTCTTTATTATGGACATCCATTTTAAAAACTCGTTATACCAATTCTTGAAATGTGGCTGGCGTATTTATTACCTAACATATCCATTATCTCTTTTTTTAATATAAAAATTGGGTTTCCAAATCTGATATCTTCTGCAGTAGTACCAAAAACATAATTCAGATTTAGCCAAATATTATATTTATTGCCACCATGTTCGAAGCAGCAGCCTCCTAAATGATAACTACTTTCCGCCTTTATCTCTTTATTAAGTTCTTCTTTAATGTCAAATTGATTAGTTACCACCCCAAGAATGTATTTGTTGATTCTACTTTTCTTATTAGAAAAATCGCATGCAGCACTAAACTCGATGGCAATAAGTTTGGAATCCTTCCTAATATTTTTTCGAACCTGATTAGTTTTAATCGGAACCAAACCATTAAACCAACTATCGAAATTTGATATCCTGAAAGATTTCAAAATGTCATCATCAGTCTTGTCTAATTCAATTACACATCCACGAACATCTTTTTGATGAGTTGAGTAATCTTCAATATGATAGAGTGCATTCACTTTATGTTGAATACTTTCATCAGGGCTTAGTAGATTATTTGCTTTTTCAGCAGTGTGTAATTGGTTCACTATCTGGTTCCAATCAACTGTACTGTCCTGATTTAAAAATTCATAATTTATGATTGGCAACAAGCCCTCATAAACTGCTTTTTTAGGGCTTTCTTTTGCATGTTGAAATCCAAGTGTCGAAGCTGCTATCTTGGATAATAATTTGTCTAAATCTTCGAATAGTTTTTTACTCTCACCCCATAGTTCATCCTTTGGAAGTATATCATATATTCTATTTAGTGATCTTTCCCCAGCTATCCTTGAATTCTCTTCAAAGTCAAACAAGAATTTAATTTTTTCATCATTATTTAGTAGATTCAGAATTGTATCTGATAAACTTGGCTGTTCTCCATTTTGCTCTTCAATATAATTCGTTTTATCAATACAACCAATAAATATTGGTGAAGCAGTTTCTGAAAAACCTCTGGTAGCATCCTGCATATATAACTTAAAAGCATCAACGACTTTGCTATTAGCAGTCCAAAAGATTAATACGTATGGGCCATTGTCTTTTGCGATGTACTGATTAATAGCATTTGCTAAATCATTAAATATTGCTGTGTTATTTTGAAGTATTTGTTCATCAGAATCATAATTTACATCAACAACTTTTTCTGTTAGATTAATATCAAAAAAAGCAATTCTGACATTATTAAGAGGTTCCTCATAAGCGATGTCATATTTGAATGTTCTACATCCCAGTCCATTGTCAAAAAAAGATTTGCCTAAGATTTCGAGTTGATTTTCTATATTATCTACAATGATAATTCTGTTTTGTTTTTCTAGCATATTCAGGATTATTTAGGGAATACTAAAGCAATACAGGCCCCATCATACGCCTGTGGAATATCTAAATCAATATTATCAGGAAAAAGTAGTTTTCCTCCAACCATATTCATAACTAAGTCAGCAAAATATAACCCTAATCCCATGCCACCCTCTTTTTTTGTTTTGAAGGGTTGGGTTAGATATTCAGGATCAATAGTAAATCCCGGTCCATTATCCGCAATAACGATTGCAGGGCCTTCAAAACTATATAAATCAGTACCAACATATATAGCCGGTTTGTAATCTATGCTTCTGAGTAAATCTTCTTTTGATTTTACCCAATAAATTGAATTGTCGATAAGGTTAGAAATCGCAGAAATTAATAGGTTTGTAGGTACTTTTAAATCAAAATCTTCACTTTCACCAGTTAATAAAGGTGATGAAAATATTACTTGGTGGAAATTAAACCTGTTGATATTCCGTCTTTTTGCTATTTCTACTATTTTCTTCGCAGACGATAATGAACTCTTATTCTGTCTTAAAATGGGAGACAAGCTTTCAAGAATTTGTATCAAGTTTCTTACTTTGTCCTTAACATCCTCTATGTTGACATCGTTTCGATTAAGATCAGCATTGATGAACCTAATCTCTCTATCAACCTCGTGAAAAGCAACACCTAAATTTAAGCCCGTCATACCTGAATTAACCATAATATCACGCATTTCAGTGTAGTCTTTGTCTACCCGAGTCAACAAAGGTTTAAGTTCTTTTTCTAACTCCTTATCCTTAATCTTTTCTTCAAGTTCTTTAATCGTTTCTCCAAAACCAACCTTTTTTATTGGGCGGGTACCTTCTAGAAATTCTTCTATTAGATCCTTATCAGATTCGGCTTCTCTCTCAAAGAAATTAAATACTTCTTTAACTAAAAGTTGAAATTTAACAAAAAAGGTATTATTTATGAAACCTTCTCTGTTAGTGGTTTCTATCAATCCTTCATTGCTGGAACGTAAATCTAATTCAACTGCTCCTACTGTAACTTTTTTTCCAAAATGGTCTCCTGTTCTTTGAATTTTGTCTAAGTCAAGCCCCAACCAATCGTCATAATGCTCTCCATAATTATATACCCTAATATTATCTCGAAAGATTTTTACTCCTGAATTATCCTTAATGAATTGTTTTACTGCATTAATCTGTCCTCCAAAATTCATCTTCAGTAAGTTGGTATTTTGATTGAAGACATAGAATCTGCCTTTAATTGTACCTATGCCATCTAAATCTTTATTTAACAGATATCTGCTTGATTCATCGTATTCTAAAAGTTCTTTAAATAAATCCCCTATGTGAAAGGTTATAGAATCATTATTTCGCCTGGTTTTTTTTGCAACTTTTGTGGCTGTAGGAGGATTGAATCTGTATCTCCAAAGAAATTTTGCAAAATCAGATCGTTCCCCTTTAGTTGGTTGTATTTTGAATGAAAAACAATATAAACTGTCTTTTAATATTTCATCGGCATTTGAAACATCATTAATCCATTCCTGATGAAAATCATTTGCTCTAACTTCAATCTGAAAGTTCTCATTAGGGGTAAATGGATTTTTGATATTCTCTATTTTGCGTACTAAATCATTTAGAGCTTTCTTGGACCATTTCTCCGTTGTTAATTTATCCAAAATAATCCTGGTTCCCTGACCCTTTTTAAAAAGTGGCTCTGGGACAGTCTCTACATTCACTTCAAGTTCCTGAATATATTCTTTTGAAGAAATAAGTTTTGCCCAATCAATTACAATTCGGCTAGAAAACATTTCTCCTTCTGCTTGTGTTTCTAATGTAATCCTTTTAGCCAGTTTATGTACTGCTAACCGTCCAACACCCTTATTTCCAAAAGAAACTCTCTTATATTTTTTACTTTCCTTCCTATTGATTCCTCTCTTAAAGTCTGTACCAATTGTCAACCACACATCTTCAATCACTTGACTAGTCATACCATGACCATCATCTTCAATAACAATTTGCTGTTTAGGCTGATTTAAATTCAAAAAAGAAATTGTGACTTTTTCGGCATCAGCGTCATAAGCATTTTTCACTAGTTCGAATATTGCCAAGCTATCGCTACCAATTAATTCATCTCCTAAAAGACTCAGGATATGACTTTTTGCTTTGATGTTTCGTTTGGTATAGCTCATAGAATTTCTTTAATTTGTTGAGCAATTATTTTTGCCATTAATGGTGGAACTGCATTGCCAATCTGTTTAAAAGCAGCAGTTCTGTTGGTTCCTTCTTTTACTCCCTCAAAGTAAAATGAGTCAGGGAATGATTGTAATCTAGCGGCCTCACGTACACTTATAGATCGGTTTTGCTCTATGTCTGGATGAATGTAATAATGTCCATCTTTAGCAATATGGGCGACAACTGTTTGTGATGATTGTAAATTATTTGCTACTACTTTAAACCTGTCTACAAACGATGTCCGGTTTTTATGTGTTTTTAATCTATCAGGTAAATCATTATAATTCAACCTTTCCATTTTGTTATTCCATTTATCAACAGCAATCTTATATATTTCTTTATCCTGTATTGTGTGTGGCCGTGTAACATGTTGTGTTATGAATTCATTTCCATTTCTGATTTCCGCCTTTTCAAGATACTTATTACTAATGGAGGAATATGTGCAAATTTTACTTCCTTGGCCATCCTCTAATTCAGGTAAATCATCAAAAGCACTATTTACAAAAGAGTTTATATCTGACTTATATCGATCGAAGTTTGGAATATTAGGTATAAAATCTTCTTTCCAACCAATAATGATCAGTCTCTTGCGCATTTGGAGAACGCCGAAATTTTCGGCATTAACCCGGAAAATCTCAATTGAATATCCTTTTTTCTTGAATAGCTTTCGCATATTTTCTAAATATATGCCACTACCAGCTGATAGTAAACCTAAAACATTTTCAAAAACAAACATTTTTGGGTTATATCGCTCCAAATAATTTGCATACTGAACATATAGAAAATTCCTGGGGTCTCTGCGCATATTATGTTCAGACCTAGCACGCCCCACCAAAGAATACGCTTGACAAGGCGGCCCACCTACTATAAGGTCAACTTCTTTTATATCCTTTATAGAAAGTTGGTTATCTATTTGTCTAAATATCTCTAAGTTATTTTCTTCACAAATACCTAAATTTATAATACTATCTGCTATTTCATTAGGTATGTATTTATACAATTCTTTTCGACCTATAACACCTGTAATATAGTCATTGTAAATTTCTAAATTATTTTGTTCTTTTAAATAATGATATGAAGAACGTGTTGTAAGCGTTTTACATGCAGCTTGGTCGATTTCAACGTGCGCTATAGGATCGAATCCGGCTGTTTTAAAGCCTTCAGATAGACCCCCAGCACCAGCAAATAAGTCTATATAGGTAATCTTATCCATAGGTTTTCCTTTGGAGGATTAAGGAATTTTGTAAGGTTAATAAAATTAACTAAAATATAAAATTTTCACAGATATTCAATTTTCATAAAAAAAATAATTAAGACTTTTATTAAAGAAATGTATAACTCAGCTATATAGCACTTATAAACAGTTATTTAATATCAAATTATGGCAGCTTTTTTGTTTAATTGTATTTTACTATTAAAATTCTAATGGTTTATTAACTGTTGAGACTTGAAAAATTTTATGCTTTTTATTAATTTCTCTATACTTTATTCCTGGATTATTCTTATTTGCTGGGAAATAGCTTCTTAAAGTTTGCAAACTTATTTCCTCCTCACCATGCTGAAAATACTTGCAAATTATCTTGACCCACACCATTTCAGTAGATGGACGTAAAAGCCTTTCTCCATCTTTATCAGGAAGCCTGAGTTCGCCAAGTTGTTGAATAATGTCAACGAGAGCATAAAGGTAACCTTTAGTAATTCTGATTTTTTGGTCGGTCTCAAAAACTTTTAATGCTTTTAGAGCTTCATCTTTTCCGGTTAGTTGTTTTTTGAGTTCGGTTATTTCTGTATTGTAGCGGGTAATGGTAATGTCTACAGGGTCAAGGTATCCATAAGTATTTATAGAGATTAGATAATCCCGGAATATCCGCAGCATTTTAAGGTTAGCCCGGTTACGTCCGTGATTACGGGAAAATGGAGATTCTTTTCGTAACGCTTCAATATGGTCAGCTACAATTTCACGCACGTGGGCATAAAACTCTGCTTCCGAACATTTACCGCTACTTACTGCATGTTGTAAATGATAGCCATAAAACGCTTCCTGTTCTTCATTACCTATTTGATACAACCTTGCTAAAAAATGGTTATCATCATATAGGTTCCAAAAGCCCACAGGGCTGCCAATATCGTATCGGTGTTGTCTTCTTGTAAATGGACGGCGTATTTTGAAATAGGTATCTTTCATAGCGGTATTTTTTACAAATTACACTAATGCAAAGAGGCAGCCTTAAAAGACTGCCTCTAACAAAGATACGAAATTATTTTCCTGTGAATTGGGCAGACGGTGTCTGCGCTTTTCAAATATGTGTTTTCTATCCTAAAGCGACATTCAGACGTTCCTGTAGCCTTCCCATATCTTCGCTCAATTTACTTTCAACAACCTTAGCATAAATCTGGGTAGTTCGGATACTGGTATGCCCAAGCATCTTGGATACACTTTCAATCGGTACACCGTTGCTCAGGGTAACGGTTGTTGCAAACGTGTGGCGGGCAATATGAAACGTCAGTGTTTTGGTTATACCACATACATCTGCAATCTCTTTCAGGTAACCATTCATACGCTGGTTAGAGATAACAGGGAATACCGTACTACTGTAATGTGCCCTTGGGTCATCTTTATATTTATCGACTAATACTTTTGCCTGTGGCAACAACGGTACACGGACACTCGTGTCTGTTTTAACCCTGCTGGTTGACAACCAAAGCCCACCGTCAATACCTTTGATGATATTTTCTTTGGTGAGTTGTGTCATGTCAATGTAGGCAAGGCCAGTATAACAGCTAAACAAGAACATATCGCGCACAAGCTCCAGCCTGTCAATTTTAAATTCCTTGTTCGCAAGGCTTGCAAGTTCTTCCGCATTCAGGCATTGGCGTTCCACTTTATCAAAATGCTTTTTAAAACTGGCAAAAGGGTCTTTAGGCAGCCAGTCTAAGGTAATAGCAAGGTTTACCATTTTGCGCAGCCTTTCAATATGCTTCATAATACCATTGTTGTTAAGGGGCTTTTGGTGGTCTTGGGGTACATAGGTAGCAAGATAGCTCTCAAAGTCCATTATAAAGCGGTAATTGAGTTCTGCAAGGGCAATATCATTCCGCTTGTACTTATCCTTCAGGAATTTTTCAATATACCTTTGGGTGGTATGGTAGTTCTTCATGGTGCCAAGCGCAAGTTTATGGGTTGCCTCTTGGTTATGGTAGACTATGAGTTTACCAAGTGTCATAGTTTCTTCGTCACCACCAACAAACAAGGACTTAACTGCATCAACTGTTACAGTCTTACGTTGTTGTACCAAGTCATTATAGCCGTCGGCTATAATGGTGCGTACGCGCTCAATATGGCTGTTGAGTTTTATGATCTCTTCACGCTTGCCTTTTGCACGCCCTTTCACATCATCCCAATCTTTAGGCTGTACTTTTTGTTTAAGGGAGATTTCAGACCTTCTTCCATTTACCGTAATGCGGGCATAAACGGTCGCTTTTTCATTCTTTTGTTGTTTAGGCATCCTGATAACGAACTGGATGCCAAATGTGTTCTTGCTTTTCATACCAAATAAATTTTGGGTTAAACTGATACATTTTGCCCGAACCTGCTCAAAAGTGCTCACAGAAAGCGGATAAAAAGGGTACCAAACCGTAACAAAAAGCATTAAAATAACTGACTCAATTAATTGTTTTACAGTTTTTTAACCACTAATAGGTGAGTAAATTTAAAACTTCAAATTCGCTCACGCAATTGCTCACATTCAGATTGATATTCTTTGGTATTTACTGGTATGAAATAAAAACAAAAAACCCGCAAATACTGATGATTTGCGGGTTTTTGACTGCCTTTGAAGGCTTTTTAGTCGGGGTGGCAGGATTCGAACCTGCGACCTCCTGGTCCCAAACCAGGCGCGATGACCGGGCTACGCTACACCCCGCTGCGTTTCCTCAAGCCCTCGTGCTATCGGAAAGCGGTTGCAAATATAGTAACTTATTTTAATAATCAAACAGTATAAGTAAATTTTATTTTCCAATAGTCAAAACGGATGGCACCGGTTAGATTTTATTGTATTTATAACTTACATTTGCAGAGCTTTTTTAACCTTGACCAATAAAATATTATGTCAGATTCAATAGAAAAAATAAAATGCCTAATTATAGGTTCGGGCCCCGCAGGATATACTGCTGCTATATATGCAGCCCGCGCTGATATGAACCCTGTAATGTACACCGGTATGGAACCGGGCGGACAGCTAACCACTACAACTGAAGTAGATAACTTTCCGGGTTACCCCGAAGGTATAGACGGCCCTACCATGATGGTGCAGCTGCAACAGCAGGCAGAGCGTTTTGGTACGCAGGTACGCATAGGAATGGTTACCGCTGTAGAGTTTACCAAAGAAGAGGGCGGATGGCATAAAGTTACCGTAGACAACAACAAGGAAATTCTTGCCCATACTATAATTATTTCTACGGGTGCTACTGCAAAATATCTTGGACTTCCAAGTGAGCAGCGCCTGCGTGGCGGTGGGGTTTCGGCCTGTGCCGTATGCGATGGTTTCTTTTATCGTGGGCAGGATGTGGCCATAGTAGGAGCCGGTGATACCGCTGCTGAAGAGGCTACCTATTTGGCTAATATTTGTAAAAACGTTACCATGCTGGTACGTAAGGATGCTATGAGGGCCAGTAAGGCTATGCAACACCGTGTAAACAATACCCCGAATATCACTGTACTATACAACAGCGAGGTAGATGAGGTAATAGGCGACCAGGTTGTAGAAGGACTTCGTATTGTGAACAATGAAACTAACGAAAAGCACGATATAGCCATTACAGGACTATTTATTGCTATTGGCCACAAGCCGAATACCGATATTTTTAAAGGCCAGCTTGATATGGACGAAACAGGCTATCTTATTACCGAAGCCCGTTCTACTAAAACCAACGTGCCGGGGGTATTTGCTGCCGGAGATGTTCAGGATAATGTATACCGCCAGGCCATTACGGCAGCGGGTACAGGCTGTATGGCTGCGCTTGATGCCGAGCGTTACCTTGCCGATCTGGGAAGCCACTAAATAATCTTTACATACATATTAAAATCCATTGTTGCTTGTTTGTTCAGGTTACAATGGATTTTTTTTATCTCAACTTTTTTAGTGAAAAGCAATGTGTATTTTTCATAATTGTTAGCTGCTAAGTGTAAGATTTATAGCAATGTGATATATTTGTTTAAATAATCAATCAAAAATGAGAAAAATCTTTTCGTATGCATGTATGCTTACCGGTTTCGGGCTTTTCGCCCAGGGGGCTACAGCACAGGGTTCATCACCAAAATGGTTAAGAAATGCAGCCATCTCTCCTAACGGTCAGGAAATAGCATTTTCGTATCAGGGCGATATATTTAAAGTTGCTGTAAACGGAGGCCAGGCCATACGGCTTACGCTACATGAAGCCTATGATGCTAACCCTGTATGGAGCCATGACGGCAGCCACATAGCATTTTCATCAACACGTTATGGTAACAAAGATGTTTTTGTTATACCCACGGGTGGCGGTGTAGCAAAAAGACTAACGTATCATTCGGCAGATGATGTACCCTCTGATTTCAGCCCTTCGGGAGATAGGGTAATCTTTACCAGTACCCGCTTAGATGATGCTACATCGTCTATTTTTCCATCGCCGCATTTGCCCGAATTGTATGAGGTAAAAACAGTGGGAGGGCAGGAAAAGCGTGTAATAGCTACTCCGGCTGAAGATGCGGTTTTCAGTGCAGACGGTAACCGTATTTTTTATCATGACCGTAAAGGGTATGAAGACCCGTGGCGAAAGCACCAAACATCGTCTGTTACCCGTGATTTATGGATGTATGATATTAAATCTAATACATTTTATCCTGTAACAGATACCAATACAGAAGAACGTAACCCGGTTTTTGCTGATGGTAATAATTACTTTTTCCTTAGTGAAAGGGGAGGAAACTTTAATGTTTGGAAAGCATCACTAAATGCCAATAAAGAAAGCGGTGCCCAGCAGGTTACCAATTTTACAAAACACCCCGTACGTTTCCTGAGCCGTTCAGGTAACGGTACACTTTGTTATACGTGGGATGGTGAAATTTATACCCAGGTAGAAGGCGGTCAGCCTAAAAAAGTAGCTATACAGCTGCAAAGCGATGAACGATATAACGAAAAAGTTATAGAAACCGTTAGGGGTGAAGCTAATGAATTTACCATTTCGCCAAGCGGCAAGGAGGCTGCTTTTATAAGCCATGGTGAAGTATTTGTGGTAAGTACCGAGTTTGGTATTACAAAGAGGATTACCGATACGCCCGAACAGGAGCGAAATGTAGAGTTTAGTCCCGATGGCCGCAGTTTGTTATATGCCGGTGAACGAAATGGCTGCTGGAACATCTACGAAACCACTTTGTTAAACAAAGACGATAAATACTTTTTTGATGCTTTGCAGTTTAAGGAAACCGCGATTGTAAACTCGGGTAAGGAGTCGTTTCAGGCGCAGTATTCTCCCGATGGTAAAGAGATAGCTTTTTTAGAGGAGCGCACTACCATTAAAATAAAAAACAAAGCTACAGGTGCCGTACGTACTGTATTAGAAGGTAAATATAACTACTCTTACAGCGACGGCGACCAGTATTTTACCTGGAGCCCGGACAGTAAGTGGTTATTGGTAACCTACCTGGCCTATAACCGATGGAATACCGATATAGGACTGCTAAATGTAAATGATGGTAAAATGCCTATAAACCTTAGCCAGAGTGGTTATAATAACGGGCAGCCAAAATTTGGTATGGGTGGCGAAATGGTGTATTGGTCATCCGATAAAGAAGGCTACCGTTCTCACGGCAGCTGGGGCTCTGAGAGTGATGTGTATGCCATTTTCCTGACTGAGAATGCACAGAAGAAATTTGAGCTGAGCAAAGCCGAATATGCTCTGTGGAAAGAACAGGAAGACGCTAAAAAAGAGAAAGAAAAAGAAAAAGAAGCGTCTAAAGATAAAAAAGACAAAAAGGATAAGAAGAAAACTGAGGAAAAAGAAGCTCCTGTTAAAGCGCTTGCAATAGATTTTGAAGGCCTACAGGACAGAAAGGTAAAGCTGACAATCCATTCTTCTAAACTTTCTGATTTTGTGCTGGATAATGAGGCTGAAAACCTGTATTACCTTACACGTTTTGAAGAAGGTACTAACCTTTGGCGTACTAAGTTCAGGGAAAAGGAAACAAAGTTGTTTACAAACCTGAATGCTGAGGACAGCAGGCTGATTCTCGATAAAAAAGAGGAGAACATCTACCTCATAGATAAAGGCGGAAGCATTGCCAAAATAAGTACTAAGGAAGGTAAAAAGGAACCGGTTAGTTTCTCTGCGGAAATGAACATGAACGAAACTGCCGAACGTGCCTATATGTTTGAGCACGCCTGGAGACAGTTTAAAAAGAAATTCTATCTTGAAGATTTACATGAGGTAGACTGGGATTTCTATAAAAATGAATATGCTAAGTTTTTGCCTTATATAAACAATTCGGTTGATTTTGCCGACCTGCTTGGTGAAATGCTGGGTGAGGTTAATGCATCGCATACCGGCGCCCGATTCCGTGCCCGTTTTCCGGGAGACGATGCCACAGCATCATTGGGTATTTATACAGACAATACATACAATGGCGACGGTGTAAAAATAGTGGAAGTGTTAGAACACAGCCCTTTGTTTAAAACCAAACAAAAAATTAAGGCAGGGTACATTATAGAAGCTATAGACGGCGTAAAAATTTCCCCTTCCGAAAATTATTATGCCCTGCTGAACCATAAGGCGGGTAAAAAGGTTTTGGTAGGTTTCTATGACCCCGCTGCTAATAAGCGTTGGAACGAAACCGTAGAACCCATTACCTTATCTCAGGAGAGTGGCCTTGCTTATGACCGTTGGGTTAAAAACAGGGAAAAAGATGTAGAACGCCTTTCGGGTGGAAAACTAGGTTATGTACACGTTAGGGGTATGGATTCCGAAAGCTTTAGGGAGGTTTTTGAAAAAGCCCTTGGTAAGTATAATGATGCTCAGGCACTGATTGTAGATACGCGCTTTAATGGCGGAGGATGGCTGCATGACGACCTTGCTACTTTTTTAAGCGGGAAGCCTTATATGTCTTTTGAGCCAAGAGGACAAAAGATGGGTAGCGAACCGTTGTTTAAGTGGCAAAAACCATCGGCGGTACTGATAAGCGAAGGCAATTACAGTGATGCGCATATGTTTCCGTATACGTATAAAGCCCTTGGCATAGGTAAGCTTATAGGTATGCCTGTTCCGGGTACGGGTACCGCAGTGTGGTGGGAGAGAATGATAGACGGTAAAACCGTTTTCGGGATACCGCAAATAGGTATGCGCACCGTTAAAGAAAACAGGCTGATGGAAAACTTCCAGCTGGAACCGGATGTTAAGGTAAAAAATGAACCGGGTAAAACCAATGCCGGACAAGACCAACAGCTGGAAGCAGCAGTTAAAGAATTACTGAAGTAATACATTTTACCAATAGAAAGGGCCGCAGAAAAGCGGCCCTTTGTTTTTTATCGTGTTACATAAATCCAGTCTACAATAGGTTCCGGGAAATCCGGGTCGTGCAGTTCCAGTACAAAGTAGTAGGTGCCGTTTGGTACCGTAGTGGTTTCGGTACCTACTTTTTCTTCATTGGCTATGCCATCCCAGTCGGCCTGGCTGTGGTCGCCGGTCCATACAAGATTACCCCAGCGGTTGTATATCTTCAAGGTAAAGTTCAAGAATATATTACGTAGCCCTTCTATAAAAAAGCTGTCGTTATAGCCGTCGCCGTTAGGGGTTATGTAGTTGTGGGTAATCGGTTTACATTTTTTGGTTCGCAACAGGAATGACGCTACCTCAAAACAGGTGCCGTTATCCAGCCTTACATATATGCGCTGCGGATTTTCAGTAGTCTGGAAAGCCGTTGTGTTGTAAATGCGGTCAAGGTCCTGGTCGGCAGTCTGTTGTGATGTGTAGAAGGTAACCGTTTCGTTAGGGTAGTTTTTCAGGCTTTCAGCATAAGCCGAAAAATTAAATGTAGCTACCCCAAAGCCCTGGTCGCATACTTCTATGTCATCGGGTTGTGCCAGTACAGGAGACAATACCAGTTCGGCAGCAGTGGTATAACCGTTGTTATTTTCGTCCAGTTCTATTACAATACCAGTTCCGTTTCCGGTATCATCTGCTACAAACGTAAGATCGAAGGTAAGAGGAATGCCTACCGGTATGGTAACGGTTATGTAATTGCTTTCGCTTTCGCCTATGGCTATGTCTTCAATGGTTTCGGTATAGTCAAGGAAAATCCCGTTAGCATAAATGCTTACCGGTGTTGCTGCCGGCAGAACGTCGGTTCCGTTAAGGTTGCTTACGGTGTAGTGTATGTGCAGTATGCGCGAGTTACATTGTTTGTAAATATCGTCTATGGTTACGGTAGCATCAGGGAAATAGCAGTCTATTATTTTTAGCGTAAACACTTTGGTGTCATAACAACCGTGTTCGTCTTCAAGGCGTACATATACCTTGGTGTCGGGTGCTACAACGTAAGCTTGCGGATCAGGAATAGGGTTGGTTTCGTTATCAGCATCTGTCTGGGTAGCATAGAAGGTTATTGTATCTGTAGAAATATTTTTAAGCGAAGTAATGTACGCGGAGAAATCAAAACTACCCACACCCGAACCGTTAAACGTTTCGCAGGCCTCTATATCGGCAGGCTGCTGTAATACCGGCGATACCCATAACGACACGTTGTAAATGCCGCTGAGGTTGTTGTTTTCGTGTACTTCCTGAACGGTGCCTGTACCCGTACCGTTGTCGTCTATTGCCAGGGCCACCTCTACATCCAACCCCAGGTTTGCAGGTATGTTTATGGTAATGGTTTGCTGTAGGGTACCGTTTATGGCTATATCGGCCGATGTTTGTGCAGTGGTGTTTAGGCTGCCGTTTACATAAACAGCTATAGTGGTGCCTGCCGGAAGAATATCAAAACTATCCGGGTTGCCTACGGTGTAGGTTATAGTAATGTCTCTGCTGTCGCACTGCTGTGCAATGTTGTTTATGGCAATAACCCCGTCTGGGAACAGGCAGTCTATGGCTATCAGGTTAAAGGTGCCAATGCTGTAACAGCCGTTTACATCCTGAAGGCGGACGTAGATGGTTTGTGGGTTATTTCCGTTTGAGGTGTAGTTGTCGGGATTTGTAATGTTGTTAACTCCGGCCTCGGCGTCAGCCTGGGTGGTGTAAAAAGTCACCACATCCGTAGGGTTGTCTTTCAGCGATGTTTCATAAGCCGAAAAATCAAAAATACCTATGTTAGTACCGTTATCGGTTTCACACACAGTAAGGTTTGGTATCAGTTGCGGCAATACTGGCGATACCCATAGCGTAACCGGCAGGGTAAAGCTGTTGTTTGTCTCGTTTATTTCCTGTACGGTATTGCCGTAATCTACCCTGAAAACGAGGTTAAAACTCAGTGGGACACCGTTAGGTATGGTTATGGTTACTGTGTTCGATTCGTTGCCATCAATAGGAATAATTCCGGTGGTTGTTACTGTGGTAAGCAGTATGTTGTTTGCAAATACAGCTACCGGGGTGCCGGCAGGTATTACATCGAGCCCGTTAGGGTTGCTTACGGTATAGCTTACGGTTATGGTGCGGCTGTTACAGGTTTGTATAAGGTTTGTAGCTGTAATTACGGCATCAGGGAACAAACAGTCGTCTATAAGTAACTGGAACGAGCCGTACCCTACACAACCGCTGGCATCTTCTACACGGACGTATATGGTTTGCGGCCCCGATTGGTAAGCATTGCTAAGTGTTATAGGGTTTTGTGGCATCTGTGCATCGGCCATAGAGGTATAAAAGGTAACTACATCAGTAGGGTCATCGGCAATAGAAGCCGCATAAGCAACAAGGTCAAAGAACCCTGTATTAGCCCCCGGTGCCGTTTCGCAAGCGGTAAGGTTACCCGGCGATACGTTTGCCTGCGAAATCAGGGTTTCGTTTACGGTAAAACTGTTGTTTGTTTCATCAGTCTCGGTAATTCCAAAGTTGTAATCAACCACAAACAGCAGTTGCAAATCATCGGGGTAGCCTGCCGGTATGGGTAGGTTTATTACACCGCTTTCACTGCCACCTACCGGCAGTTCGTTAAGGGTGGTGAATGTGGTAAGCAGGTCGCCGTTTACGTATACACCTACCTGGGTGCCTGCCGGCAACACATCGGTACTGTTTACGTTATGAACCGTGTAATGCACCACAAGGTTTCTTGAGTTACAGGTTTTGTCTATGTTTTCTACGGTTATGGTAGCATCGGGCAGCTGGCTGTTCAGCTTGGTCATTACCGCATTAATCATTACAAAATCCTGCCCCGATGTAAGCTGTATTTCGGCAGTCTGGTCGCCTATTTGTATAAAGTTCTGAATTTCATACACGTCCAAATCCATATTATACAGCTGGTTAGACCCGGTTATGGAATTGGTACCGTTAAAAGCGTTATTAGAGGGGTTTAGTGGCGGGTTAGAAAGTACGTTGCCGTTTATTCTCAATGTTTCATTTACCGAAAGGTTAGAATCGCCTTCCCATGCCAGGAAGCCTATTTTAGCTCCTTCATTGTCAATAACATTAAGGCTTGGGAGCGATATGTTTATTTCCGAAGGTACGTATTCAAGCCCGTCATACAGGTTCAGCTGGTTAAGGGGCAAAGTAGGGTTTTCATATACAATAACAATTGCCCAGCCTCCAAAGTTGGTTTTTATACCACAGTACAGGGTTTGGCTTACCACTGCTGTAAGATCTAGGTCAGAAACCGTATAAGTGCCGTTACCTGTGGTTTGCACTAATGATGTTACATCGGCCCATGCACTAAAATAATCTCTGGTGGCACCATCGGTATTTACTGCCTGTACCGGGAAAGTACGTGTAGCTGTTATATCCGTGCCGTTTAGTTTTATATCATAATCTCCTGTGCCCGAACCGGCCCAGTATAAGTAAGCTTTCATTACGGTATCGCCTGAGCCAAGATTCAAGTCGGCCGATGAGGTTGTAAGGATGGTACAAGGGGTTGAACCCAGCAGGTTATTTTCAGAGGGGTTAAGTGTATTCCCTACAAAAGTAAAATCATAATTTCCGTTAAACTGTTCGTATAGGGTAACGGGTATCTGTGCCTGCATGCAGGTAATGGAAAACAGGATAAAAAGAAGGTATTGTATTGGTTTCTTCACAGCGGAAATAATTTTCCTAAAAGTATGAAAAATATGCTAATACCAAATAAATATATGTACTGTGCGCGTTAAATCAGGATGGGTTTAACCAAAAAACTGAATTTAATATTATATTAGCCTTTTTTTAAACGGATTGTTATGAAATTCCTCCCTTTATATTTTGACCCGGGTACCGGCGCACTTATTGTTCAGGCTATTGTAGCTGTAGGTGCTTCTATAGCATTGTTTTACAGAAGAATTGTAACTGCGGTGCGCTCTGTTTTTGGTAAAAAACAGCAAGACAACCTTATGGGGAATATAGACGATACAGATAATAATGACGCAGCATAGGCACCCTTCTTCTTTCAGGGATCCGTCCGGGTATGTATTTACAGAAGCCGGAGCGGTATACCGCCACATAAACCCTGCATACTTTAACGAGTACAACGCCATTAAATCGGCAGGATTGTACGATACCCTTATCAGTAAGGGTTTGCTGATTTCTCATGAAGAAGTTGAAGCTAATTCCGAAAGGATTTTGCTTAAGGCCGAAACTATACCGTTTTTTTCGTATCCGTACGAGTGGAGTTTCAGCCAGTACAAGCACGCAGCGCTGCATACCCTTAAGTTACAGCGTTTTTGCCTGCTACAGGGCTTTAGCCTTAAAGATGCAACTGCATTTAATATTACCTTTCATAACGGAGGGCCTGTATTTGTAGATACACTTTCTATAGAAAAGTATACCGAGGATACTCCGTGGCGCGCCTACAGGCAATTCCTGATGCACTTTTTGGCGCCGCTTGTTTTGGCTAAGTATTACGGTAACGATATGTTGCAAATACTCCGCCAGTATATAGATGGTATGCCACTGCAAAAGGTAGTGCAACTGCTGCCATTTAAAGCACGGTTCAGTCCATTGTTGTATACAAGCCTGTTCCTAACCGCTAAGTATGATACACAATATGAAGGTGATAAAAAAACAGGGAGTAAGGCTATTTCTTTATCAAAAGAAAAACAGTTGAAGATTCTTGATGCCCTGTATGATTATATAAGTAATCTGGAGTGCAGGGAAAATACCGAATGGCAGGATTATTATAATACAACTAATTATACTGACAGCGCTTTTACCTTTAAGAAAGATATAATTACCCGCTGGGCCACCAAAACGGGTGCACAACGTATTATAGACCACGGCGGTAACGACGGTACTTTTACCCGCGAAGTAGCAGCCAATGCTAATCTTGTGCTTTGTACCGATATAGATGCCAATGCCGTAAATGCTAATTATCTTAAGGTACTGGCTGAGAAAGAGAAAAATATATTGCCACTGGTAAGTAACCTGCTGGAACCTTCTCCGGCAATAGGGTTTAATAACACTGAGCGCGATGCCTTAAAGGACAGGATGATAAATGCAAAATTCGACCTTTCCATGGCTTTGGCACTTATTCATCATATATCCCTTACCGGTAATGTACCGTTTGATGCCTCAGCTAAATACTTTGCTTCGCTTTCGCCTTATCTTATAATTGAATTCCCTGATAGAGAAGATTCATGGGTTACTTTCCTGCTGGACAGCAAGCGTGAGTTTAAAGAGCATTTCAGCTATTATAACCTTGATAATTTTGAGAAAGCCTATACTGAATGTTTTAGTATTGAAGACAAAATAGCCATACCTGGTACCCACCGTACCTTGTACCTTTTAAAACGACACTAACCCATTATGGAAAAAATACGGCAAAAACTCCTGGCATTTATCAGCAGTCCTAAAGATGGAATATTGCTGAGCGGAATAGCTATAGGGGTATATATGCTACTGTATTATTACTCTAAAAACTTTGGGCTGGCTTCGTCATGGGAACAACTGGGAGTATTTATAGCGTATTATTTTGTAGTGCCTACAGTAGTGTTACTTTTAGGTTACAGATTGTTTACATTGCCTACACTTTTAGGTTACAGAAAGCACTACCTGTTTATAGCGGTACCTCTTATCGTTGTGCTTTTTTTGTTGCAGCTAATTATTGCCGGACCACGACGCAAAAGTTTTTTTTTAGGGCTTGCCATTGTGCTTCTTTTCGCGGGAGCAAAAAAGTTTGCCCGCTACCATAAACTTTTTATAGTACTGCTTTTTGTAATGGCGGCCTGCAGCCTGCCTACATTCTTTGGTAACATTTATAATTATGCCACTGCTTCAGATGCGTGGAGAAAATTACCCGATGACCTAGAGCAGGTACAATTTAAAACGAAACCAAACATCTACTACATACAGCCCGATGGCTACGCAAGTCCTGCAAACCTGAAGGATGCTAATTATAATTTTGATAATAAGAATTTTGAGCAATTCCTTTCGGTAGAAGGTTTTACCGTATACCCAGATTTCAGGTCGAATTATAACTCTACGCTGTTATCTAATACGTCGGCATTTAGTATGCGCCATCATTATGCCCGCCAGGATATAGAAGACTTTTGGGCAAGGCGTATTATAGTAGGGGATAACCCGGTATTACATATTTTAAAAAACAACGGCTATACCACCCACTTCGTTACCGAAAAGCCTTACCTTATTATGAACAGGCCAAAGCTGGGTTACGACACTTGTAACTTTACTTATAACGAATTACCGTATCTTAAAGATGCTATGGGGCTTGAAAGGGATGTTTTTAAATCGTTAAAAGAAGTGAAGCCCACTGTGGGACCGCAGTTTTATTTTATAGAAAAAATGACCCCAAGCCACGTCTCGGTTTTTAGTAAAAGGGGGAAGGCTTCGGAAAAGGAATGGTATCTGGAGCGTTTGCAGAAAACAAATATATGGCTCATGCAAGTGGTGTCTTATATTGAGAAAAAAGACCCTGATGCATTGATAATTATTGGTGCAGACCATGGCGGCTTTGTAGGCTTTGACCATACATTGCAAAGCATGACACTTACAAAAGATCCACTGCTGGTAAAGAGCATCTTTGGCAGCATGATGGCTATAAAATGGGGGAATGAAAAAGCCCGGGAATATGATGGCAAGCTGCATACGTCTGTTAATCTTTTCAGGATTATATTTGCATATCTGTCTCAGGATAAAAAATATCTTAACCACACCGAAGCCAACGATAGTTATGTGCTTACCCATAGTCCCGGCGGACTTTACAAATACATAAACGACAAGGGTGAGGTGGTTTTACAAAAACAATAAGGCATGTATCGCATAGTACGCTACAGTAAAGAATATTACCATTTGTGGAACGAATTTGTTGCCGCTTCAAAAAACGGCACATTTTTGTTCCATCGTGATTTTATGGAATATCATGCCGACCGTTTTACGGATCATTCTCTCCTAATATTTGATGGTGAAAAACTCGTAGGGCTTCTGCCTGCAAATATTGAGGAAGATGTATTGTACTCGCACAGGGGGCTCACCTATGGAGGGTTGGTTTTACCCTTAGAAACCCGTCAGGAACGTGTGCTGGGTATCTTTAAGGCGTTACTGGAATATTGTAACAATATAGGCATTACAAAAATTTTACTGAAATGCATTCCCTATATCTATCATAAAAAGCCGGCACAGGAAATGGAGTATGCATTATTCTTAGCTAATGCTAACCTTTTACGGCGCGATACGCTTTCGGTTATAGAAAGTCCTGATAAAGCAGTTTTTACTACAAATAAAAATCAAAGTATTCAGAAAGGAATAAAACATAATCTTGAAGTACAGGAAACAGAAGATTTTGAAGGCTTTTGGAACACCATACTAATACCTAACCTTGAGGTTCGTCATCAGGCAAAACCTGTTCATACTGCCTTGGAAATGAAGCTTCTTAAAGACAGCTTCCCACAAAATATAAGACAATTTAATGTTTTTCAACAAGGAAAACTGGTAGCAGGGAGTACCGTTTTTGTTACCGATACTGTGGTTCATGTACAGTACATATCCGGAAATGACGAAAAGAATGTGTTGGGTAGTATAGATTTTCTATTTTCTGTATTAATAAAAGATATTTTTAGGGAGAGTAAGTATTTTGATTTTGGCTCTTCTAATGAGGATGGTGGCAGGTTTCTTAATGGAGGCCTTTCGTTTTGGAAAGAATCGTTTGGGGCTTCATCCGTAACTCACGATTTTTATGACGTAGCTACAGAAAATTTTGTATTGTTGCCATAACTTAAACAAACCCTATTGAGCATACTCAAAAAAATATCGGGTAATCAGCTGGTGCGATTGTCGTCGTTAAACTCCGTTAGTGTGCTTACGCGTATAGCCGGAGGCTTTTTGGCGAGTAAAATGCTGGCCACGCTGGGGCCGGCAGGTATGTCGCTTACCGGTGGGTTACGAAATGTGCTGGGATTTACCGATGTTTTTTCTATCCTGGGTATGCAAACCGGTATTGTAAAATACAGTGCCGAATATGAAGAGGATAAAAAAGAACTTTCGTATGTCCTGTCTACCGTTTTTGTTACGGTACTTGTAGCAGTAGCCTTTTTTGCACTGGTACTCTTTATTCCTGCTGCTTTTTGGAGCAAATGGGCTTTTAACGGTACTGCTCAGTACGCCTGGGTATTTCGAGTTCTGGCTGCGGCATTGCCACTTTATACCGGCAGTATTTTACTAACTGCTGTTTTAAATGGGCTGGGTAAATACAAAAGGGTTATTCTTATCAATATTTTTGGTAATACTATTGGGGTAACAATGTCGGCAGTGCTTATATGGTTCTTTAAGATAGAAGGTGCTTTTTTAGGGCTTATCTTTAGCCCTGTCGTTGTATTTTTTCTGGCTATTTATCCTTTTTATAAAAAGTTAGGAGGCTTTAGCTTAATTCGGTTCTCTAATTTTAAGCCTGATATGCTAAATAAGTTGTCGGCTTATAGTTTTATGGGCATATTTACTTCCCTGCTTAGTATCGCAGTTTATATTAACCTCCGTAACCATATTTCAGAAACTGTAGGTATGGAACAATCCGGCTATTGGGAGGGCATAAACCGTATATCGTCCTTCTACCTGATGTTTGCTGTTACATTGCAAAGCGTTTATCTGTTTCCTATGTTGTCTAAAGCCAAGACCGATGGAGAGATAAAAAAACTTTGGCACAGCTTTTATAAAATTGTTATACCTGTTTTTGCTTTTGGCTTACTTGTTATGTACATATTGCGGGGACTGGTGATTAAAACAATATTTTCAGAAGCTTTTTTACCCATGGAAAGCCTCTTTGTGTGGCAGTTATTGGGCGATTTGTTTAAGGTAGCGTCGCAAATTTTAGCTCAGGAAATATTGGCACGTAGGCTTATAAAACAGTATTTTATTACTGAGGTAATGTCTTTTAGTATATTTTATTTTGCAGGTATTTACCTTGTAAACCATTTTGCCGCAGAAGGTGCTGTTATGGCACATTGTCTCACGTATTTTGTATACTTCATTTATATGGTTGTTTATTTTAGTAAAAAAATATTCTAATGCTGTTTAATTCAATCGATTTCCCTTTTTTTATGGCGCTGGTATTTACCGGTTACTGGTTTATTTTTAAAAAGAGAGAACAGCAAAACGTATTTTTACTGGTAGCCAGCTATTTTTTTTATGCCTGCTGGGACTCGCGGTTTTTGTTTTTACTGTTATTTTCTACAGCACTTGATTATGCTACGGGACACCTGATATTTACTGCACAGCAAAACCGTAAAAAGCTATGGCTTACAATAAGCATAGTCATTAACCTTGGGTTTCTCTTCTTTTTTAAATACTATAATTTCTTTGCAGAGTCATTTTCGCAGGCCTTTACTTTTTTTGGTTACAAAATTTCTCCGTTATCACTTTCCATAGTGCTGCCGGTAGGTATTTCGTTTTATACTTTCCATGGGCTTTCTTATGTAATAGATATTTTCAAAGGTCGCATAGAACCCGAACGTAATTTTGGCACGTATGCATTGTTTGTCTCTTATTTTCCATTATTAGTTGCCGGGCCTATAGAGCGTGCCACGCATTTACTTCCGCAATTACTTAAACCACGTGTTTTTAGTTACGAGTTAGCCACCGATGGTTTGAGGCAGTTTTTGTGGGGATTGTTTAAAAAAGTGGTAATAGCTAATAACTGTGCCCACTACGCTGATAAAGTTTTTGTAGAGGGGCATCCGTATAATGGCAGTAGCTTGGCGCTGGGAGTTTTCTTTTTTTCTATCCAGATTTATGCCGATTTTTCGGGATATACTGATATGGCCTCGGGGGTGTCTAAGCTTTTGGGTATAAATTTGCTGCGCAATTTTAATTATCCTTATTTCGCTACAGATATTGCCGACTTTTGGAGAAGATGGCATATTTCGCTTTCTTCCTGGTTTAGGGATTATGTGTATATTCCGCTGGGAGGCTCCAGAGGAAGTGTGTTAAAACAATTACGAAATGTATTTGTCATCTTCCTGCTTAGTGGTTTTTGGCATGGCGCAAACAGCACCTACATAATATGGGGTTTTGTGCATGCCTGCCTTTTTATAACATTATTGCTTATGAACAGAAACCGGGCATCAGTAGGCAGTGTACCGCAATTACAAAACCTTGGCAGTATAGTGTTTACATTTGCACAGGTTTGTTTTGCGTGGGTGTTTTTTCGGGCAGAAAGCTTTACACAGGCAGTAACAATTTTAAAAGGAATTTTTTCGGCATCGTTGTTTTCTATGCCTGAGTTTTTACCAAAAAAACTATTGGTAATTATAGCTGCTTTTATAGTTGTCGACTGGCTGGGTCGCAGGGATGAATATCCTTTGGCTTCATTGCATAAGATTATGCCTGCATATGCACGGATAGGAGTATACTACGCTTTAATTGTAGTTGTTTTGTTGTTTATGGAATACGAGGCGCAGTTTATTTATTTCCAATTTTAGCATGAAAAAGTTTTTAAGAAAATCGACCCTTTTTTTATTACCATTCATACTGCTATGGGGGGCTATAGAGTGTATGTACCGCTTTGTGCCAAACAATTATTCTGAAAAATACAAGGGACTCATAGAATACAATAATGCTGAGGTGTACCTGTTAGGGAATTCACATGCTTTTTACGGTCTGCATCCTGAATATATGAAAAATAATGCATATAACGCCAGCAATATAAGTCAGCCATTACTCATTGATAAACTGATTTTTGATCAATATATCAGTAAAAATAAAGATGTGAAAGCCTTGGTGTTGCTGGTTGATTATTTTACATTGGGTGAGCGCCCTGTAGACGACCCCGAACTAATGTGGAGGCGTTATTTTTACAGGCATTTTTACAAGCTTGATGTACCCGGTATAAATTCATTAAACCCTCAAAATTATAGCCTTGCACTTTCGGTACGTTTTAACCTTACACAGGAGAATATTAAAATGTACCGAGCCAAAGGTACTTTGGCTGAGTGTGCAGGTAATGGTGCCGCCATGCACTATGGTACCAGTACTGAGTTTAGCAATCCGCACATGGGTGAGGTAATTGTAGAAAAGCACACGACGAAAGATGTAGTGCTAAAAGAAAATACGCTATTACTGGAGCAACTGATAACATCGGCAAAACAAAAAGGTATTAAGGTATTACTGGTTACTATGCCGGTATCAGACCATTATAGGGCTTATGCCGATGCTGCGCGCCTGAGAAAGATACAAGAAGTTTGTCATAGAATGGAACGCTTTGATAACGTAAAATACCTTTACCTGTTTGAAGACAAACGTTTCTCTAACACCGATTTTTACGACGTAGACCATTTGAATAGTGTGGGAGCAAAAAAATGTTCGGTAATTGTAGACAGTACGCTTACTACCTTGTTGACTGCTCCGTCCACACACTAACATATTTCTCTGCTACTTTTACATAGTTGTGTTCCTGTTCTATAAAATCTTTTGCTCTTTTGCCTATCGCGGTAATTTCAGCAGGATTTTCTATGAGGTAACTAAGGCTTGTAACCAAGGAATCTACATTAGGCAGTGCATTAATGTTTACAGGTTCGGTTAAGTTGTAGTGAGCATAAAATTCGGTTTCGGCACCGGTAAAAACCACTTTGCCTTTTGCCATGGCTTCCAGGGCGTTGTATCCCTGATCATACGCATACACCTGGTCCAGTAAAATATGGGCGCGGTTATACAGGTTTATATACTCCTGGTACGGCACGTTTTCGGTAACTATAATTTCAACTTTATCAGCATATTTTTTCCGGATTTGTTCCAAAGCCTGTTCAAAAAAAGTGATCCCTTTCTTTACGTAACTCAGCCTGTTTATCCCTAAAAATATAATCACCTTATCCTTAACTTCAGGCTGGTTAGGGGTAATCTTATCGGTATTAACAGGATTAGCTATAAAATGAGTCGTATAGCCCATAGCCTGCATGGGTATTTCATAATCAAGGTCAGACGTTATAATACTCTGCGCTCGTAAAACAATCCAGTTAAAAAGTTGCCTGTGGCCTTTTTCAATATATTTCAGTGAATAACTAAACTGTTTTTTCAGGCTGGTATCGTTTAGGTAGGGTGTAAGTATAGAGTACTTTAGTTTACCAGATAACGCGTATGCTATAACCGGAGTTTCATCGCCACATACCAGCAGGCTTATGGTACAGTTATTTTGCTTTAATAGCTTTTCCAGTAACAGTTTTGCCAGCCATGGTGCTGTTTCCAGGGCATCACTATTTATGAGCTGGATATGGTTAAAGCCCTTTAGTTTTGGTAACAACCTGTAAAAATGCCATGCCTGCTCCATGCGGCTTAGATCAGTACCGAAAAATTTTATAAACCCTTTGTTTGCCTTATGTAATAAAGGTTTCCTGAACCAGCTGGCTCCAAATGAATAATTAGTGGCGTATTTCTTAAATCCATCGCCACTGCTTATAATTACAGCTTCATGGCCCAGTTTAGCCAGGCCTTCTGCCAGTGTATTGTGCAACCCGCTGTATTCACCTATTAAAAGTATTTTCATTCGGCAGTGCCTGTATTTTTTTATATTTGCTGTAAAGATAAAATAATTTGGCCGACGTGTTTACATTGCAGGATGTTGAAATTTTGGTATCTACCATGTACAGGGACAGCCTTGTTTTTTTAGAAGGAATGTTTCCCGGAGGCAGTTTTTCTGATTACAACATTCTGGTTATAAACCAAACTGATGCCGAAAGGGAGTTAGTATCTTCCTACCCGAATGTAAAGGTTGTTAATTCTGCTGAAAGGGGATTGTCTAACAGCCGTAACCAGGCATTACAGCACGCATTAGGAAAACTATGTGTCATAGCCGATGACGATGTGGTTTTTAGAAAGGACTTTGCACAAAAAATAGTAAATGCCTATAATGAACAGCCTCATACAGCGTTAATGGTGTTTAGGGCTGAAGATGGAAACGGCAAGGCATATAAGAATTATCCGGTAGCAAAACACCATTCATTGTCTCAGTTACAACGGCTTTCGGTTATGTCTATAGAAATGGTGGTTAACCTCCCATTAGTAAAGCAGGCCGGGGTGGAATTTGACAGGCGTTTCGGATTAGGCAGTACATTTACTATGGGGGAGGAGGCTGTGTTTGTAAATGCATTACACAAAAAGGGACTGACCATATTAGCTGAACCGGAATTTATTGTACAACACCCAGCTGAAGATACACATAAGAGAGTGAGCGTATCTGAAAAGTATTATGTACAAGGAGCATTGTTTACAGCATTATTTGGCACAGCATGGCTGACTTGGACATTTATAAAAATAGCTTTTGAAATAAAGAACAAAAAATTAAGCCTGAGCCAGGTAGCTGTAGCATTAAAAGCAGCATATAAAGGCAGGAAGGCTTTACTGCGATATGAGTAAAACTACACTAAACGATATACAATATATTGACTTTCCGGTAATACACGATTACCGAGGTAACCTTGCTTTTATACAGGAAGGTATAGTGCCTTACAGTTTTAAGAGGGTGTATTACCTTTTTGATGTGCCCAGTGGTGCCGAGCGCGGCGGGCATGCACACATCGGACAAAAACAAATCCTTATAGCACTTAGTGGCAGTTTTGATGTGGTGCTTGATGATGGTAATCAACGCAAGTCATTTACACTTAATAAACCTTCGGTAGGGTTGTATGTGGTAGAAGGGCTGTGGCGCGAGCTGCAAAACTTTTCATCAGGGGCGGTGTGCCTTGTTATTGCTGAAGATGTGTATGATGAAGGTGATTATATAAGGGACTACGACGAATTTATCGCTACAAAAAGATGAAACTGCTATACATAGTACCCAGGCTGGGCGGGGCGGGCGGACTGCAAAGGATTTTGCTGCTTAAAGCCGGTTACCTTGCCAAGAAAAAGGGCTATGATGTTACCATACTGGTTACTAATCCTGATACCCAACCTATTCTTTTTCCGATGCCGGAAAGTATCGCTATAAAGCATATTTTACCGCAATCAGGCAATCCGTTGTCGTATTTTTTTGCGTATCGCAAAGCAATAGCAAAAAATGTAAGCGATGTACAGCCCGATGCAGTTGTAGTGTGCGATAACGGGCTTAAAAGTTTTTTCCTGAAGAATGTTATCCCTCTTGGGATGCCTGTGGTCTATGAAATGCATGCTTCTAAAGCACTTATAGAGGATGAGATTGGCAAAAATATAATAACCAGGTTATTTCAAAAACCAATTCTTGTCTTGTTTAAAAAACGCTTAGGAGAGTACACGAAGTTTGTAGCACCTACCGAAAACGGTGTGGCAGAGTGGGGGCTAACAAATGGCATGGTATTGCCAAATCCTTTATGGTTTCACAACAGCTTGGATAATAGTTTGGTTAATAAAAAGATTGTGGTTATGGGCAGGCATGCGCCACAGAAGGGATATGAGCGGATGTTTACTTTATGGAAGCGTGTAGCCCAAATTCATCCTGATTGGGTACTTGAAATTTTTGGTACAGATAACCCAGACCATAGCCTTAAGGAAATGGCAACTTCTTTACAACTTAAAAACATTGTTTTTAAAGAGCCTGTAAAAGATATTGAACACGAGTACCTAAATGCCGCATTAAGTATTATGACATCATACAGTGAACCCTTTGGTATGGTGCTTATAGAGGCTATGGCATGTGGAGTGCCGTGTGTAGCTTATGATTGCCCTTCAGGTCCACGGACCATAATAAGGGATGGTGAAAATGGCTTTCTAATTCCTGATGGTGATGAAGATACTTTTGTAAACCGACTGGAGCAACTTATGCAAGACCATGAATTGAGGAAAAAATTGGGTGTCGCGGCAAAAGAAACGGCTTCCCGTTATGATATTGAAACGATAATGGCGCAATGGGATAAACTGTTTAAATCGTTAATCAAGGGAGCATAAATACCCAAGCCTGTACAGATCAAATACTAAAAGATTGGGGTTTTTAGCAAAAATCATTTTTTTCATCAGTGGTGCAAATATTTGGAAACCAAATGCTGCAATCACTTTCAGTTTCCACTTTTTCAATCGAGTATACTGTTTTAACATACCATTAGTTTCCGCTATTTCGGGGTAATTCTGTAAAAGCGCTTTACGATTTTCCACAGCTTCCATGCTTTTTCTGAAAAACACCTCGTTGCTTTCCAAACCAAGATGATAAATAGGGTTATCTATATGTAAAACCTTTACATGATTTTTATACAGGCTATAACCAAAGTACAGGTCCATACCGTAAAAGTTATCATCGGCCGGATAATTGTTTTCATTGAAAAGTGCTTTCGAAATTAAAAAATTACCCGAAAACACTACGCTGTAGGGTTTATGATTCCGAACATCTGCCGGAATTTCTTCTCGCTTGCGGCCAAATTTTACACGTAGCTCTTTGCCTTGTACATCAATATCTTTTTTGTACGCATATCCTCCAAAAACGGCCATGTCTTTATCTGCATAAGGCAGGTAAGCGGTAATAAAATCATTACTAACGGGGATAACATCTGCATCAAGAAACAGTAGGTTATTATACCGGGCTGTTTCTGCCAGCTTTTTGCGGGTTAGTGTACGGCCCAAGTTGGTATCGTTTCTCAGATAGCGCAACTTCGGGTATGAAGCCAAAAAAGCATCCTGAAGTACGCCTGTTGTTGAAGCATCATCACATACAATAATTTCAAATGCTATATTAGCATCTTGTAACTGTGCATATACCTGCTGTACCAGTGCCGAAACATCGTAATTGTATGCGGGTATCAGTACAGAAATCATGGTTTGGGCTGGTTTAAAAGTTTATTGCCTGTGAATCTGCCGATAGTAAGGAGTAATGATGTAAATATAAGCGTCTCAAATGGGAATGAGTAGCGCGAGTTGGTGCCGAAGGTTATAATGGCCTGGAGTACTGAAGCTGCAAATACTAAAGCGTAAATAAGTAGTTGTTTATCAATCTTTCGGGTTTTCAAATATTGAAAAAAATAATACGGGGTAAACAATACAAATATTGCTTTCAACGCAATTACCAGCCATTTGGTACAGTACCATAATACAAGTAATGGTTTTCTTCCCCAGGAACAGTAAAAATCACCATAGTTCCAAAACATATCAGTACCCCAGAATTTTATCCATGAGGTGAAAACCTGTTTGGCATAAGCATCTTTGTTTTGGCTAATGGCGGCTTTGGCGTATTTACCTAACAAATCGTTGAGTGCGGCGGGTTTTAGTCCGGTATATTGCTTAAGGTCCTCGTATGCAAACCAAATGCTCATGGCTACATCCTTGTTTTCTTTTAAAGCTATGTCACGGTGTTTAGCATATATAAGCCCTATTTCTTTATACTCATCCGGTACGTTTTCTGCAAAGTACACGCAGTTTTGTGCGAGGTTCAGGCCGTAATAAGTAGTAGATACAAAGTATCCGGTATTAACTTTATTCACGTAACTCCACCCAAAAAATATTGTCAGCGAAGCCAGCACAGGTAATACTATTGGATTTATAACATTCCTGAAAGAGAAATTTTTAAGCACATACATGCCGTAAAATACAAAAGGAATAAAGGCATAAAACGGTTTTATAAACGTAAGGTATGCTGTAAAGAATGTTATAAGCACTATCTGCCAAACGTTTGTACTGCCGTTTAAGAACAACTTTAAAAAATGATAAAATGCCAGGGTAAGCATCAGCAGTGTAAGGCTTTCGGTAAGGATGCAAAACTCATTAAAAACCAGATGCAGCAGACAGTTTAATATTATGGCTGTATATGTAGCTGTGGCTTTTGTAAAGCCAATGAGTTGTAAGGTTTTGTATGTATAAAGTGCAGTTACTATGCCTGAAAGCAATTGTATTGCTACTACAAGTGGCTGGCTGTTGCCAAGTAAACTTATAAGCAGGGGGTAACCGGGAGTACGCTCACCTGTATAGCCATTAAGACGGCCGTGCGAAAGGATATCGGCAAGGGCTATATAATCTCCCGAATCTGGGAACAGGGTAACATCGCGGTATATAAAGGCAATGATTAAACGTACCAAAAGGCATACGGCCACTATGGCATATACCGGGTATGTGATTATCGTTTTATGGAGCCTTTGCAGCATTAGCGAAGTTTATACGGTGCGCTGTACTACTTCAAACAGGGTACCTTCGTCGCACTTCAGGGTTTTGGCCGGGAACTTCATAATCAGGGCATAGTCGTGCGTAGCCATAATAATGGTTTTCCCCAGCTGGTTTATCTGGCGCAGCAGTTGCATTACCTCCACACTGGTTTGCGGGTCCAGGTTACCGGTAGGTTCGTCGGCAAGTATTACCTCAGGGTCATTCAGCAGGGCGCGTGCTACGGCTATACGTTGCTGCTCACCACCCGAAAGTTGGTGCGGCATTTTACCCAGTGCCTGTTTCATGCCCACCTTGTCCAGCACTTCGGCTATTTTTACCTCCATTTCGGTTTTTTCCTTCCATCCGGTGGCTTTCAGTACAAACAGCATGTTTTCGTGTACGCTGCGGTCGGGTAGCAGCTTAAAGTCCTGGAAAATAATACCTATTTTCCTTCTCAGGTATGGTATGTCACGTTCTTTAAGTTTGCCCAGTTCATAACCTACAAATTCGCCTTCGCCTTTTTGCAGCTTCAGGTCGCCGTACAGGGTTTTCATAAGCGAACTCTTACCTGTTCCGGTTTTCCCGATGATGTATATAAACTCACCACGAGTTACATCAAGGTCAATATCGGTAAGTACGGCATTGTTTTCCTGATATATGGTTGCATTTTTTAGCGATAATATAGGCTGCGACATGGTGTTTTTTATGTTTTGATGTGTAAAAGTAATAATAAACTGCCGTTTTCAAAATTTATTTTGCTTACAACAGCCTCAGCAATATGGTTAATTTTGGGTTAAAGTTTGTGTTTAAAGACTAACGCTTTCGGGTGCCTAAGTATTGTAAATACGTTGTTTTAATGATTCGTTATTCTCGATGCGGATAGATTACTTACATACTAAAACCCAAAACCTGCCCGTTAGTTTATGTAAGAATTGGTATATTTGAAACCTACATAAAACACTAAATCATGCGCAGACTCCACAGGCTATTGCTGCTTTCTGTACCCTTTTCGGGGTTAAGCCTTTCGGCACAGCAGTCTACCATTTACACCCACCAGCTAAAGGACTTCGATAGGGCCGTTAGCCTCTATGACGACCAGCAGTTTCAGGCTGCACAAATCCTTTTTGAAAAGACAAAGCACGACAACGACGATACCGACGTTCAGGCGGATTGTGCTTTTTATATAGCCGAGTGCGCCATAAAGCTAAACCAGAAAAATGCTGATGTACTGATGCAGGATTTTGTGGAAGGCTACCCGGTAAGCCCACGCCAAAACCAGGCATATATAGATATGGCCGACTACCATTTTAACCATGGCAGCTATAAGCTGGCTATGGAATATTATGACAAGGTAGACGAAAGCAACATGTCTGTTACAGACAGGGAGCGTTACAACTTTCAGAAGGGGTACAGCTATTTTACCAATGGTGATAAAAAAGAGGCCGAGAAATACCTGCAAAAGGTTAAGGAGTCTAAAAAATATGGCTCGCAGGCCAAATACTACCTGGGCTTCCTGGCCTATGAAGGTGACGATTACAAAAAAGCCAATGCCTATTTTGAGCAGGTAGACGACAAGGAGAAGTACAGCGAAAAAATGAGTTACTTCCAGGCAGATATGGCCTTTAAGGAAGGTAACTTTAAAAAAGCCATTGAAGTAGGTGTGCCACAATTGCCAAAGAGCGATGCTAACGAAAAAAGCCAACTTTCGAAGATTATAGGAGAAAGTTATTTTAACCTTGGTCAGTATGATAAAGCCATACCATATCTTAAAGATTATAAAGGTGAAAAAGGCAAGTGGAGCAATACCGATTTCTATCAGCTTGGTTATGCCTACTACAAGCAGGGCGATTATGAAAGGGCGATTACCGAATTCAACAAGATTGTAGGCGGTAACGATGCCATTGCCCAAAATGCGTACTACCACTTGGGCGAAAGCTACCTGAAAGTAGGGAAGAAGCAGGAAGCGCTGAACGCGTTTAAGAACGCCAGCGAAATGACCTTTGAACCAAAAATTCAGGAGGATGCCGCACTGAACTACGCTAAACTGAGCTATGATATAGGCAATCCTTACCAAAGCGTACCGGAAGTATTGGGCGGTTTCATTGAAAAATATCCTGCCTCTCCGTTTAAAAAGGAGATACAGGAGTTGCAAATCGACTCATACATTACCTCTAAAAACTATACCGAGGCGCTTTCGCTTCTGGAAAAGAACAAGTCGCCGGAGAACAGGGCTGCCTACCAAAAAGTTACGTTCTATCGTGGTATGGAACTGTATACCGATGGCGGTTACCAGCAGGCATTGGCACTCTTTAAAAAGTCGATTGCCGAGCCACGTGATCCTCGCATTACCGCGCGTGCCACCTTTTGGCAGGGTGAGACCCAGTATGTACTGGACCAGTATAACGATGCGCTGATAAGCTTTAAGCAGTTTATGGGCAGCAGCGAAGCTAAGGCTACACCGGAGTATAAGAACATCAATTATAACATTGCCTATACGTACTTTAAGCTGAAGGAATACGACCAGGCAGCCAAGTACTTTGGCGATTATGTAGCAGGGGCTAAAGACGATAAGCTTAGGCTGAACGATGCTTACCTGCGCCTTGGCGACAGCCAGTTTGTAAGTGCCAAATACTGGCCTGCTATGGAAGCCTATAACAAAGCCATAGAAATGAACGGTATAGATGCCGATTATGCTTTGTTCCAAAAGGCGTTGAGCTACGGTTTTGTAGCGCGCAACGAGAAGAAGATAGACGACCTAACCAGTTTTATAGCGCGTTTTCCGAAATCTAAGTATGCTGATGATGCATTGTATGAACTGGGTAACACCTACGTAACCGAAAAACAGAATACTAAGGCCATACAGTCTTATGACCGCCTGATTGCCGAATACAAAAACAGCAGCTACGTAAGTAAAGCACTGATGCGCGAGGCGCTTATCTACTATAACTCTGAACAGGATGAAAAGGCCCTTGCCAAGTTTAAGGAAGTGGTAGCCAATTTCCCGAATACACCGGAATCGGTAGAGGCAGTACAAACGGCACGTAACATTTATGTAGACAACGGCCGTACAGATGAGTATGCTGCCTGGGTAAAAACACTCGACTTTGTAGATGTAACCGACAGTGACCTGGATAACACTGCCTTTGAAGCTGCCGAAAAGCAGTACCTGCAAAACAATACCAAGCAGGCTATTTCGTCATTGAGCAGTTATGTGAGCAAGTTCCCTAACGGCGCTTCGGCACTTAAGGCTAACTTCTACCTGGCACAGTCGTACTTTGCCGAAGGGCTGGAAAGTAACTCGGTGCCGCATTATGAATATGTGATAGTTGTCCCTCGTAATGAATTTACAGAGCAGGCACTGGCAAGGCTGTCGCAGGTGCACCTTAAAGCGGGCAACTGCGAAAAGGCCATCCCGGTACTGAAAAGGTTGGAAACCGAAGCCGACTATCCGCAGAATACCACCTTTGCACAAAGCAACCTGATGAAGTGCTATTACGACAGTAAAGATTATGGTAATGCCGTGATTTATGCCGATAAGGTATTGGCAAACAGCAAAACCGAAGACCGCGTAAAAAGCGATGCACAAATTATTGTAGCGCGTTCGGCTATAAAAACCAATGATGAAGCTAAGGCACGTACAGCGTATGCCAAGCTGCTTACCATAGCCAAAGGCGAACTTGCTGCTGAGGCGTTGTACTACGATGCTTACTTTAAAAATAAAGACGGCAAGTATGAGGATAGTAACAAGGTGGTGCAAAAGCTAAGCAAGGACTATTCGGGGTACAAGTACTTTGGTGCCAAAGGGCTTATCGTTATGGCTAAGAACTTCTACGGGCTTAAGGACAGCTACCAGGCTACCTATATATTAGAGAGTGTGGTGAAGAATTTTACCTCGTTCCCGGATGTGGTGCAGGAAGCTCAGGCCGAGCTGGATACTATTAAAGGAAAAGAAGCACAAAGGAACTCATCCATCAAAAACTAATTTCGACTATTCGCCATGAAGACACTATATAAAATAGCAATGATTACTGCCTTCGCTGGTATACAGTCGGCTTTGGCACAGAAGAAGGATGAAAATATAGGTACCGAGGTAGTAAACGTGGTTAAGCCGTATACGCCCACCATATCTGATGCCTTTAAAGTAAAAGAAACTCCCGTTATAGAAGACGATGAGAATACCAAAAAAGAGGAGATAAAGTATAATATTTTCTCTTATCCGGTAGCTTCTACTTTTTCTCCTGCCAAAGGGAAAGCTGCAACCGTAGACCGCGAGGAACGTAAAAAATACTTTAGTAACTACGTAACGCTTGCTGCGGGTAACTACGGTACCATAAACGGAGAGGCATTTGTAACCCATAACCTGGACGATACGCAGTATGTTGCGGCCTTGTTAAGGCACCTTTCGTCTCAGGGTAATATAGACGGGGTAGCGCTGGATAATAATTTTAGTACTAACGGGCTCGATCTTACTTATGGTAACCGCCAAAAGGAGTATACATGGAAAACCGACCTGGGTTACCAAAGGCAGGTGTACAACTGGTATGGTCTGGACTATACTTCGTTTGACGAAACCCTTATAAACAGTATAGACCCTAAGCAAACGTATAATACGGTATATGCAGGTGCGCAATTTTCGGCACGCAACAGTTTTTTCCATGAGGCGCAGATACAGTACAAACGCTTTTGGGATGGCTTTGATTCGGCAGAGAATCGCTTTTTCATCACGCCTGATTTCGATGTGAAAATAGGTAAGGAGAAAGTAAAAGTGGGTGTCGTGGCCGATTATGTAGGCGGTGATTTTGCAAAGGATTATACAGGTGTAACCGATTTGAGCTATTCTGTATTCAACCTTGGTATACAGCCAAGCATACTGTACCAGCGTGCTGATACTTCGGTGCAGTTTGGGGCAGGGGTGTTTTACAGCATAGGCAAGCAGAATGGTGCCAGCGATAACAAGTTCTTTATTTACCCGCAGATTAAAGCCTCGCACAAGCTGGTAGGCGACCTTATGGTGGTGTACGCCGGTGCCGAGGGCGGGCTGAAACAAAACTCGTATGCTGATTTTGTGGGTCAAAACCCATTTGTATCGCCTACGTTAACGCCTGTAACTCCTACAAACCAGCAGTACGACCTGTACCTGGGCTTAAAAGGTAAGTTGGCCAGCCCGGTTAGTTATAATTTAAGGGCATCGTACCTGAGTGAAGATGATAAGGCGTTTTTCTTGTCTAATAACCCGCTTGGGCTTGCCCCGGCTGCTGATTATTTTGGCTACCAGTATGGCAATTCGTTTGGACTGGTGTACAGTAACCTGAAAACATTCAGCTTCTTTGGTGAGTTGAAGGCCGATTTTTCTAATACAGTTACGGCGGGTATTAACGGAACTTACTATGGCTACAGCACCGACCTTGCCGAAGCCTGGAACATGCCGTCTATAAAAGTAGGTGCTACCCTGGATATAGACATTAATGAAAAATGGAATGCGGGTACTAACCTGTTCTTTGTGGGTGACCGTAAAGATGTTAAGTGGATAGCAAGTGTAGATGATACGGCTTTTTATACTTCAGAAGTAGTAACCTTAAAAAGCTATTTTGATGCTAATGCCCACGTAAGTTATAAGTACAGCGACCGCCTTACCGGTTTTGTAAAGCTGAACAACATAGCGAACCAAAACTACCAGAGGTGGCAAAACTACCAGGTACAGGGATTCCAGTTTTTACTGGGGGCAACGTATAAGTTTAATTTATGAGATTGAAAAATTGAATGGTTTAAACATTTAAACATTCGGTATCTATATAGAAGATTCTTCGTTTGGACTTTGGTTCACAATGAAGAATCTTTTTTACTTTTACATCCGCCCAAAATCTTTCAATTTTCAATCATTAAATCTTTCAATGGATTCTTTAAAACATAAAATACTTTCATACTACAAACAGCAGGTGGAGGATAAACTCGATGCTTTCCGTGATATGGTTGCCTCCCTGACCGAAGGCGCCGCTAACGATGCAAAAGGCTCGGCAGGGGATAAGCACGAAACTGCCCTGAGCATGATGCATATTGAACAGGAAAAACTCAACCATAAAATAGCGGAGTTCTTAGAACAGAAAGCTTTGCTCGATAAAATAAACCCGGATGCTGTAAACGAAAGGGTGGTGCTGGGTAGCGTGGTAAAGGCCAATACACACCACCTGTTTGTAAGCACTGCTTTGCCAAAAATAACAGTAGAAGGGGTTACGGTAATAGCGCTCTCGCCACAGTCGCCACTGGGTACTGCCATGCTGGGCAAAGGGGTAGGTGATGCATTTGAGGTAAACGGCACAAGATACACCATAGAATATATACAGTAAACAAAGCCATCCTTCGGGGTGGTTTTTTTATGGATTGTAATTTGGCAGTGCCCTAAAAGCCTACTTTGCTTATAGATTAATGTAATATTGGGTTGAAAAGTTTAAAATGTAAACAAGATAATGTTTTAGTGTTTTAAAATTGAAACCTAAAATGCAACTTTGTCTTGTTGAAATAAACCAAATACTGGTTTTTAACATGGAACTTTAACAGACGAGGAGTATGTGCGGAATATTATCAATTATAGGAAAAGGAAAAGACGAAGCGCTGGTAAAGCAGTTATCTAAAAGGATGTCGCACCGCGGGCCGGATGAAAGTGATTTGCATGTAACGGAAAAAGGCCACATCCTGAGCCATGAGCGTCTTTCTATCATTGACCTTAGTACCGGCAAGCAGCCGATACAGGGTACAAAAGATGCATGGATGGTACACAATGGCGAGATATACAACCACAAGGCGCTGCGTGAGAATGAACTGAAAGGGCACACGTTCCGCACTACATCCGATTCTGAGGTTATCGTTCACCTGTATGAGGAGTTTGGATATGATTTTTGCCACCTGCTGGATGGTATCTTCGGGTTTGTGGTGATAGATGGTGATGATTTCATTGCAGGCCGCGACCCACTGGGTGTAAAGCCGCTGTACTACGGGATTGATGACAGAGGGAGGATGTATTTCTCAAGCGAAATGAAGTCGATTGCCGATCAGTGCCAAACGTTTTCAACTTTCCCTCCGGGGCATTATTATACGCCAAAGACAGGTTTTGTAAAATATTACAAGCCACAATGGGAAGATATAACCAAAGCGGTGGAGCCGGTAGATTATGCTGCCATTCGCGAAACGCTTACACAGGCAGTAGAGAAAAGGCTGATGAGTGATGTGCCTATCGGGGTGCTGCTTTCGGGCGGACTTGATTCTTCGCTTACGTCGTCTATCGCGGCGAGGGCCATGAAGAAGATGGGTAAGCCACTGCATTCATTCTCTATAGGGCTTGATGCCGCTGCGCCCGATGCTGTTGCGGCACGTGCAGTGGCCGAATTCCTGGGTACAGAACACCATGAGGTGCACTTTACCATAGAGCAGGGCATAGAAATACTGGATAAGCTTATATGGCACCTGGAAACGTATGATGTTACATCGGTGCGTGCCAGTACACCTATGTACTTCCTGAGTAAGGCCATTACCGAAAAGGGTATTAAGGTAGTGCTTAGCGGAGAGGGTGCTGACGAAATATTTGGCGGTTACCTGTATTTCCGCAATGCGCCTTCGGCAGAGGATTTCCAGCGCGAAACCATGGACAGGGTGCAAAAGCTGTTTACAGCCGACCTGCTGCGTGCCGATAAAAGTACTATGGCACACGGCCTTGAAGCAAGGGTGCCGTTCCTGGATAAAAAGTTCCTGGAACTTGCCATAAAAATTAAACCGGAAGAAAAACAGCCAAAGACGTACGATGGCATTGAAAAATATATTTTAAGGAAAGCATTTGATACCCCGGAGCAGCCTTACCTACCAGACAGTGTGCTGTGGAGGCAGAAGGAGCAGTTTAGCGATGGGGTGGGGTATAACTGGATTGATACACTTATAGAATATTGCTCAGGTTTGGTAACAGACGAGGAGCTGGCAAGTGCGGCTGAAAGATTCCCGTATAATACCCCGGCTACTAAGGAAGCGTATTATTACCGTAGTGTATTCCATAAGCATTTCCCGCAGGTGAGCGCTGCGCAAACCGTAAGGAAATGGATACCGAAGTGGCAGGCGAACACCGACCCGAGTGGTCGTGCCAATGCCGCGCACGTACAAGCCGATACTGCCATAGCGCAACAGAAGATAGTAGTTTAATTTCAGGTTTTTGGAATTTAGTTTGTTTGTTTGTGGAGGCGCCCGCTGCGAAGCAGGGCGCCCTTTTTTTTGTAAATGGGTAAATACTGAACTTTGTGTTGTAAAAAAGTATTTTTTAATAAATTGTTAATAACTTAAAAGCTAATTAGAAGCCATTTGTAGCATTATCTGTCGCGTTTCCTTATATTTGTTCGTTAAACTGAAAATTTTGCAAAGGACATAAATTTATGAGCGAAGAAGCAAAGAAAAACAATTATTCGGCAGACAGTATCCAGGCCCTTGAGGGGATGGAACACGTAAGGATGCGTCCGTCAATGTATATTGGAGATGTTGGTCCGCGCGGTCTTCACCATCTTGTGTATGAGGTTGTAGATAACTCTATAGATGAGGCACTTGCCGGTTATTGTGATACTATTTCTGTTACAATAAATGAAGATAATTCTATTACTGTAGAAGACAACGGCCGTGGTATTCCGGTAGATATACACAAAAAAGAAGGTGTATCTGCGCTAGAGGTGGTAATGACCAAAATTGGTGCCGGTGGTAAATTTGATAAAGACTCATATAAAGTGTCGGGTGGTCTTCACGGTGTGGGTGTATCGGTAGTAAATGCACTATCAGATCACATGCATTCTACGGTTTTCCGCGATGGTAAGGTTTACGAGCAGGAATATGAGAAAGGTAAATCCATTTATCCGGTAAGGCAAATTGGCGAAACCGATAAAAGGGGTACTACACAAACCTTTAAGCCGGATGGTACTATTTTTACCCAAACCTTAGAATATTCTTATGATACGCTTGCTGCACGTATGCGCGAGCTTTCATACCTTAATAAAGGTATCAGTATTACCCTTACTGATAAACGCGAGGTTAAAGAAGACGGTTCTTTCCTTTCTGAGACGTTCCACTCAAGTGAAGGTCTTAAGGAATTTGTTAAGTTCCTGGATGGTAACCGTGAGCCTATCATTGCCCATGTAATAAGCATGGAGAGTGATAAGGGCGAAATCCCTGTAGAGGTGGCGCTTATATACAATACCAGCTACAGCGAGAATATCTTCTCTTACGTAAACAATATTAATACGCATGAAGGAGGTACGCACCTTTCGGGTTTCCGTAGGGGGCTTACCAATACCCTTAAAAAATATGCCGATAACTCAGGCCTGCTTGAGAAACTGAAATTCGAGATTTCGGGTGATGACTTCCGTGAAGGCCTTACTGCTATTATCTCGGTTAAGGTAGCTGAACCTCAGTTTGAGGGGCAAACCAAAACCAAGCTGGGTAACCGTGAGGTTGTAGCCCCGGTGAGCCAGGCGGTAAGCGAAATGCTGGAAAACTACCTTGAGGAAAATCCTAACGATGCCCGTACTATAGTGCAAAAGGTAATCCTTGCGGCACAGGCGCGCCACGCGGCTAAAAAAGCCCGCGAAATGGTGCAGCGTAAAACCGTTATGGGCGGTGGCGGACTTCCGGGTAAACTAAGTGACTGTTCTGAGCAGGATCCTGCAAAATGTGAGGTATTCCTTGTAGAGGGTGACTCGGCAGGTGGAACTGCAAAGCAAGGTCGCGACAGGGCTTTCCAGGCTATTATGCCGCTAAGGGGTAAAATCCTTAACGTAGAAAAAGCCATGCACCATAAGGTGTTTGAAAACGAGGAGATACGTAATATATTTACCGCACTTGGTGTAACCATAGGTACAGCTGAGGACAGTAAAGCGCTGAACCTTGATAAGCTGCGCTACCATAAAGTAGTGATTATGTGTGACGCCGACGTAGACGGTAGTCACATTAGTACATTGATACTTACGTTCTTCTTCCGCTTTATGAAGGAGCTGATAGAAAATGGACACGTATATATAGCTACCCCGCCACTTTACCTTGTTAAGAAAGGTAATAAGAAGGAGTACGCGTGGACAGAAGCACAACGCGATGATGCTAACGAGCGAATGGGCGGTGGTGCTACCATACAGCGATACAAAGGTCTTGGTGAGATGAACGCTGAGCAGCTTTGGGAAACAACCATGAATCCTGAATTCCGAACCCTGCGCCAGGTAAGTATTGACAGCCTGGCTGAGGCCGACAGGATTTTCTCTATGCTAATGGGAGATGAAGTGCCGCCAAGGCGTGAATTTATTGAGAAAAATGCCGCTTATGCAAAAATTGATGCGTAAGCCGGATTTTAAAATATTTAAATTACTTGCCGCAGGCCTGATGCTTTGTTCAGGCCCTGCGGCATTTTCACAAACCGACCCCGCACAAATCGTAGAGCAGATTAATTATCTTATAGATGATGCTATTTTCTTCTCAGATAAGTACGTAACTCCGGCTACTGATGCTGCCGTATACCAGGCTTCATCGGGCTGGATTTCTTCCCCAAAAAAAACAGAATTATGGGATGTGTCTTTCGGGATACATGCCAATGTATTTATGACTCCGCACAAGGATCGTAGCTTTGTAATACACAATAGTGATTTTTCTTTCTTCCAGCTTGAAGAGGGTACTTCGGCTCAGGTGCCTACGGCTTTAGGTAATGATGATAAGGTATATCTTACCGGTCAGCTTGGCGATAGTCAGGTGAGGCTTGAAACCCCTCAGGGTATGGATATGAACGTTGTAGCTTATCCGTATCTTCAGGGTTCGGTAGGGTTGCCGTTTGGTACGGAGCTCGTGGTAAAGTATTCTACACGCGTTAAGTTGAAAAAAAGCGAATACCAGGTGTATGGTGTAGGACTTAAGTATAACTTCAGTCAATACTTTGAAACACTAAACAGGCAAAAGATAAACCTGGCTGTGCTTGCGGGCTATGGCAGGGAAGATGTTTCCTTTGGTTTTCTTGATGTGCAGACTGATTTTGGTACTTTGGGTATTAATACCATAAATGGTAGCGTAGATACCTGGCAGTTTCAGCTCAGCGGGTCTCAGGAATTTGGTAATGTAGAATTTATGTGCAGCTTTATAACCAATGTAAGTGATGTAAAATACAATGTTAGCGGGCCTACCGGTAGTATAGAGGAAATTTTGCCACTTCAGCAAGTGCTTAATCAAAGGCTGCATGAAATATATAAGACACGTACTAATTATATAGGAGAAGTTTCTACAAAGTACAATTTCGGACATTTTGACCTACAGGGTATTGTGGCTTTTGGCAAGTTTGTAAATGCAAATGTGTCGCTGCACTACCTTATTAAATAGTAATACAACAGTTTTTGCATGGCTGTTATACATGCAGCAGACAACATAGAGCATATATTATTAGGGCTGCAACAATAGCCCTTTTTTTTATGATATAATTTGCAAATAAATTGGTTTAATATTTTTGAAATTATATATTTGCTCGTTTTTTAAAAAATGGAATAATTAATTTAAGTAATAATGCAGAATAAGGGACTCGTACAATTTTTCGCAATCCTCTTAGGGTTAGTATGTATTTACCAGCTTTCCTTCACGTTTGTGTCAAACAACATCCAGGCAGAAGCCAAGGCTGTTGCCAAAGGTGATGCAGGTAAGGAAGTGGCCTACCTGAATTCAATTAAGGATTCGGTAGTATATCTTGGTTACACATACGACGAAGTAAGGGATAAACAAATCAACAAAGGTCTGGACCTTGAAGGTGGTATCAACGTAATGCTTGAAATCTCTGTTAAGGACATCCTTAAAACCCTTTCAAACCACTCTCAAAACATCGTTTTCAACAAAGCGCTGGACAGGGCTGTAAGGGAAAGACAAGGTAACCAGAGCTATCTTGATGCTTTTTTCATTGCATTCCAGAAAGAGTCTAACGGAACCGTAAAACTTGCTTCACCGGAGATATTTGCCAATAAGGTAATGGGTGAGGAGATAAACACAGCAATGACTGACAGCGAAGTGCAGAAAGTTGTTGCTAAAAAAGTGAGTAAGTCAATAGACAGTGCCTTCGGTGTACTTGCCGAGCGTATCGATAAATTCGGTGTGGTACAGCCAAACATACAAAGGCTTGGAGAAACCGGCCGTATCATGGTAGAACTACCGGGCGCTAAAGATATAGACCGTGTAAAAAAACTACTTCAAAGTACTGCCCAACTTGAGTTTTGGGAAACGTTTACTATCCAGGATCTTCAGGGCTTCTTTGTAAGCGCTAACGAAGCGCTTAAAAAGACTGAGAAAGTTGCTGCTACAGAAACTGCCGAGACTAAAAACGACTCGCTTTCTAAGCTTCTTGGTAGTAAAGATACTGCTGCTCCAGCAAAGGGAACAAACCCACTACTTGAAAAAATACAGTTTTCACAAGGTGGTCCTGTACTTGGTTTAGTATCTGTAAAAGATACTGCTAAAGTATCAGAATACCTAAAAAGGCCGGATATCCGTAGCCTGCTTCCTGCTGAAGCCCGTTTTGCGCATTTTGTATACGGTAAGGAAGATGTTAAAAAATCTAAAGGTATCCTTGAGCTTTATGCGCTAAAAGGTAACAAAGAAAATATAGCTCCGTTAGGTGGTAATGTTATTACCGGTGCCAGCGATACATTTGACCAAAGCGGTAAGCCTGCTGTTTCTATGACCATGAACGTTCGTGGTGCTCAGAAATGGGAAGAAATGACCGGTAAGGCATACAGGGAGCAAGGTTATATAGCAATTTCACTTGATAACGTGGTGTACTCTGCACCGGGTGTTACTACAGGTCCTATCTCTGGTGGTAACTCTCAAATTTCAGGTGCTTTTGATGTAACTGAAACAAAAGACTTAGCTAACATTCTTCGTGCAGGTCAGCTACCGGCTGCTGCTGAGATTGTTCAGTCTGAAATTGTAGGTCCTTCACTGGGTCAGGAAGCTATTGATAACGGTATTAACTCATCAATCGCTGGTTTACTTATCGTATCACTTTGGATGCTTGTATACTACGGCCGTGCCGGTTGGTTTGCTAATGCTGCACTTGTAGTAAACGTATTGTTCCTGTTTGGCTGTCTTGCCAGTTTTGGTGCTGTACTTACACTTCCTGGTATTGCAGGTATCGTACTTACTATAGGTACTGCGGTAGATGCTAACATTATTATCTATGAGCGTGCTAAAGAAGAGATACGTCATGGAAAATCTCTTGAAGAAGCTGTAAAAACTTCTTTCAGCTGGAGGGGTGCTATGTCATCAATTATCGATGCTAACGTTACTCACGTAATTACAGGTTTGGTACTGTTTATTTTTGGTACAGGTCCGGTACGTGGTTTCGCTACTACACTACTTATAGGTATCTTTACTTCACTATTTACGTCAATATTCATCACCAGGATGTTCCTTGATCACTATGTGAAAAAAGGTAAAGAGCTTACGTTTGTAACCGGTCTTTCTAAAAACTGGTTTACTAATTTCCACTTTGATTTCCTTGGTGCTAAGAAATTTACATACATCTTCTCATCTGCTGTAGTTGTTATCAGCTGCGTGTCGTTCTACTTTAATGGTCTTGACCAAGGTATCGACTTTGCCGGTGGACGTACATTCCAGGTGAAATTTGAAACTGCAGCTCCTGTAGAGCAAATTAAAGAAGAACTTAGTTCTAAAAATGTATTTGACGATAACGTAGACGTTAAAGTATTCGGAAACGATAAACAGCTTCGTATTACTACTAAATACAAAGTAGACGAAAACACTGCTGAAGCAGATAAGGATGTTAACAGTAAATTATACGAATCACTTAAAAAATACTATCCTAAAGGTATTAGTGAGGATGAGTTTGTAAACACCAGCGAAGGTAAAACCCTTGGTATCCTTCAGGCTACTAAAGTAGGTGCTACTGTGGCTGATGATATTAAGACTAACTCTTACTGGGCTGTTCTTGGTGCTATGGGTATTGTATTTATTTACCTAATGGTAAGTTTCCGTAAGTGGCAGTACAGCCTTGGTGCAATTGCTGCTGTGGCGCACGACGTTGTTTTTGTACTGGGTCTATACTCGCTACTTTACAAATACATGCCGTTCCACATGGAAATGGACCAGCACTTTATTGCGGCTATCCTTACCGTTATAGGTTACTCTATGAACGATACTGTAATTGTATTTGACAGGATTCGTGAATATATTGCAGGTAACGAAAAAGGTTCGTTTAAACACATTGTAAACGCATCTATTAACACTACTATGTCGCGTACAGTAAACACCTCATTAACCATGATTCTTGTACTTGGTATCATGTTTATCTTTGGTGGCGATACCATTCGTGGTTTTGTATTTGCAATGCTTATCGGTATTGTTGTAGGTACCTACTCATCACTGTTCATTGCAACTCCTGTACTTGTTGATACAGTTTCTAAAGAAGACAAAGAAGCTATCGAAAAAAGGCACAACCAGTCAGCAGACGAAGTAGCCTAATTAAGATATTTCTGTTAAAATAAATGAAACCTGCTTATGCAAATAAGCAGGTTTTTTATTTATTTGCATACGTAAAAAAAAATATAGCCGTTATTACATTATAAAAAGGCATAGTTTTAGAAGGATTACATAAACCAAAACATTGGACATGACAAACCTAATTTTTTTATTGCAGGACACTATTCCTGCTGCAGTAGCAGATTCTACAGCCGTAGCTACAACGGCTGCACCTGAGACATCAGTTAATTACTTTTCTCTGCTTATGAAGGGAGGGGTAATGGTAGCACCCATTCTGCTGCTTTTGTTCTTTACGCTTTATGTAATTATTGAAAGGGCTTTATACATTAGTAAAGCCAGTAAGGATAGCGACAAGCTTATAGACGAAGTGCGTATGCATCTTACATCGGGCAAAATAGAAAATGCCCAGATGGCAGCTGCGCGTGCCGGTACAGCCTCTGGTAATATCCTGGAAAGCGGTATATCGCTTATAGGACGTCCGCTTAGCGAAATAGAAGGTATGATGGAGAAGCAGACCAATGTAGAGATTGGCTTAATGGAAAAGAAACTTGGCTGGCTGGGTCTTGTGGCCGGTATAGCACCTATTTTAGGTTTCATTGGTACCATATCAGGGGTAATCAAGATATTCTACACCATTTCGGTTACAGAGAACATCAGTATCGGTTCTATCTCGGGTGGTCTTTATGAAAAAATGATCAGTTCGGGTCTGGGGCTTATTGTAGGTGTTGTAGCATATTCGGGCTATCACTTCTTTAATATGTCTATAGACAGTTTTGCACTTCGCGTACAAAAAGCGGTAATTAAATTTGTAAACATAATAACTGTAGGTAAATGAGAGTAAGGAGAAACAAACGCTTCCATGCAGAAATCGCGGCCAGTGCGCTTAGCGATATCATGTTCTTTTTGCTGCTGTTCTTCCTTATTATATCTACCCTGGCTAACCCAAATGTTATCGATCTTAGCTTGCCTAAGGCAGAGTCTAACAAAACTACTGACAAGGCACACGTTACCATATCTGTAACGCCAGATAAGGAGTATTTTATAGACAAGCAGCAGGTAGCGCCTGAGGAGCTTGAAGGAGCCCTTATGGCAAAGCTGGGAACTACTAAAGATAATGTGGTAATTGTACGGCTTCCGAAGGATTTGCAGGTACAGGATATGGTAGATATATTACAGATAGGGCAAAGGAACAAGCTTAAGTTTTCTATTGCAACAACTAAATAGTAAAAGGTTATGTCAGTAAAGTTAAATCAGGACGAGAAGATTTCGCTTGCCATTACATCGGGCGTATTCCTGTTGTTATTGCTGGCGTTGTTTATCTTTAAATATACCGAAAAATCCGACCTTGTAGATCTTGAAGGTGGCGGCGGTGGCGGTGGTGTTACCGTTAACTTTGGGGACAGCGATGTAGGTTCGGGTGCCGATTTCCGTAGTGAAGTACTTGATGTAAGCCAAAAAACGCAACGCACACAGGCAGCTACACCCGATGAGGAGGAAATCGTGGCCAGTGACCTGGACGATGCTCCGGCGGTAGTGAATACCAAGCCCATAAAGAAAACGCCTAAAAAGGAAGATACAAAACCTAAACCTGAGCCGGTAAAGACTCCAAAACCGTCTAAGGCCACAAATGATGCCCTTTCGAGCCTATTGAATGGCAGTAACAGCGGTGGCGATGGCGATGATGCACAGGGTGGTAATAAAGGCCAACTAAACGGCGATCGTAACAGTAACGGATATTACGGTTCCGGAGGTAGCGGCGGCGGAAACGGATCGGGTAACGGAACCGGTACAGGCCCTGGCAGCGGAAGTGGCAGTGGTGGCGGTAACGGTGCCGGTGTAGGTACAGGAAACGGTAACTACAGGCTTGCCGGACGTAAAGTGCTTACAAAACCAGCCCCGCGATATACTTGTAACGAGCAGGGTACTGTAGTGGTAGAAATATCTGTAGATAAAGACGGGCGAGTAATTTCGGCAAGTCCGGGGGCAAGGGGTACTACAAATGCAGCCAAATGCTTACTGGATCAGGCTAAAATTGCAGCGATGAATACGAAGTTTGATTCTAGTAGTTCTGCTCCTGAAAAACAGGTGGGAACTATAGTATACAGGTTTACACTTACCGAATAAGATAAATAAACCCCAAATAAGTTAAGGCCTATTTGGGGTTTTTAATATGGTTTAATCTAAAGGTCATAATCTCTTTTATAAGCTCCAGAGGCATCGGTTCGGTTATGGGAAATTGCACTGAGCCTTTTCCCTGTTTATAACGGCTTAGCGCTTCTTTAAAGGCTTCATGGCCTGTGGGCGTAGCATAAAACCCGATGTGGTTTTTATATCCTGCAAAATATACCAGCGGCTTGCCTTGTAATTTGTAAGCAGGCATGGCATAGCTGATGCTTTCTTCGGCTTCTGGGCAGGTTTCTCTTATAGCCGTTCGTACCTGTTGTAATAATACTTGTGTTTCGGCAGGAAATTGCGCTATGTAGTCATCAACAATTTTCATGGCTAATTATTTATAGCACTATTTAGTTCTTCGGTAGTGGCTCCGTTGCGGGCGGCTTCTATAACCAATGTCAATAGATTAACGTTCCCTGATTGTGCCGTTTGTACTATAGCATTTAGGGCTTTTTCCAAGGCATCAATATTCCTTTCCTTTAAATCGGTGGCTTGTGGCTGCTTGTTTTCTCCACTTGTATAGGGTGCAGGTGTATCTTTTATATACTTGTATTTGTTTACGCCTACAACAATAGCTTCTCCATTCTCTTTCTGAGCCTTTTTCATGGCTATAGCATCACTTACTCGCTGTTGCGGTATTCCCGCCTCTATAAGCTTTAAAAAACCTCCTGAGGCTTCTATTTTTTCAATAAGCCTCCAGGTATTCTGGGTTATTTCATCGGTTAAAGATTCTATATGGTTACTGCCGGCCCAGGGGTCTACCGTTTTTGTAATTTTGGTTTCTTCCTGTAAAAATAATTGCGTATTGTAAGCCAGTTGAGTACCGACTTCAGACGGTTGTCCGGTAGCCTCGTCATAAGCAAAGGTTTGTAACGATTGGTTACCGCCAAATGCAGCAGCAAATGCTTCGGTACAAATGCGCCCAACATTGTTGTATGGATCGGTTTCGGCAAGATTCGAAATACTTGTTTGGCTATGGATGCGCATGGCTAACGATTTTTCATCTTTTGGGGCAAACTGTTTCATCAACTTGGCCCAAAGCATTCGGGCTGCGCGCATTTTGGCTACTTCAGTGAAATATTCCATACCCACCGACCATGAAAAACTAAGGTGTTGGGCAAGGTAGTCTACTTTTTGCCCGGATGCCACACCCGCCCGGATGTATTCTAATCCGGAAGCAAGTGTATACGCCAGTTCCACATCTACACTTGTTCCTGCTTCCTGTAATCCGCTACCCGATAGCGTCACTTCACAGAAATTAGGCAGGTTAGATGCGTTGTATTCTAGAATATCAAACAGAGTTTTGAACAAGGTGGGAACAGGTGTGCTATTGCCTTCTATAATCTTATATATGTCAAATTTCAGTGTGCCCAAAAGTAGCTCAGGTAGTATATCTTCTTCCTGAGCACCGGCAATTAAAAAAGCCATAACAGACAGCAGATTGTGGTCAATATCTATACATATAGATTCGCTTACATGCGATTTGTTAAACAACAGGGTTTTCATGTCTTCAACATTGTTTATACCCAAGCTGTCTATGCTGTTGTACTGTTTTATCTCCCAGGGTTTTCGTGTATACATAGAGGCATTAATTCCACGTAAATACGGGGCAAAGCCCGCACCGAAATCAACATGCTCCGGGTGATTTTGGTCGGCTTCAACCGTTCCCCTGTTTAGTTGTATATGTTGGAGGTTTTTTCTCATTCAAATTAATAAGGGTATTTGTGCGGATTTTTTGAAGTATGAAAACAGGATAGTACTATGACTTCAAAATTTTGTTCATCCACAATAAAAAATAATAGGTAGGGGAAGCCTTTTACGGGAATAGCTCTGATCTTATGGTATCGTATTCCAAAGAAAGGATCAACTGAAAGATTATGGTAAGCTTTCTGAATAGCACCAACGAATTTTTCTGGGACAATGGCACTAACATCGTTATAATAATCTATGGCATCGTAAAATTCTTCCTGAGCCTTAGGGGAGACAATAACCTTATAAGCCATACCGCTTTTTTAGTTCCCGGATAGATTCTTCCGCTGACAAATAATCTGTTGTAGGTTCGTTAATACGAATATCAAGTTCAGCTTTCATTTCATCACTAAGATAAAAAACATCAGTCTTAGGCAAAATAATCACCTCTACTTCATCGGCATAAAAATCGTCCGGCAAGGTAATGTTTATGGTTTTACCTTCTACTTTTATAAATTTCCTTATCGCTTCCATGGCCTCTACTTTTTTATAAATATACTGCTTTTAAGCTAAATTGCTTACTCTCCCTTTTCAGATTGAGCAGTTTCGCTTTCCAGTCTTTGCTGCTCCAGCTTTTCTGCTAGTCTTTTTTCTATAATGGGTACTATGAGCGTTTTGCGTGGTTTTGTTTTTACAAAAGGGTATAACTCAATGGCACCGGCCATCTGTTCGCTGTCTTCAGTATATTTATTAATACCCACGAGTACTTCTTTACCATTGTTAAACAATTCTTGCTCATGGGCTGCGCTCTGCTGTATTTTCCTTTGCAGGTTGCCGGTTTTTAGTTGTTGCAGCAGTCCGCCACCAGCCTCGATTTCCTTAAACAGTACCAATGCCTTCTCGGCCAGTTGTGCTGTAAGTTCCTCTATATAATAAGTTCCTTCAACGGGGTTAGGTGTTGTGCCCAGGTTGCTTTCGTGTTTCAATATCAGCAATTGGTTTCGGGCAATACGATCTGAAAATTCATTGCTTTTCCTGTACAGTACATCATAAGGCAGATTTACTACTGTATCGGCACCGCCCAATATGGCTGCCGTACATTCGGCAGTGGTACGTAACGAGTTTATGTTGCTTTCGTACAGGGTTTTGTTGCGTCGGGTAGGGGTAGCCAGTATATGACAGTTTGAGTCAGCATCGTATTCTTTTGCTAAAGTCGCATATAGAATACGCATGGCACGCAGCTTGGCAATCTCAAAAAAATAGTTGCCTCCTACAGACATTTCTAGTACTAATGGTTTTGTGCCATAGCCCAGGTTAAAATATTCATTGGCATGTGCAAGTGTGTAGGCCAGTTGCTGTACCATATTGGCTCCGGCATTTTGGTACAGGCTGCTGTTAACACTAACTACACTAATATTAGGGCAATTATTGGCTATCTCTTTTAATTGGGTGAAATTATCGCCACCACCATACCAGTTACCTTCTTTAGCTAAATACCCTATAGGGTCTGCCATAAGATAATACTGCGCCTGTTTAGTTGCGGCTACTGTATCAAGCTTTTTAGCAAAATCAGTAGAAAGGGATTTTAAATAGAAATAAGCAGGTATATTACTGTCCAGTCCTTGCAGTAATAGGGCTGCGTCAGTGTCGGTATTGGCTAAGGTAAAACGTATGGCTTCGGCACCGCGCTGCACAGTAGATTGTGCACGGGCAGCGCTTTTAGCTACATCCTGTACATAAATGTCTTGCCCAATTTTAAAAGGGGTGGTTATTACAAGGGTTGCCAAAGGGGCTTTCGCTTCGGCTGAATGGTAAAAGGGCTTTACTTTAATACCTTCGGCGCTTTCCCAAACTAGTGTTGCATTATAGTCCAAGCCTTCCAGTTCATACTGAATCTTTTGCTTCCAAAGTTTAGAAGACACTGCACCGAATTCATTGAAAAGGTTGCTGCCCATAGAAAATAATTTATAGAGATGTGGTGTCTTCTACCTTAGGGGCATCTTCTTCAAACTCTATGATGTATATATCCTCGTCATCGCGCTTCATATAATATTTTTCGCGGGCATAACGTTCGGTTTGGTCGCCATTTTTTAGTTGCCTTATGGCAGTGCTGTCTTCTTTTATTTCGTGGGTGTAGTATTCTTTTTTATCTTCAAGTTTCTGTATTTCCTTATTTAACGAACGATGTTCAAAATAGGAGTAATTATCCAGGAAAATAAGCCATAACCCCACAAAAACCATAACCAGCACATAGCGGTTACTCAATACCTTAAGTACCGGATATTTTGAAAATAAACTTTTTTTTTCTCCTTCCATGGTCTGTACTTCAAGATAGGTTTTATCGCTTTTGCTAATATATTAAATTTTTTATCGCTTTGCTTATCAGGATTGTGTTAAGCCAGATAATGGCCGTTTATTTATAATATCCTTTGGTTTATTACAGCACGCACCACATCAATAGCTACCGTATTGTATTTGTCATTCGGAATAATAATGTCCGCATAAGCCTTAGTAGGCTCTATAAACTGCTCATGCATTGGTTTTAGGGTGCTTTGGTAGCGGCTAAGTACCTCTTCCATATCACGGCCACGTTCGGCTATATCACGTCTCATACGGCGAATAAGCCTTTCATCCGGATCGGCATGAACAAACACCTTAATATCAAAAAGCTCTCTCAGTTTCGGGTCGGCCAGTATCAATATACCTTCTACAATCATTACTTTACGTGGATGTGTAAGTATGGTATCGTCTGTACGGTTATGCGTTACAAAAGAATACACCGGCTGCTCTATGGCTTTGCCTTCTTTCAGTTCCTTAAGATGGGTATACAGCAGGTCAAAGTCTATGGCACGTGGGTGGTCAAAATTGATTTTGGCACGGTCTTCATAACTAAGCGAACTGTTGTCCCTATAGTAGTGGTCCTGAGACAGTACACCCACTTCGGTAAGTGGTAACTGGTTCATAATTTGGTGTACTACAGTGGTTTTTCCGCTTCCGGTACCACCGGCTATTCCAATAACGAGCATTTTATTTTGGTATCTATGTTTTTGCAAAAGTAGCAAATATAGGAGTGTATTGGCAATGATTGTGAAATAAACTTATCTTTGGTATATGCAAAAGAAAAATTACCGTTTTTTACCTAAACCTGTTATGAAAAACCTGTTAACTGTTGTTTTCACTGTGCTGTTTTTTAGCCCTGCTATTGCGCAGCGTCAGCAACAGGAAGTTATTTACCACGTGTTCCAGCGCAGCTTTTTTGACAGCAATGCCGATGGAAAAGGCGATCTGGAGGGCATCCGCCAGAAGCTGGACTACCTGCAAAAAACGGGTGTTACCAGCATACTGCTTACACCACTGTACACTTCAGATTTTTACCATAGCTATTTTGCCGAAGATTTTGAGCATATAGACCCGGCATACGGTTCGCTAAAAGAATACCGTACGCTGGTGCAGGAGGTACACCGCCGTGCCATGAAAATATATCAGGACGTGGAAATGCAGTATGTTACTGCCGACCATCCGTGGTTTAAGGAATCGTACAAGAACCCGGCATCTAAGTATAGCCCTTATATTTTTTACCTCGACAAAAAGAACGAAAAGCCCTGGTATTTTATGGGGGTACCCGAATTTACCACCTACGACAATCAAAAACAGCAGCTTGTTGTAGTAAACATGAAAAGCCAGCAGGTAAAAGACTATACCCTGAAAATGCTGAAGTACTGGGCCGACCCCGATGGCGACGGTAATTTTAACGACGGCGTAGACGGTTTCAGGTTAGACCATGCCATGGACAACCTGGACAACGCAGGCAGGCTTACCAACCTGTTTAAGGATTTCTGGGCGCCGATACTGGCCAGCCTGCGTAAGCAAAATCCTAAACTTATTTTTGTGGCAGAGCAGGCCAACTGGGCTTCGTACGGATATGAGTACCTGAACAAGGCTACGGTAGACCGCGTGTTTGCCTTTCGCCTGTGGGCAGCGGTTTCTAAATTTGACAAGAACGAAATTATAAAGGCAGCCGACAGTACCTTTAACTATCTGCCGAAGGGTAAGGAACAGGTGGTGTTTATAGAAAACCACGACACCAAACGCTTTGCCACTACTGTTGGCGGTAACATCAGCAAGGAGAAGGTAGGTGCTGCACTTAATGTGCTGTTGGGTGGCGTTACTGCCATTTACTACGGCCAGGAAATAGGCATGCAGGGCGAACAGGGCAAAGGTGCTACCGATGGAAACGACATCCCGCTGCGTGAGGCATTCGACTGGTACAAGAGCAGCGAGGGTGCAGGTGTGGCCAACTGGTACAAAAATACCGGTTCGTGGTGGGACAATCGCAATGCAAAACCCGATGATGGTATATCAGTAGAGGAACAACAGGCCGACCCTAACTCACTATACAATTACTACAAGGAATTGTTGCGCATAAGGCGAATGGAAGAGGCATTTAGTGATACTAAGTTTACCAATGTACCGAATGCCAACCCTAACGTGCTTACCTTCATTAAAAAAGGAAGCCGCAGGCCAGTGCTGGTGATGATAAACCTGGGCGGTAACGAGGAAGCTGTAACGATAGACGACCCGAAACTGAACCTAAGCGCCACTAAAGTAATATTGGGTGATGATTTTAAATTCCCGATGGGCGGTACAACGGTAATCATAAAGCCCTATGGTGTACAGGCCTGGAGGTTATTGTTTGATTAGTGCTATTGCATCACTTTCTTCACGTCCTGTAATTACTTCGTCAGTTCGGGCACAGCCCTCGTGTTAAAGCGAAGCGCGGCAATCTTTTCAATAGTTTTTTGTTTTATCACTTTGTTCAATTATAACAGGCCGGTTCCGCGCGTTTATTCATTGCGTTTTTCAGGCTCTGTCATTGCGAGCGCAGCGCGGCAATCTATCTTTCACTGCTACAAAAATTCTTCAATCCTGAAGAATAAATCCTCCCATTCAGGATTAATGGATTCGATAAGTTGAACTTTCTTAGCCCTTGAGCCGGATTTAATTTGCTTCTCGCGTGCTATTGCATCTTCAATCATGAGGAATGATTCAAAGTACACGAGTTTGTTAAGGTTATATCTTGATGAAAAAGCATCAGGGTAACGTTTTTGTTTATGTTGTTTTATCCTTTCATGCAAATCACTCGTCACCCCTGTATAAAGGGTTGTATTGGTATAATTGGTTATTATATATACAAATCCGGGTTTCATTATTGGTTGATTTATCTGCAAAATACAAAAAAATATAGATTGCCTCGCTGCGCTCGCAATGACGGAACGTGAAAAACGCAGTGTTTAGCTAGTCCAATCCGGTGCGTCATTGCGAGCGCAGCGAGGCAATCTATTTTACAGTCACAACTTTAAACGACAAAGGCTGCCCGAAATAATCAACGGGCAGCCTTTGTTGGTTTATATACTACAGCAAAGCTCTATTTATAAAACTCAGGGGTAGGGTTAAGCGACTTGTTTTGCCACTGGTGCCAGTACGGGTAAATGGGCGGTACAGTACTCGCTTCATCCAGTTTTTTAACCTGTGCAGTGGTAAGGTTCCAGCCCACAGCGCCCAGGTTCTGGTGTAATTGCTCTTCCGTCCTTGCACCGATAATAATGCTCGATACCGTAGGGCGTTGCAGCAGCCAGTTCAACGCCACCTGCGCCACACTTTTGCCGGTTTCTTCCGCTACCTCGTGCAGGGCATCTACGGTGTTGTAAAATACTTCCTCATTTACCACCATTTCAGGTACGGGGCTGCCGCCCTGGGCTACGCGTCCGTCCTGAGGGATGGGTTTGTTACGCCCGTATTTACCGCCCAGCCTTCCGGCAGAAAGCGGCGACCATACCAGTGCACCCACCTTTTGGTCGATACCCAGCGGCATCAGTTCCCATTCGTACTCACGATTGGCTAGCGAATAATATACCTGGTGGCCTACGTAGCGGCTCCAGCCATATTTTTCGGCAATGGCCTGCGACTTCATAAGGTGCCATCCCGAGAAGTTAGAAGCCGCAATGTAACGCACTTTGCCGCTTTGCACTAAATCATCAAGGGTACGCAGTGTTTCCTCCACGGGCGTATTGCCGTCAAAACCATGCATGTGGTAAATGTCTATATAATCGGTGCCAAGGCGCTTCAGGCTGCCCTCTATCTGTCGGGTAAGGTGGAAGCGCGACGAACCCTGGTTGTTCGGTGCATCGCCAAAGGTAAAAGTGGCCTTGGTAGAAAGTAGCAACTTATCGCGCTGGTGCCCGGCAATAGCTTTGCCCAGTACTTCCTCCGAAATACCGTCTGAATAAATATCGGCGGTATCAAAAAGGTTTACACCCGCGTCCATACAAATGTCTACAAGGCGTGTAGCTTCCTCTGCCTGCGTGCTTCCCCAGGCTTTAAAAAAATCATTTCCCCCACCAAAAGTAGCGGTACCGAAACTCAGTACAGGAACCTGCAGGCCCGAAGCACCCAAAAATCTGTATTCCATTGTGTTTTGTGGTTTTAGTTTTTATTGTGATGTGTACTATTCAAATACAAATTTCAGCAACATAACTAAATTTAACTTGTAGTTTTATTACGTATACTTGTAAATTTATGATATGTATTAGCCTGATGTAAGTTCTCTAAAAAATCCATGAAAATTACATCTTAAAGATACTACTATCCATCCATTAAAAACGAAAAATTTACGCAAGTCTACAAGAAAACTTACTATTAAAGTTTTTGTTTCTTGTTGATTAACAATTGTTTAATTTAAGTTTTAAGTTTCTGAAACGATTTCGTTAGTCTAAACTTATATTTTTAGCTGTTTGATAAACCTAATTAAAAACCAGAGCTAAAAATGATTAAAATGTTGCTTTTGGAAAAGCGCTTCCTGGCGTTTTTCCTGATTTTTGCTGCTGTTTGCAGTGCACAGGTGCCCTACACCCTTACACACGGATTCGGCGGTCCTTCAGGCCTACCCACAGGTATTTCTATTGTTTCTTATGATGGTGTTACATCGTGTGTAACTACTTCTAACGGGGGCAATGCTGTAACCACCCTTGTATTGCAGGCGCAACCCGGGTACAGTTTTACAGTAACCTCTGTAAATGGTACAGGGGTACGTAGTAATTCAGGGCCAACTAATTTCAATTTTAAAGTTACTAATAACGGCGTAGCTACCGGCCCTGTAAGCGTGGTGGCTGGCTCATCGAGCTGTAGTGGTGGTACTGCTATTAGTGAACTTGCCGTGCCTGAAGCTAACCAGTTGGTTACATCGGGCAATACCATAACCATAGCCGTGCAGCGCGCGCCGGGCTCTACATCGGGACTTGGCTACAGCCATGCCAAGACACTGGTTATTGCAGGTGAGGTAAGCATAGCCCCACCTTTTGCAACACCGGCTACTGAGCTTACAACAGCAGGTTTTACAGCCAACTGGAATGCCGTAACCGGTGCCACAGGCTACCGTGTTGATGTAAGTGATACTCCAAGTTTTGCCAATATTCTGGAAGATTATGACAACGTAGCTGTTAACGGATTGTCTCTTTTTGTACACCTTGGTATACAACCAAACACTACCTATTATTACAGGGTAAGGACTGAGATAAACGAAATGATTTCGGCTAACTCTAATGTGATAACCGTAGTAGTGCCTGCCTGCGGTGTAGTAGAACAACCTGTTGCTGCTGCGCAGATGTTTTGTGGAAGTGCCACTGTGGCTAACCTTGTAGCCACAGGCGCCGGAACCATAAAATGGTACGGTAGCGAAACGGCTACCGAAGCACTTGCATCAACTGCGAGCCTAACTACTGCTACGTATTATGTTAGCCAGGTGATAGCCAACTGCGAAAGCGAGAAGCTTCCGGTGGTGGTTACCGTTAATGAGATACCGGTTGCCCCTGAAGTTGCTGCTACACAGTATTTTTGTGGTGCTGCTACGGCTAACCAATTGGTTGCAACCGGAACAGCCCTGCTTTGGTATACCGATGCTGCCGGGGGTACTGCCATTACTGCTGAAACTGCTCTTGAAACGGGAGACTACTATGTTTCTCAAACCATAAACGGTTGCGAAAGCCCACGCGCACTAACACAGGTTACCATTATCCCTATACCTGCTGCTCCGGTTGCAGAAGCCCAATTGTTTTGTGGTTCGGGTACTGTGGGCGGACTTATGGCTACAGGCGACAACCTGAAATGGTATGCTGCTGAAGCTGATACCACTCCACTTGCTGACGATGTAGCCCTTGCTACTGCTACCTATTATGTAAGCCAGACGGTAAACGGCTGCGAAAGCCCTAAATCTGCTGTGGCTGTAACGGTTAATGAAGTGCCTGAGCTTCCTGTGGCTGTGGCCCAACAGTTTTGTGGTTCCGGGTTTGTGTCTGGCCTTGTTGCCGAAGGTGCTGCCGTAGTGTGGTATGCTAATGAAACCGATACTACACCACTAACTGTAGATACCGCCCTTACTACTGCTACCTACTATGCTACGCAAACCATAGGCGGCTGCGAAAGCCCGCGCCTTGCTGTAGTGGTAACGGTATACGATATCCCTGCGGTGCCTACTATTGCCCCTCAGGTATTTTGTGGTGAAGCCCTTGTAAGCGACCTTGCCGTAACCGAAGGTGCATCGCCACTTTACTATACAACTCTTACAGGTGGTGAAGCCCTTTCTACAGATACTGCACTGCAAACGGGTATTTACTATGTATCTCAAACGGTGAACAATTGTGAAGGTGCCCGTGTGGCGTTCCTTGTTATTATAAATACAGTTCCTTCTGCTCCGGTAGCCCAGGCCCAATACTTCTGCGGAAGCGCTACTGTGGCTGAGCTGATGGCTTCGGGTAACGGTATACAGTGGTACGCTACTGAGGCCGATACCACCCCGCTTGCTGCCGATGCAGCCCTTGCTACCGGTACATACTATGCATCTCAAACCATTACGGCCTGCGAAAGCCCTAAAACTACGGTAACCGTTACCGTACACGAAGTTGCCACTGCCCCTGTGGTTGAAGCCCAAACGTTTTGTGGCACTACGCAAGTGAGCGATTTAATAGCTACAGGCGAGGATGTAATGTGGTATGCTACCGAAGATGCTGTTACACCGCTTAGCCCTGCTGCTGCCGTTGCTACCGGCACCTACTACGCTACCCAAACCACTAACGGCTGCGAAAGCCCACGTACGGCTGTTGAGGTTATTGTTAATACCGTACCTGAGGCGCCTGCTGATGCTACTGTAATACTTTGTGGTGATGCTGTTGTAAGTGATATTATAGTAGAAGGCGATAACCTGCAATGGTATGCACAAGCTACAGGTGGTGAGGCTCTTGCCGAAGATACTGCTATAGAAGCAGGACTTTCTTTATACTATGTTTCGCAAACGGTTAACGGCTGCGAAAGTGCCCGTACTGCTATTGCTGTGACTTTAACTACTGTTGCCCAGCCTGAAGGCGAAGCCGACCAAAGTTTTGTGTCGGGTGAAACTATTGCATCACTTGAGGTTACAGGTATTGCTATAGTATGGTATGCCGATGCAGACCTTATCATGCCGTTGACTGAAGATACTGTTTTAGAAGATAATACAATCTACTACGCCGTTTCGGTGCAGGGCGATTGTGAGAGTGAGGCTTTGGCTATAACTGCCCATATAGACCTTGGTACGGATAATGTGAACGGTAAACTGTTTACACTATATCCTAACCCGGTACGCAATGTTATGAACATTAATGCGCAGGACAATGTTCGCCGCGTGGTTGTGTTCAACCTGCTGGGCCAACAGGTACTGGAAGTTGCGCCCCAAACCACAAACGCTGCAGTAGACCTTTCGGCACTGCAACCGGCTGCTTACCTTGTAAAAGTGGAAACTGTTTCGGGTACGCGTACTGTAAAAGTGCTTAAGGATTAATTTTTTAGTTACCTGATTATAATAAACAAAGGCTCCTTTTTGGAGCCTTTGTTGTTATTTGCGCTTTTCCATTTCGAGCGAAACGCAGTGTAGTCGAGAAATCTCTTTAATTAAAGTCCTGAGATTTCTCCATTTCGCTTCGCTTCAGTCGAAATGGAAGGGGAGTTCCCTTATATTATCGTATTTCTTCAGACGTGAAGAACAGCTTTACGCTTGGGTATTTTTGCTGTGCCATCTGTATAGAGAATTCAGAGTCGGCAAGGAATACCAGCTGGCCGTATTTGTCTTTGGCCATAAACTTCTGCTTTATCCTTGCAAATTCCAGGAACTCGGCATTCTTAGGGTCTTCCGGCCTTACCCAGCATGCTTTATATGCCGGGAAGTTCTCGTAGCTACACTTGGCACCGTATTCGTGCTCCAGCCTGTACTGGATAACCTCGTACTGAAGTGCGCCCACAGTACCGATAACCTTACGGTTGTTCAGTTCCAGGGTAAACAGCTGCGCCACACCCTCGTCCATCAGCTGGTCGATACCTTTTTCAAGCTGCTTGGCCTTCATCGGGTCGGCGTTGTTTATGTATCGGAAATGCTCAGGCGAGAAGCTCGGTATCCCCCTGAAGTTCATGTTTTCGCCTTCGGTAAGGGTATCTCCAATTTTAAAGTTGCCCGTATCGTGTAAACCTACAATATCACCCGGGTAAGATATATCCACAACCTCTTTCTTTTCCGCAAAGAACGCATTCGGGCTACTAAATTTCAGGTTTTTGCCCTGACGCACGTGCAGGTACGGCTTGTTTCGCTCAAAGGTACCCGAAACAATTTTTACGAACGCAAGGCGGTCGCGGTGCTTAGGGTCCATGTTAGCGTGTATCTTAAATACAAATCCGCTGAATTTCTTTTCGTCGGGCTCTACAAGTCGAGTATCGCTTTCTTTAGGGCGAGGTGTAGGGGCTATTTCTATGAAACAGTCCAATAGTTCGCGTACCCCGAAGTTATTTAATGCCGAACCAAACAATACCGGTTGCAGCTTACCTTCAAGATATGCCTGACGATCAAACGGAGGGTATACTTCGTCTATCAGTTCCAGTTCTTCGCGCAGTTTTTCTGCAGGCTTGGCACCAATAAGCTCATCAAGTTCGGGGTTATTAATATCGTTAAACGCTATGGTGTCTTCAATATCCTTACGGCTATCGCCGCTAAACAGGTTAATGTTCTTTTCCCAGATGTTGTATATCCCCTGGAAATCATAACCCATACCTATCGGGAAACTCAGCGGGGTAACCTTAAGCTGAAGTTTTTGTTCCACTTCGTCCATTAGGTCAAAGGCATCCTTACCTTCACGGTCCAGTTTGTTTATAAATACCAGCATGGGAATATTCCTCATACGGCACACCTGCACCAGCTTTTCGGTTTGTTCCTCTACACCCTTTGCCACGTCTATTACCACAATAACACTATCTACCGCGGTAAGCGTACGGAAGGTATCTTCTGCAAAGTCCTTGTGACCCGGGGTATCCAGGATGTTTATTTTTTTGTCTTTATAGTTAAAGGCAAGTACCGATGTAGCCACCGATATACCACGCTGGCGCTCTATTTCCATAAAGTCGCTGGTAGCGCCCTTTTTAATCTTGTTGCTTTTTACGGCACCGGCCTCCTGAATAGCCCCACCGAAAAGAAGTAGTTTTTCGGTAAGGGTGGTTTTACCGGCATCGGGGTGCGATATGATACCAAAGGTTCGCCTGCGTGCTATCTCGTCTATAAAACTCATTTCAACTTATTTGTTTGAGAGTGCAAAAGTACACTTTTAAGTCATAAAGTCATAAAGTGTGAAGTTGTAAAGTAGGGGTGGAGAGATTAATACCGTTTATTGTGTATTAAAAAGTTTGGGACAAAAAAAAACCACCTAAAAATTTTAGGCGGTTTTTCTGATTTTTAGGCGGGTGGTTATGCCACTCCCAGTAATTTAACTTCATTTCTTGCAACAAATCCTGTTACGTCCTGAAGGATTTCGATACCGAGAATCTCGAAAGGGCGCTGTAGCAGCAGCCCGTTTGCATCTAGATAATCCAGTACAAGCTCATCGAAGCTTTCAGGATGCAACGAAATAGCAATGCTATCGGTCAGCTCGTTGTCAACAATGAAATTTTGCATAGCGTCAAGGGTAATTTTCTCCATAAGCTTTAATTTTAGGTTAAGGTAAAATTACATTTTTGCATGAATTATGTAAGGTGTAAAATGTTAAAATTTAATAATTTAACATTTGAATATCTTTTTTGTTGTTTTTTACGATGTGAATACTGTTAAAATTTCAAATAAAATTAAATTTTCACATCTTAAAATAATATCATTTTTTCAAACTTTTATGCAATAGGGTATCGTTTGATGAAATTTATTTAATAAATATATCGCCTCTTTACAATATTATTTAGAATTGTACGTTTCGGCGTTTTAAAACCTGAAATCTACAAGCCCCTTTCCTGTATCGCCTTTTTTAGGGGTTTGGTTTTCAGTGTTGTTCCAGTTTATTGTAGGATATTTCTTTTCAAATTGAGGCAAGTCTTTGCCAAAATAGTCCGCAACAAAAATTCTGGGCTCTCCTTTTACTACTTTATCTACATAATTTAGGTTGCCAAAATAGGTAATGCCACCTTTTTTTATCTCGAAAGGAATGGCAAATGTATCGCTGTAGCTAACTTCTCCTGTTGGCCCTAAACGGTTCAGGTAAGTATAGTTAGTAAAAGCATAGTTGCCTGCTTCGCGTTCTATAACAACAAGGTAAGTTTTAGTGTCATCAAAATCGCCTTTCCAGCCTCTTTGTTCTTTTTGTCGGGTAATAATCATTATTTTTCCGGCATTCTCTTTTTTAAAGGATTTATCCCCAGAGGTGGCTTCATAAAAAAAACGGTAAATTTCATTAACCGGTATATCCCCCTCAAAGGTAATGGTGCCTATAGCCAGTCCTTTTTCGGGAGAGGGCTGCAGTTGTATTGGCGACGCATAGGTGGTAGCCTCCTTACCGCCACATGATATCAATATTATAGATGCCGAGATAAGTGCAAATAGTTTTTTCATAATTAATGTGTAAAAATGGTATTTAGCAAATGTACAGTACTTAGGTGCTATCCCCAAGGTATAGCCGCTGTTAAAATTTCTGTTTATTATAAATGTAAAATATTCTTTTAAACAAAAAGCCCCACGCTTAGCGTGGGGCTTTCCTTTTCCATACAAGCCGTGCTTACAGGAAAATATACAATAACCTGATGCTTACGGCAACTGCTATAGCTACCTGTATGTAAACCATCATTGTATTTTTTGTCTTAAAAGAACGGTAATATGCATACCTCTTTTTGTTGTAGCGCTCGTCTACTGCCGCCTCAAATCCGGCAAATGTCATTAACTTCTTCATAGCGTTCTCCAATTATGCATTAAACTTCTCCATAAATATACGTGGAAAGTTTCTTAAAAGTATGAGGTTGTGAGATTTTTGTGAATTTAATGCTTGAATTTAACATTTTTTATGATTTTCTGTTTTTCATATAGCTTGAAAAGCTGTTTTTGTAATTAGACGGCTTTCAATTACCTTTGCGGCTTTATAAAACAAAACAGTGGGCAAACAGGTAGTGGTATTAATAGGTGGTCCCGGTAGTGGAAAAACCACACTAATAGAAAAACTTACAGAGCAGGGGTATATGTGCTATCCTGAAATTTCGCGCGAGGTAACACTTGAGGCGCGCAAGCAGGGGATAGAACAATTGTTCCTGGAAAAACCATTGTTGTTTAGCGAATTGCTTTTAGAAGGACGCAAAAAACAGTTTCATAACGCACTTGCCGAAGAAGCTGAGGTGGTGTTTATAGACAGGGGAATTCCGGATGTGCTGGCCTATATGCATTATATAGGAGACTCGTACCCACCGTTTTTTGACCAGGCGTGTAAAGACCATGTGTACCATAAAATATTCTTTTTGCCGCCATGGGAAGAAATATACACTGCCGATGAAGCCCGCTATGAAAATTATGAGCAGGCCAAGCTAATATCGCTACACCTGCAGGAAACCTACCGTAACTATGGTTACGATCTTATTGAAGTACCAAAAGATACGCCCGAAAGCAGAATTCTTTTTATCTTAGGGCATCTTTTTAAATAGTATGCAGCAGGCTTTACAAGTCCTAAAAAAATACTGGAACCACGATAGCTTCAGGGCGCCGCAGGAGGAAATTATAACCTCAGTGCTCAGCGGCCGGGATACTTTTGCCCTTATGCCTACGGGTGGTGGAAAATCAATTTGTTTTCAGGTGCCGGCCATGATGCAGGATGGGCTTTGCCTGGTGGTGTCGCCGCTTATTGCCCTGATGAAAGACCAGGTGCAAAACCTTCAAAAAAGAGATATTAACGCCATAGCACTTACAGGTGGTATTAGCGAAGATGAAATAAGTAACCAGCTTGATAATTGTAAGTTTGGCGGTTACAAATTCTTATACCTTTCACCGGAACGTTTAGAATCGGACTGGATTATAGACCGTATAAAAGAACTTCCCATAAATCTTGTGGCTATTGATGAAGCACACTGTGTATCACAATGGGGACACGATTTCCGTCCGGCTTATCTTAAAATTTCTTTGCTCAAAAAGCATTTGCCCAAAGTGCCTTTTATTGCGCTTACGGCTTCGGCTACACACAGGGTGCAGGAAGATGTAATAAAGCACCTGGGGCTAAATGATCCACAGGTATTTAAAAAGTCTTTCGCACGGCCTAATATTGCCTATATGGTTTTTGAGTGCGAAGACAAGCTTACGCGCCTGCAACAAATACTTACTAAGAATACAGGTTCGGCTATTGTATATGTGCGAAACCGCCGTGCCTGCCATGATGTTTCTCGTCAGATGCAGTCTATGGGGTTTACTGCTACTTACTATCACGGCGGGTTAAAAGAGAAAGAAAAAACGGCTAATATGCAGGCGTGGCTACAAAATGACTGCCAGGTGGTGGTAGCTACAAACGCTTTTGGAATGGGGATAGACAAACCAGATGTAAAAACCGTAACCCATATACAGCTACCCGAAAACCTGGAAAGCTATTACCAAGAGGCAGGCCGTGCAGGCCGAAACGGCGAAAAGAGCTTTGGTGTGGTATTGATGCATCCTACAGATATTACTATGGCTAAAGGTCAGTTTATAGATGGACTGGCAGACAGGGCTTTCCTGAAACAGGTATACCTTAAACTTAATGCCTTTTTACAGATAGCTTATGGCGAAGGTCCCGGTGAGGTGTATCCTTTTAATTTTAATGATTTTTGTAAAAAATATAATTTCCCAGCTGTAAAGGCATATCATACGTTACAGTTTCTAGACAGGCAGGGTGTGCTTACACTTTCGCAGGAGTTTACAGAGAAGGTGTATGTACAGTTTATCATCCCCAGTAGGGAAGTGGTGCGCTATACCAGCCTTAACCCGGCCGATGAGGAGGCCATACTGGTATTGCTGCGCAGCTATACGGGTATCTTTGATATGGAAACGGCTGTTAATGCCGGTATGGTAGCTGCAAAGGCTAAGATTTCGATTGATGTATTTATGCAAATGCTGCGCCGGATGGAAGCCCAGGGAGTACTTTCATTACGGGCATTGGGAAATGACAGTAGTATTGTGTTTAACGAAGTGCGAGAAGATGATCATACCGTAAACCGTATAGCCAAGTACCTTGAGCAGCAAAACAGTATCAAGAAAGAACAATTTGAAAGTGTGGTGCAATACATAACTGATACTACCCATTGTAAGAGCCGCCTGATACTTGAATATTTTGATGAAGAGGTAAAAGAGGACTGCGGTATTTGTTCGTATTGTATTACCCAAAAAAGGCAAATACAAAGCCCTATTGAAACTGCTACGGCCATATTAGGCTTGCTTGGGCAAAAGCCGCTATCTTCGCAGGGAATAGGGCAGGAGCTTGATTTATTGCCTGAAGAGGTGGTGCAGGCCGTACAACTGCTTTTAAATGCCAGGAGAATAACAATAAATACCAATAACGAATATATACTTGTATAATGAACAAGCTTAAGATAGTTTTTATGGGTACACCCGAATTTGCAGTGGGTATACTCGATGCCATTTACCAGCGTAATTATGATATTGTAGGTGTAATTACAGCACCCGATAAACCGGCAGGGCGTGGGCAAAAAATTAAGTACAGCGCTGTAAAAGAATATGCGCTGGAAAAAGGACTGAACCTGTTGCAGCCCACAAACCTTAAAGATGAAGGCTTTTTGGGCGAACTGAAATCACTTGGGGCAAACCTGCAGGTGGTAGTGGCATTCCGTATGCTACCAGAGGCGGTATGGAAAATGCCTGAATTAGGTACGTTTAATCTGCATGCATCATTATTGCCGCAGTACAGGGGGGCAGCTCCTATAAACTGGGCGGTAATTAACGGCGAAGAGCGTACCGGGGTTACTACTTTTTTCATAGACGATAAAATAGACACCGGTGCCATGATACTTAAGGAAGAGACTGAAATAGGTGCGAACGAAACCGCGGGTCAACTTCATGACCGACTTATGGAGCTGGGCAAGAATGCTGTGGTAAAAACATTAGTGCTTATAGAAGCAGGTAGTGTACAAACAACCCTGCAGCCGCAAGACGGAGATGTAAAAACAGCTTATAAACTTAATAAGGATAATTGTAAGATAGACTGGAACAGGCCCGGCCAGGAAATTTATAACCAGATAAGAGGGCTGTCGCCTTACCCTGCTGCATGGACATTTATTGCCGATAAGGGTGAGGAATGGAATGTAAAAGTATACGAGGCTGAGTTTGAAAAACATGAGCATTTATTCCCAGCAGGGAAGCTTACTGTTGTAAATAAAAAGATTGTTGTATATACAACTGACGGTTTTTTGGTTTTAAAGAGCCTTCAGTTTCCTGGAAAACGCAGGATGAATGCAGCAGAACTGCTTAATGGTATGGTGTTTACAGAAGAAGCAAAGGCGATTTAATACGATATTTTACGATGATTTTTAGAGAATTTTAATAAAACAAGTATGTTTATTAACATTATGGAAAAAGTTATCAACAATTAAAGTCAAATCATCATTATTTACTTGCGTCGTTCGTAAATCCTGTTAAATTTGTAGGACAGGAATTGGAAAAAAGATATTTTTAACCAAACAATTAATTACTTTTTATTATGAACAAATCAGAATTAATCGACGCTATTGCAGCAGATGCAGGTATATCTAAAGGCGCCGCAAAAAAAGCACTTGAGTCATTTGTTTCAAACGTGAGCAATGCTCTTAAAGATGGCGGTAGGGTATCACTTGTAGGCTTCGGCTCATTCTCTGTTTCAGGCAGGGCTGCAAGGGAAGGAAGAAACCCTCAAACAGGTAAATCTATCAGCATTGCTGCTAAGAATGTGGTTAAATTTAAGCCAGGTGCCGAACTAGACGGACACGTAAACGGTTAAACCTATTTACAAGATACTGAAAAGCTTCCCTCTAAAAGGGAAGCTTTTTTTTTAAAACTCTGTAATTTTTTTTTGAACCTGACTTTTTTTTGTTAAATTTAGTTCAAATTGCAAGAGTATGATTTCACTAAAACCCCAGAAAGGTTATCTGCTTGTGGCAGAGCCTTCAACAATAGGAGATCTTTCTTTCAACAGGTCGGTAGTGTTGCTGGCTGACCATAGCGCTGAGGGTTCGGTAGGCTTTATCCTGAACAAACCTCTCGATTTTACCATTAATGATCTCATTCCTGAGATTAATGCCCACTTTAAGATATACAATGGAGGCCCGGTAGAGCAGGACAATTTGTATTTTATACACAATGTACCCGAACTTATACCGGACAGTATTGAAATATCTAACGGTATATACTGGGGCGGCGATTTTGAACTGGCTAAGGATATGATAAACCAGGGAAAAATCAGTAAGGGTAATATCAGGTTTTTTCTGGGATACAGCGGATGGTCTGCAAACCAGCTTGAGGAAGAGCTGGAAGACAGTTCGTGGATTGTGTCGCACAACAGCTACCAGCACCGCATTATTGGAAAATCGAGCAATGCATTCTGGAAAGAAAAGATTTTGGAGTTGGGCGGCGACTACATTATATGGAGTAATGCCCCCGAAAATCCGGCTTTAAATTAACCAACAATTTTTAACCAAGTCTTACTTTGGCATTCAGGCGTTTAACAATTTCCGGAGAAAAAATAGCAGTAAATTCTTTTTTGCGGTAGCGCGTTATGGGCTGCACGCCTGTAATTACATTGGTTATAAACAGTTCGTCTGCCTTTTGCAGGTCAAACGGCGATATAGAAGCTTCTGCTACTTCAATTCCTTCTGTTTTACGGGCAAGTTCCAGTATTTGTTTGCGCATTATGCCGTTAAGGCATCCGTCAGTAATAGGTGGTGTTATCAGTTTATTTCCCGTAAGCATAAACAGGTTGCCGTGCTGTGCCTCAATTACATTTTTGTCGTCGTTTATCATCAGGCAGCTGGCATAGCCGTTTTCATGGGCAAAAATGCTAGCTGTAACGTTTAAAATGCGGTTGTTAGTCTTCAGGGTAGATATAAGCTGTTTTGAGATGTAGAAGTCCTTGTATAACTCTACTTCATACTCGGCCTCAGAAATACTGTAAAGAGCATCCTGTAGCGGTTCGGCTTTAATTATAAATTCAGTTTCGCGTGTGGCAGGCATATACTTTCCTCCGGGTTTCCTGAAAAAAGTAATACGCACGCGGTATGATGGAGCAGGGGCTAATTGAGATACAAGTATGCTTACCTGTTCCTGCAGGTATTCCATAGTGAAGTGTAGCGGAATTTCCATACGTACAATACGTACCGATGCCATTAACCTGAAATAATGGTCTTCCAGAAAAAGTATTTTTCCGTCCAGTACCTTAAAGGTGTCAAAAACGGCATCACCGTACAAAAATCCCCTGTTTTCTTCAATTGCTATGGCCGCATCATCAGTAAGGCCACCGTTGTAGTTAATCATAAAAAATGCCCTGAAAAAATTCAGGGCAAATATACTCTATAATATTGTAAAACCTTAAACCGATCCTAAAACATGTTTCAGGTCAGAAATCTGGTTTTCCCATAATTGCTTAGATTCCTGTACGTCGTCCTCTTCTGCAAAATCTACTACCAGTAACGATACGTCTTTTGTGATTTCGTCTACCAAAATACGTAGCTCAAAAAAGTAATCACCGTCGTTGTTGTTTTCGTCTACCCAACGGAATTTTACCTTTTCACCGTTCTTTTTAGAAGAAAGTCGTGCTTTTTCTTCTGTATCGTTCCAGATAAAGGTAAAAAATTCACCACGTGAGTTTACGTTATCGGCAAACCACTCAGAAAGGCCGGAAGGTGTAGATATATATTGGTAAAGCAGTTGAGGCGAAGATGTTATCGGAAATTCCAATTCATACTTTATTTTTTCGTCCATGCGTCAAATATTTTTGGAAATATATAATTTTTAACATTCAAAAAAAAACATTTGAAAAAATAATTTTTTTGCGACAAATATGTTTGGACAAATTGAATAAAGTACTATATTTGCACCCGCATTCAGCAAGCAAATAGCTTGTAAGAATAACCGAAAAATGGCGAGGTAGCTCAGTCGGTTAGAGCGCAGGATTCATAACCCTGAGGTCACGGGTTCAACTCCCGTCTTCGCTACTAAAATCCGAAAGAATTTTCTTTCGGATTTTTTATTTTATAGCATTCTGGTTATCAATGATTTCTTCCGGTTATCCCTAAAAATTGACAGCCGAATCATAACCTTCAAGGTCATCCAATAGAGTTTGTACGTATGTATTCCTGAAACTTATCCCGGTATTGGTCTGCCACTGTAATACGCTGTTTGTTTATTATTACCTGGTTGCGTTCTATAACCTCAACTTTGTCTAAGGCTATAATAAACGACCTGTGCACACGCATAAACTTATCAGCAGGCAGTTCTGCTTCCAGTGATTTAAGGCTCATTAACGTTAAAATCGCTTTCGGTTGGTTTACCAGCCATATTTTAATGTAGTCTTTAAGGCCTTCAAAATACAGTACCTCATTCAGCATTATCTTTAGCTGACGGTATTCTGATTTTACAAAAATAAACTCCTTAGCAGGTTCAGTTGTTACTGTTTCTGTAGTTATGGTAAGAGGTGGAGCAGTGGCAGACTGGTTTTCTACCATCTCAAACCACTCCTTGGCCCTGAGTGCCGCATTATAAAACTGGTCGAACCCAAAGGGTTTCATCAGGTAATCCAGCGCACGGGCTTTAAATCCATCCAGGGCATACTCATTAAAGGCCGTAGTAAAGATAACACGGGTACGTTGCGGCAGCGTTTTAGACAATTCTATACCCGTAAGCTCCGGCATTTGTATGTCCAGGAATACAAGGTCTACCGTTTCCTCATTTACCGCCTGTAATGCCTCAAACGCATTACTGCACTTGCGTACCAGTTGCAAGAACGGTGTTTTAAGCACATAGCTTTCCAGCAGTGCCAGTGCCATAGGCTCATCGTCAACAATAATACACTTTACAAGTCCGCTCATTATAGTAAAATTCTTTAGTACAAGTTAGTACTTTTTTGCCAATAGATAATATATAAAGGAACCCGCAGCAATTCCATAGAATGACTGCGGGCATAAAAAACCAACCAATTATTAACCTAATTTCAATGTAAGCCTTGCTGTATACTCATTTCCCTCTACCCCCTTGTTAAAGGTAAAACTGTCAGGGTAAATAAGTTCAAGCCGCTTTTGTATGTTTTTAAGACCAATGCCACTTCCGCTGCGGTCTGTTTCATTTTTAGGATGATTGCCGTTACGCGTTTCAAAGTGCAACCAGCCATCGGTAAACCGCATGGAAATGTGTATGCGGTTTTGCTTTGTTGCCGAAATACCGTGCTTAAACGCATTTTCTATAAGCGGAATAAGCAACAGCGGTGCTATTTGTGCCTCCTCCGGAATTTCTTCAAAATCGGTTTCTATAACCGTATTTGCAGAGGTGCGCAATTGCATTAGTTCTATGTATCGTAATAAAAATTCTGCTTCCTTGGTAAGGCTCACCTTTTCGGTATTTGATTCGTATAGCAGGTACCTCATCAGGGTGCTTAGTGCCAGTATGGTAACTTTCGCTTGTTCAGGCGATATGTCTACCAGTGCATAGATATTGTTTAGCGAGTTAAAGAAAAAGTGCGGTTGCAACTGGTACTTCAGGTGTTCCAGCTCCGATTGTAAACGCGCGTTTTCACTCTCCTTGCGCTCTGCTTCCGTTTTTATCCAACGTTCAAAAACGCTGGCTGCAACTGCTATTGCCCACGGAATAAGAAACGATATACTGTCAAAATAAATAAAGAATATTACCGGTGGCCTCTGTCTTGGGCCATTGTCATCGGGCACAAAAAAGAACTCGCGCGCCCACATCCTGAAGCTGACAAACAATGCTATAAGCGCTATGTTTATTAAGAAATACAACAACCTTTTTTTCCGGAACATAAGCCTATCCGTCAGCCACAGATAGTTGATGTAAAACAAAAGGGCAGATAGCACCAGCGGAACGATTACCCGCTCAGCTACAACCATTACATTCAGGTTTTGAGACGAGGCGAGCAAGTAAGGCAAGCAAAACAATGCCAGCCAAACCAGTGCGTGAAGCAATATCCTTAAAAACCTGTTTTTAATCAGTTTATTCATAGCGCAATGCGGTTATAGGATCGAGTGCGGCGGCGTTCTTAGCCGGGTACCAACCAAAGAAGATACCTGTTACAGCACATACGGCAAATGACAGTGCCAGTGAATATACCGTAACGCTTACCGGCCACCCGATGAGTGATATTACAAATGTAGCACCTAATCCTAAAAGTACACCTATAATACCGCCGGTTACGCTTATTATTACGGCTTCGGTAAGGAATTGCAGCAGTATGTCGCTGCCACGGCCACCTACAGCCATACGCAAGCCTATTTCGCGGGTACGCTCTTTAACCGATACGTACATAATGTTCATAATACCTATACCACCTATCAATAACGATATACCGGCTATGGCTACAAGTAGTACCGTAAGCATTTCGCTGGTAGAACTGAGTGTGGTGATCAATTCTTGTTGTGAGAACACGTTAAAGTCGTCATTTACGCCTTCGGCAAGTTTATGGTCGGCACGAAGTATGGTTGTTATTTCATCAACAGCCTTCTCGGCAGCATCTTCACTTACGGCGGATGTTACAATAGATTGCAGATAGGTTACTGCCAATATCCTTTTTTGTACCGAAGTGTAGGGCGCCAGTATTACGTCGTCCTGGTCCTGACCAAAAGTATTTTCGCCTTTTTCAGACAGTACACCGATAATTTTAAACGGAATGCTGTTAAAACGAATGGTTTTACCAATAGGGCTGCTGCCATCGGGGAACAGGTTCTCCGCCACCGTTTGCCCTATTACAGCCACCTTAGCCGATGACTTTACGTCCTGGTCTGTAAACATGGTGCCGTCTTTTACACTCAGTACGCGTACCTCTAAGTATTCGGGCGCGACGCCGTAAATGGTAGTAGGCCAGTTGTGCGAACCGTTAATGGACTGTCCGCTGCTGTTTACCATAGGCGATGTATTTTCTACCAGCTTAGCGTCTTTTTTAATGTTGTCAAAGTCGGTCATGGTAAGGGTTTGCATGCTGGAAGGATCCTGGCGTACACCACCCATCATACCTGCGCCTGGGCGTATGGTAATCATGTTAGACCCCATACTCGAAATTTGCGTTTTTATACTCTGCTTAGAGCCTTCGCCTATGGCTAGCATGGCTATTACCGATGCCACACCTATAATAATGCCCAGCATGGTAAGAAATGCCCTCATCTTATTTAGCTTAAGTGCTTTGAAGGCTATTTTTATAAGATTGCTAAAATTCATGATTGTGCATTTTTTTTAAGGTTACTCATGCTCATCTACCGGAAGTGCAGCAAGAGCGGCTGCGGCGTTTTGCCTGTTTTGTACCATTTCATCTTTAATAAGATTACCGTCTTTTAGTACAATGGTACGGCTGCTAAAGGTGGCAATATCTGGTTCGTGGGTTACAAATCCTATGGTTTTTCCTTCACTATTCAGTTTTTGGAACAGTGCCATAATTTCGTAGGAGGTGCGGGTATCAAGGTTACCGGTAGCCTCATCGGCAAGAATAATAACCGGATCGTTTATCAGAGATCGTGCTATGGCCACACGCTGTTGCTGTCCGCCCGAAAGCTGGCTGGGGGTGTGGTGCAAGCGTCCGGAAAGCCCCACCAAATCCAGTGCGTGCAGTGCACGCTCCCTGCGTTCTTTGGCAGAAACCTCACTGTTGTATAACAACGGAAGCTCTACGTTTTCTATGGCTGTGGTACGAGGCAGCAGATTGTAAGCCTGAAATATAAAGCCTATTTTACGGTTGCGTATACGCGCCAGTTCATTTCGGCTTAAATCTTTTACTGCTATACCGTCTATTTCATAGAGGCCCGATGTGGGTTGGTCTAAACAGCCGAGAATGTTCAGCATGGTACTTTTACCCGAACCGGAGCTACCCATAATGGTAACAAACTCGCCTTCTTGTATGGCATAGCTAATGCCTTTTAGCGCTCTTACGGTTTCACCACCCATGGTAAACTCGCGCTTAAGGTCTTGTATATTAATGATTGTCTTGCTCATGTTAGTAAGTTTTTAGAGAAAGTGTTTTTAAAAGGACAACCGGCGTAATACACATGGAGATTGATTACTTAAACCGTTGCCGGCTGCCCAGTAAAAACGTGACCTACTCAATTAATATCTATGTTCTTACGAAACTTTAAGACATTATTTCTTTTTACTTCCCGGTGGTTTTGGCATAAACGGGCTCGATGCCTGCCCAGCCGGTTGCGATGTATTTGTAACGGTAGCTTCCATATGGGTTACTACTTTTTCACCCTCGATAAGCCCGCCTTGTATTTCGTAATTAATACCGTCGTTACGGCCTACGGTTACTTCTTTTGGCTCCAGCCCGTTTGGTGTTTCTATCCAAACGGTTTTCTTAGTATCGTTACCGCCTTCCGCCTTTTTAGGAATACTTACCGGTTTGGCAGTAATACCGTGTATGGCATTGTATTGTTGTAGCAGTAATGAATCGGGTTGAAAGTTAAGCGCCTGGCCTTCTATTGTAAGTACATCTTTTACCTCCATTGTATAGATAGACACGGTAGCGGTAAGTCCAGGTTTCAGTTTTTCATTTTCATTATCAGCTTTAATAATTACCGTGTAAGTAACTACGTTAGATTCTACCGTACTGTTTAGCCTTACCTGCGTAACTGTTCCCTGAAACTCCTCACCCTGAAAAGCATCTACGGTAAAGGTTACCCTTTGGCCTTGTTTTACATTGCCTATATCGGCTTCGTCTACATCGGCCTCTACCTGCATTTGCTTAAGGTCTTGTGCTATGGTAAAGAGCGTAGGAGTAGAGTAGCTTGCGGCTACGGTTTGGCCTTCATCTACATCTCGGCTAAGTACCACACCGTCTATTGGCGAATAAATATTGGCATAACCTAAATTGGTTTGTGCCTTTTTAAGATCAGATAGCTTTTGTATAGCGGTACCTTTGGCTGTAGCCAAATTATATTCGGCCTCCTGAAAATCGGCCTGACTGATAACACTTGCCTGATACAACTGCTTTTGTCTGTTGTACAGTGTTTGCTTGTACTTTTGATCGTTCACAGCCACGTCATAAGCTGCTTTTGCCTGATCCAGTAGTTCGTTAAGGTTATCCTTATCAAGCTCTGCTATAAGCTGTCCTGATTTTACTCGGGAGTTGTAGTCTACATAAATCTTTTTTACCACACCTGATACCTGTGTACCTACTTCCACCTGTTTTACGGCTTCTATAGTACCTGTAGCGGTAACTACCGTGCTGATGTTTCCTTTTTTTACGGTGGTGGTATCTACCGTAACAGGCTGCTCTTTTTTGTTGAATACAAAGAAGTATAAACCAAGTCCCACGATTACCAGCGCTACAACGGCTATGAGTATTTTCTTGTTGTTTTTCATGGCGAATTATAATTTGATTTCGTTACCCTGATAAAATTGTAACAGTTGATGATAAAGTGCGTTTGAGAATTTTGTCTGAAGGTATTTCTGTTCGGCAGAGAGGTAGGTGTTTTTGCTTACCAGCAGATCAGTAGCACTAAGCGAGCCTAAATCCGACTTTTTCTGTGCCATTTCGTACGCCTGTTTAGACGAGTTACGTAGAGCTTCGGCTGCTTTCATTTCGCTCTGTACCGATACGGCGTTTTGCCATGCGCTTTCTACTTTCAGGTACAGTTGTTTTACCTCACTTTGTGTAGAGATTTTACTAAGTTCTACGCTTATTTTGGCTTTTTCTACCGCAGCCTTGTTCTTATAGTTGCTAAAAATGGGTATGCTAAGCGATAACCCGGCCGACTGGTAAAAGTTGTTGTCGAGCTGTGTAGAAAAGTTATAATCCTGACTGTTTGTATAACCAGTGTATAAGCCGGCATTCATGCTTAGGGTAGGCAGGTAACCTGCTTTTGCTTTTTTAATATCGTAGTTATAGATGTCTGTCTGTAACTTGGCACTTTTAATTTCGGGCATGGTAGCTACGGCATTGTTGTATACCTCATTAAGATTTGGTACTACATTAGTTTGCTCGGGCAAGTCGGGGGTAGCAATATCAAATTCCTGTGCCGGTTCTATTTCCAGTAGCTGTTTTAGTGTAATAAGCTGTTGCAGATAGTTGTTTTGTGCGGTAACCAGGGTGTATTCGTCGTTAGCCTGTTGTGTTTGCAAATCGGCTACGTCTATGCCCGCTACCGAGCCGGCTTTGAGTTTTTGTTGCATTTGCTTTACCTGTTCTTTAGAAGATTCCACAGCAGTCTGCGCCACGCTGATGCCCTCTTTGTAGTAAACAGCTTTCAGGTAAGCTTCTGTTACACTAAGTAAGATGTTGTTCTTAGCTTCGTTGATGTAAAACTCATTTTGTGCTACATAAAGTTCGTTCTGCTTTATGGTGTTGTTAATATAGTTACCGTTATAAAGTGTAACCTGAGCTCCCACTCCTGCCGAGGTAGAGTTAATGGTTTGTGTAAGAAACCTACTGGTAATAGGGTCTACACTACTACCGTTTTTTACGTTTTGGCTTGCCGTTGCACTCACGGTAGGAAACCTCGAGTACGTACTCTGGGTGTATGTTACTTCTGCGGTTTGCTTATTGTATTCGCTTTGCTTAATGGTAATATTGTGTTCAGTAGCATAGTCGATACAATCCTGCAGGGTCCAGTTTTTTTGCTGGGCAAAAGCCGAAGGTACTACAACGAGAATGGTGATGATTATTTTTACAATACTTTTCATATCCCTTGATTTACAGTTCAAAGGAACGGCACTGTTGAAAAATATGTGTAATAGAATCGACGTTTATCTATATTGTCCCGACGTAAATATGTTATATATAGAGCAGCATTTATGGCTTGCTTCCTGTGGAATTTTCAGAAGTATGTAAGAAATAAATACTTTATGCCTAATTGTACCCAAATTTATTCTTTTTGTTCGATGAAGGTGTTGTAATTCAGTGTGTTTACGGATCTTAGGGTCTTGTGTTACTATAGTTAAAAAAATATCAAAAAATTTTAAAAGTTTGATTGAAAAAGCTTTGTGTAAAAAAAAATAATATATATTTGCAGTGTATTATTAATAATTTAAACCCCAAAAGTTATGAAAAGTAGTATCTTAAAATGGTATAGTTTAGTCGTTCTATTCCTAGTGAATTTTGTAATGTTTGCTCAGACTGCGCAACCCGACAGTCCTGATTTCGGTAACCCTGGAGGTGGTAATACTGACACTGAAGATGGGTCGCCTATCAATACTTTTATTGTATTTTTAGCAATTGCAGGTATAGTGTTCGCGGCTCAATATTTCAGAAAGCCAAGTGCAGTAAAGATTAAATAGTTTATATAAAAAAGGCTGCTTAGATAAATGAGCAGCCTTTTTTATTTCTAAAAACTTCTATTTTTATTCTGTAAACTCTACATCGCTTAGGGTTTTCATAAATGCAATAAGGTCTGTCTTTTCCCGTTCTGTAAGTGGTATTTTGTTTTCATTATTTTTAAAAACCGGATCAAGGTTTTCAGAATAGAAAACACCGTTACTAAAATAATCCAAAACTGATTTTAAAGTAGAGAACTGCCCAAAACTACCATAAGGTGCCGTGTATTCCACATTTCTGAGTGACGGAACCCTAAAACTCATGTAGTCTGACGATAGCCCGGTTACCCTGGCACGACCAGCCTCATTAGAGTCCGGGTTTAATGGGAAACCAATGTTCCTGAAAGTTTGGTCTGTAAACAGTTCTGTGTTGTGGCAACTTATACATTTTTGTTGGAACACATTATATCCACGGGCTTCACTATCGGTAAACTGTTCACCTTCATTTCTCTTTACTTTATCATATTTACTGTTAGCCGAAATCAATGTGTATTCATATTGTACTATACTGCTGTAAATACGTTGTGCGGTAATGGTTTCGCTACCAAATGCCTTTGTAAAAAGATCTTTATATTCGGTATCGTCTTGTATTTTAGCAATAACATCTAAAATAGATGAGTCCATTTCTTCATGGGTTATAATGGGTACCAATGGCTGGTCTTCAAGTTTTAGCTTGCTACCATCCCAATTGTAGAACTTCATAAACGCCATGTTTTGTACAGGAGGCACATTCCTTAACCCAATCCTGCTTTCAATGCCCACACCCTGTACGTTGTTGTCCGAAAAAGCAGTGCGCTGAATATGGCAACTGGCACAGGCAATACTGTTGTCTGCACTAAAGCGTGTATCGTTAAAAAGTTTTTTACCAAGTACCACACCATATTGGGTAGGGAGGTTATTACTTACCGCATTGTTCAGTTCAGGAAATCCCTGTGGGATAGCTAATTCTATCACTGGGTTTGTGTAAGTAATAGGCTTGTATTCATCGTTACTGCACGAAACTAAGCCGAATAAACAACTAACTATTAAAGCAATTTTCTTCATACAAACTTTAATTGTTTATAAAAGAGCCGCCTCACTAATAAGCAAGGCTGCCCAGAGTTTATGTTAGTTTTCTACGCTGATAATGGAGAACATTCCGTTAATATCGCTTGTGCCGTTACCACCCAGGTTATCTACAAACTTAACCATCTGTACAGCAGTGTGTACATTTGGTGTAGCATTGTCGTCCATGCCTGTACCTGTAGATAGCGTAATGGTGTTACTTGCCCCGCTTAGCAGTTTATTAAAGTCGGCTTTAATATTTATTTTTGGTGCTGTATTACCTACTTTGGCATTTGTATCAAGGTTTAATGTAATATCCCTGTACGCATCTACACCCTGGGTATAGCTACCTTCAGAACCTTCTACAGTACTGCCGGTATGGATAGACATCTCCTTATTATCAGTATCATAAAAACCTTCAATTTTAGTAAAACGGTATCCGGTACCCCATTCCCACATCATCTCAGTGTCATTGGCTCCTGCTGCGGCGTAGAAGTTAGGGAACCTGGTTTGGTCAAGCGTATTAAGGTCGGTCTTTATACCTAAACCAAATTTGATTTGCTTATACGTACCCGATGGTATATTGCTTAATACATAGTTAAGTGATGCTGTATTTGCCTGGTTTATAACTGTAGCACCATTGTCCAGGTCGTTTATGTTGTACGGAATTTCGGTACCGTCGTCTTTAATAAGGCGAATGTTGCTAATAACATATTTTAGTTCAGAAAAATGGTGTACTTGCCCTGCAGCCGAAGTATTTATTGTAGCATCGGCAGAGGTAGCGTCACCCAACACAATGGTGGTATTGTTAAATGTGTTTGTAAATGCAAGCGTTACATTGTTAGCTGCCGGTGTATCATCGTTAGAACATGAGGCAAGCGTTAATGCAGAAACAGCAAGGAAAAGGCATTGTTTTAGATTTTTCATTTTTATTAATTAAGATTGTTTTAAAGATTGAATTTTAATGATGTAAAAATGTTTCGACCCATACGCGGAATGTTACCCCAATCGGCATAGGTACTGTAGTAAGCATCTAAAAGGTTTTCTGCGCCCAACTGAACGGTAGCAGAAACATCTTTTATTTTAAAGGAATAATCGGCGGACAGGTTGCATATTGCATACGCAGGGGTTTGGTCCTCGCCATATTCCGGGCTGAAGTTTATTTGGGCAAAATCTCCATTTACCGAAGCCTGTACACTAAACTTCTTATACATATAATGCAGGGAAGTCTGGTAACTAAGCGGACGGATAAAAGGCAGGTTACCGCCTTTGTTATCCTGGGCGCGGGCATACGTAAGCACGCCTTTCCAGTGCAGGTGCTCTAATATGCTGTAGGTACTGTTTAACGAAAAGTTGAACAGTGTGGCATAATCAAGAGAGGTATAGCCTTTTACGCCTACCGACTGGTAGTTCATAGGACTACCAAGGCTTAGGATACGGCCGATGATATATTTTTTAATGTAGAAATAGTTCGCTTTGGCCTGCAGGCTGAACTTCTCATTTTTGAATCCTGCCGAGGCATTTACCTCATGCGAAATTTCATTCTTCAGGTTAGGATTGCCAATGTAATCATAACGGTCGAAGCTGTTATATATATAATACCCGTAACCTTCAGATACCGATGGAGCCCTATGCCCATAACCTGCACCCGCTGAGAAATTAAATTTGTTCAGTGTAAGGAGATAGCTACCATGAAGCCCGGGTAATACCCTGGTTTTTTCCTGTGGGGCACCCGGATGGAAAATATGGTTGAACTCTACATACTTTGAGTAATTGTAATTCACAGCTAACGAACCCCCAAAGTTTAGCTGGCTGCGGTCGGATATATCATAGCTGTTGTTCATTGACAGCCCACCAAAACGCGTGGTTACCCAGGGCCAACTGTATGCAAACATGGTTTGCTTACTACGGTCTTGCGGATACATACGCATTTCTGCGATAGACAAGTTATCATATGCATTCAGTTGTATTTCCGAAGCATATCTGTCGCTGTTTAAGTTGGCTTTGCTTACCAGTCCGTAGGTGGTGCTCCAGCCCGGCATATCCATGTGTACCAGGTTTTCGGGGCGCTTAGTATCGTCCATATAATGCTCTATGGCATTAAAATACGCTTTGGTATCCCAGGCTTTTACCAGTCCTTCCTGAAATAACTTTTTATATGTAACCGAAGTAATGATGGCTCTTGAAAGCCATAAATCCATAGGTAGGGCAGGGAAGCCCACATTTTTGGCCATATCAAAAATAGCATCGGCGCGTAACGATGACAATTCACCGGTTTTGTAAGCCAGCCCCAGTGAACTGTTGAATTTACTGTACTGAGAATGCTTTACTTCCCTGTTGTTTCCGGCGGTATAGTTATCTGCTTTCCTATACGATGCACTACCTTCAGCCACAAATCGCTCTCCTGAATAGGAAACATTACCCAGGTTAAAACGCTGTTTGTTGTTCAGCTCGAAACCGCTTTGATAAGCACCGTTCCATTTTTTTGCCAAGCCAAAAGGTGTGCTCTTCCTTTTAAGGTCGATACTACCTCCTACAGTAGCACCGTGCATGCTGCCAGCCTGACCTGATTTTACATCGATAGTCGAAAGGTTATTTACTTCTACATAGGACGTGATAGGATCCATCTTATCAGTACAGGCACCAAAAACATGCATACCGTCTATGGTTAGGGTAGAACGCTCACTACTCATGTTGTTTAGCAAGGGTTCCCAGGCATATGCCCCCCGTTTTATAAAACTGATATTAGAGGAAGATGCCAGGAATTCATCAACAGAAACCGCCATTTTCATGTCCGTTTCAATTTTTTTCTTTACCTCGGCATTTACATTTACCTCCTGTAACTCCTTGATGCTGTCGTTTTGAGCCATAGCACTTATCCCAGAGAATAGCAGTATTATAGTAAGTACTTTCATGTTCTTTAGAATAATATGTCTATGTACAGCTCGCTTTTTACGCCATCTACACCGGGAGTAAATGTTGTAGGTACAGTTGTGCCCTTTACTATAAAACCGTTTTGGTTCACCAGAATGAAATTCAGCGTCCAGTTACCGGTCATGGTATAGTTTACTACTCCATAATACAGTCCGTCATCATGTTGCGTCAGGTCCTGGTTGTTAGGCGAAGTATGGTTTCCCATCGAAGGTTCGGGCATACGTGGATCCAGCTTTAGGGTATATCCGGCCACTTCCTCATACGAAAACTGTGTTTCATCAGGAAATGTACCCGCCGGGCTGTCAGGTTCAGTATACTTATAAATTCCGGCTACGAGTTCGTTCTCGGAAACGCTGGGCTTTTGTGGTGCTACTAACGCTATTACATACTGTGCACCATCGTTACCGGTAAAAGTGGTCATGTTCAGGTTTTTATTTGCCTGTTCCGCTACGGTAATATCTTTATTAACAGTAGTAACCTGATTGTTATTTGTAATACCCAAATACAGTTTCCAGGTATTTGTACTGCTGCTAACATCAGTAAATACTACATAACCTTTATAATAACCGTTTTCGGCATCGTATGCCATATTGTATTTGTGCGGACACGATGAGGCATCACCTGATTCGTTAGTAAGAATAGGTAAGAAAGTAATATCTGCACCATTCTGTTCTTCGTTGGTTTGAGTATTAGTCACAGTTATGTGTACCTCATTATACCCTTTATAAAAAGTACCGTTTAGTGCTTCTATACTTATATGGTATGCACCGCTGTTTAATGAGGCTGCTTCTTTAAACTCGTAGTATTCAGGTACTACCGTGTTTATTTCTGCCTCATAATCTGTTTTATCAAGCGTGCAGGATGTAATGGCAATAAAAATTACCATTACAAGACTATAAGAAAATTTCATTGTAAATGAATGTGTTTGGGCTGCAACACTGCACGGGTAACCATTTACTCCATAACAACACAACATACCTGTGGTTATTGATAAACGAGTATCAATACCAGGTTGTTTGCTATAAGGAATATAGGATATTACGGTGCGTGTAGTAAATGTATTAAGCACATAGTGTTACATACTTACGGCTGTCTACCGTTAACTATGAACATTTTGTACACAATACAATTACAACAGCTTATTTGCTTTTATACTATAATAAACTATTGGGATACCCTTTACTGAGTCCCAACAATCAGCAATAAAAGTAATTAAGCTGCTCCCGGCGGTCTGAAAGAAACTGGGCTGAAGATATAATGATAAAGATTGTTGTAAACGGTAGCGGTTGCAGTGTTGTAATACACAACCGGAGTAAGTGAAAGTGAAAGCGGACTGTCTACTATGGCAAGAATTTCAAACTGGGTACCTGATCCTTTTTTTTCTGATGAAGGATTTTCTTCGGCAGCTTTTTTGGCAAGCTCTTTCATAAGGTGGCACTTACCGTTACAGTGCATCTTAGGCTTGTCCTTGTTTACGCAGAGTTCGTTAGCTATGTAGTTATAATTAAATACATATTCCCCCAGGGGTAATATGGGCCTTACCAATAAAAACAGCGCTATGATTACTGCGATTTTTTTCACGAAACAAAAATACTCAGCTAAAACGATACTGAGAAGTAAAAGTGTACATTTTTTTAATGAATGGAAAATTCTGACGTATCTTTGCTACACTTTTTTAGGGTTTTTTCCGTTCGGAAACAATGTCGTTAAGTACAGGTGAGCCGAAAGGAGATTTCTTTTAGGAGTATTTATGTTCCCCATAGTATTTCACCCCAGGCTAAGTAACACATTTCACAGTATTTGAATCTAAATAAAAATGACATTAGAAGAAAGAATAGAAAATTCTGAAACCCATATTTTTAAGGCGATATTCCCTAATACCACTAATCATTACGATACGCTTTTTGGCGGCAACGCTATGCAGCTTATGGATGAGGTGGCTTTTATAACGGCTACACGTTTTAGCAGGCAGCGTGTGGTAACGGTAAGCAGCGATCGTATCGATTTTAAGAAACCCATACCGGGCGGTACGTTTGCAGAGCTTATAGGAAGGGTTATACATGTAGGAAACACCAGCCTTAAGGTCCATGTAGAAATATATGTGGAAGATATGTACTCTGAAAGCCGTGAGAAAGCAATCACAGGCAATTTTACATTTGTGGCAATTGGCGAAAACAAAGAACCTGTAGCTATTATTAAGTAACACAACAATGACAAATCTAAATAAAGCAGCCATAACGGCTGTAGGCGGGTATGTGCCTGAAACCATACTGGATAATGCACAGCTTGAAAAAATGGTGGACACATCTAACGAATGGATAGTGGCACGCACCGGCATAAATGAAAGAAGGATTTTAAGTAATCCTGAAAAGGCTACCTCTGATATGGCTGCCGAAGCGGTAAAGAACCTTTTGGCTTCTTCCGGAATAAATCCTGCCGAAATAGAATGTTTAATCCTTGCTACCTCTACACCCGATAAATTACTGGCTCCTACAGCCCCGGTAGTATGTGATAAGGCAGGACTTACAAACGCATGGGGATTTGATCTTAATGCAGCTTGTAGCGGATTTTTGTATGCGCTTTCTGTAGGCAGCTCACTTATAGAATCGGGCAGGCATAAAAAGGTACTGGTTATAGGTGCCGATGCCATGAGCCGTATAGTAGATTATACTGACCGTAATACCTGTATCCTTTTTGGTGATGGGGCAGGGGCAGTACTGCTGGAGCCATCTGCTGATTATGGGCTTCAGGATTTTATCCTTAAAACCGATGGTGCCGGCAGCGAGTTCCTTTCTATAGCCGTAGGAGGTTCGCTAAATCCGTTCCACGAAGATACACTGCAAGAACGCCAGCACTTTGTAAGGCAGGACGGTAAAACGGTATTTAAAAATGCCATTGCGGGAATGACGGGCGTATGCACTGAAATTACTGACCGCAATACTCTTGCAGCCGAAGACATTGACTGGGTAATACCGCACCAAGCTAACATACGTATTATTAATGCGGTGGCCGATAACCTGAAAATGCCTATGGATAAGGTAAAGGTAAACATACAGCGTTATGGTAACACTACTGCGGCTACAATTCCGCTATGCCTTTGGGATTTCCAGGCCGATTTTAAACCCGGAGACAAGCTGTTGCTTACAGCCTTTGGTGCCGGATTTACCTTCGGTAGCAGCTACCTTGTATGGGGTAATTAAATATTGATAATATTCATTAAAATGCTCATATCCCTTAACAGTAGGGGATATGAGCATTTTTTTGTCCTGTTTTATTTTTAGTAGTTATATTTGATAATCAGGAGCCTGTAAGGTTCGAGCCAAACCGTTAACATCAATCTCAATCAATATGAAACAAATCATTCCTGCACTTTTAGTTGTATTTACAATTTACAGTTGCAACAATCCTAAGGCAAATATTACGGTTACTACAACGGACAACGAAAAGCTTGTTAAAGAATATTTTGATCATTTTAACCACCATCATTGGGATATGATGGCAGGGATGTATACTGAAAACGCTGATTTTAAAGATCCTTCATTAGGACAGGGAATTGTAAAGCAATCCAGGCAGCAAGTCGTAAACAAATATTCTGAGCTGAACAAGGTATTCCCGGATATCCACGACAGCATAGTTAACATATATCCTTCGGGCGAAAAGAATGTGATTGTAGAATTTGTGTCAACGGGTACGGCTCCGGACGGTTCAAAGTTTGAATTGCCTATATGTACTATTTTTACCATAGAAAATGGACTTATAAGCAAGGATTTTACCTACTATGATAATTTTGAAGATGCTGAATAACACGCATATGTTTTGTTTTTCGGTTTAATACAGACTGTTCTTATTTTTACTGAGCTACTATGTATGTTGTTTACTCCTTTTTAAATTTATATTTTTACCTCATATACAAATCACACCGCAATTATGGAGCTCAGCATACAAACCCCGGCACTTTTGTTTTCTGCCACGTCATTAATCTTGTTAGCGTATACTAACCGTTTTCTTACCATAGCGGGTATAGTACGTGGGCTAAAGGTGAGTTATGAGCAAAACCAAACCAAAAGTATATTGCTGGAAATAAATAACCTGAACCTTCGCCTTACGCTTATCAGGCATATGCAAATGTATGGTGTGTTAAGCCTTTTCTTTTCCGTATTTGCCATGATGCTGTTGTTCTATGGTATTGACAACTGGGGCGCTTATACTTTCGGGCTGAGTTTATTGCTGCTACTTGCTTCATTAGGAGTTTCGTTCTGGGAGATAAGTATTTCTGTAAAGGCACTGCGCATACACCTAAGCGACCTTATAGAAGAAGCAGAACAGCAGAAAAAGTAATTTTAAGCTATAGAGATTACTCCACAATCCACAGTAATACTGGCTTTTTTGTAGCCTTTAGTTTGGTATCGAGCGTACGCATAAAATTATTACTCACTGCCGGGCAACCCCAGCTTAGTGGCGAGTAGTTAGGGTAAATTTCAGTATCCTGTACCGCTTCCCATGAGTGTAGTACTATTACCCTGTCACGGACATTGTTATTAGACTCTTCCAGCCCCTCAAGCCAGTATTTTACATTAATACCCCACGAACTATAGTCGCGGCTGCCCACTTTATACTTTCCGCTGGAACTGCAATGGCTGTCTACCCTGTTACTGAATTTTACCTTTTCATACATACTGCTGTTTTGCTCAAAGGCATCGCAGGCGCCATGCGTTACCAGGTTTTGTGCCGTTATTTTCTTTTGGGTAAAATCATATACAAAAAAGCGGTTGCGCCCCGAATGCACATTAAGGTCTACTAAAAAATAATATTCGGTACTAAAGCCATTCGCTTTACAGTAGGCCAAGGCTTCATTATGTTTTTGAGAGTAATCTTTAGTGGCAATTACCGTTTCTTTTGGTTCAGATGCATTGCCGCAAGCCAGTAATATGGTACAGAAAAGTAAGGTCAGCCGGAACATGGTAGTAAGGTTTTATATATAAACTGCTTACTACTGTGTTTTATTGTAGCTCTTTATCTCTATCCAGTTACACTTTACGTCCGTTCTTTTTATTATTCCCGGTTTATCTATATCAGGATATGCGGCTACAAGGCTATCGTCTGGGGTATCAAAAATGTAATTTGTGCCATTAATACTGTCCGGCATAAACTCACCTCCGGTTAGGTAATCCATGCGAATGTTTATTTTGCCATTCTTTTCTTTGAGCTGTGCAACGGTGCTGCCCGGGTGTATACCGTTTTTCATTTTAAAGTCTTTATCTATAACCATTATGGCAATGATACTGTCAGAGTCCATAGCGGGCATTAGGGCAAAAAGCAGCCTGCCTTTATAGCGGTATTCATACGCAGGTCCGCCGCCATCGTATTTGTATTCATAACAGTCCACCCTTGTGGAATCCAGTCCGGTAAATTCAGTTTTATAGTCACTTATATGTGTACCGAGCTTTATCGGTCCCAATGCTCAAAGTTTAACGGCATATCCTCTTTTGCAATAGTTTCCTTTTTGCTGCAAGATGAGAGAGTTACTATTGATATTAAGATAAAAATGTACTTATTCATGAAATTGTGGTGGGTTTACTTTGTTTCAAATGTAACATTAAGTTTTAAAAAATATCAATTTTGCAACGAAAAATTAAACTTAGCAGAGTAAATTTGCCCGCTTTTTAAATTTTTAGCATTATGCAAAACAACAATGTCCTTAAAGGAGTAATACAGGTAGGCCTGGGTGCTGCAAGCTACGGTATGCTGGCTACGTTTGTAAAACTGGCTTATGGAGAAGGCTATACCACTGCCGAAGTTACAGGGTCTCAAATGCTGCTGGGTATACTTAGCGTGTGGATATTGCATATGTTTCAGAGGAGTAAAACAACTAATGCTGCAATGGCAACGGTAAATAATAAGCTGTACCTGGTGCTTTCGGGTACTTCCATGGGGTTTACCAGTGTGTTTTATTACCTTGCGGTAAAGTTTGTACCGGTTTCGGTAGGTATTGTTTTGCTTATGCAAAGCGTATGGCTTGGTGTACTGGCCGAATGGCTTCTGGATTGTAAAACACCCGAACCCAAAAAGCTGATGGCTGTACTTGTGGTTCTTGGCGGTACGGTGCTGGCTACAAACCTTATTGAGAGCAGTGCCTTTCCGGACTGGAGGGGTATAGCCTGGGGAGTGCTCGCTGCAATAAGCTATACTATAACCATGTACGCCGGCAATAAAATAGCTACCCACCTGCCCAGTACACAGCGTAGCCTGTATATGCTGCTTGGTGGTGGGGTAGTAGTATTGGTGTTTACTGCTATAACATGGCCGGGGAGTTTTAACTTTAATATTGTGTATACCTGGGGTATACCTTTAGCACTGTTTGGTACCCTGTTACCGCCATTGCTTATGAACTCCGGTTTCCCGAAGGTAAGTATGGGGCTGGGCAGTATTGTTTCGGCATTAGAGCTGCCTGTATCGGTTACTATGGCTTATTTTATTTTGCACGAAACCGTATCGGGTATACAGTGGGCAGGTATAGCGCTTATACTTGCGGCTATAGTGCTTATGAATGTATCCTTGAAAAGAGAATAATGGCTGGTAGAGTTATACTGTTACTATTAATAAATGAGGTAATATTAATGCAAGGTGAAGTAAAAACTACGTAATTGTTAGTTGTTATACATAATAATCCTTTGTCGGAAATATTAAAATTCTGATTTTTTACCCTTAAAATCTGCCTGCTTACAAAAAGAACTTTAAAAACCTGAGGGCAGCAACTACTGTTTTTAGCATTTTTTGAAAAATAATGGTACACTGCGAGGCGACTGCTTTTTTTATTAATATTGAAATAATCAATGTTTAAAAAATAAAATAAGTATTACCTGATTTAATTTTTTCACACGATGAAAAAGAGTAGCCGTCCCGAATTGGACAGGGAAGCGTTAGAGAGGATAGTAACGCTGGCCCAGGAAGAAAGAAAGCCCTTTGAGGAGATAAAAGCCCAGTACGGCCTTTCTGAAAAGGAAGTGACCGATATTATGAAATCAAGGTTGTCTCATGATGGCTTTGAACTGTGGAAAAAGAAAACGGCTGCAAAAAAGCCGAAACCAAAACCTATAAATACCCTTGAAGACGACGAACTCGATTCCAGGTATTACTTTAACCGAAGATTTTAAAATCAAAAGCAACTGTATCAACTTTCATTTCGAACGAAACGTAGTGAAGCCGAGAAATCTAAAGATTATATTCTGAGATTTCTCACTACCGGTCGAAACGGAAGTTGACACAGTCCGTTTTTATACCCCAAGCCTGACGGCTTATTTTATGTACTTCTCATAGTTGTAAATGGTTATTTCGGCACCTATATCAAACAACAGGCTGTACAGCCCGAAGAACGTACGGTTTACATAAATAAAATGCCTGCTACCCCTATTACCGTTCATTTTACGAAGTACTTTGTCATTAGCAAATTTTTCGCTTAACCCCGCTATTGCGTTACTGAAAGCCGGATTACCAAAATCAAATTGCTGGTGCCTGTAGGGCTCTACAAATACGTCCAGCAATTCCCTGAACAGATTAAAGAAATAGTCTTCCTCATCAGGTGTATCGTCATTTCGTAGCACTTGTAATTCATGAAGCAGGTCTTTAAACTGTACGGTGTTAGCTATCGTGGCAGGCTGTATTATTTTGTAATACGGCACATAAAAGTCTGAAGGCAGCTGTTTCATACAACCAAAATCTATGGCTATAAGATTAGCACCCTCATCTACAAGAAAATTACCCGGATGCGGATCGGCATGAAATTTATGCAACCCGTGTATCTGGTACATATAAAAATCAAAAAGCGCCTGACCCACTTTATTGCGTTCCTCCTGCGTATGTTCCTCCTTACACCATTCAGATAAATGCTTGCCCTGCATCCAGTCCATGGTTATAATCTTTTCGCAGCTCAGCTCCGGGTAGTATTTAGGAAAACGGATATTTTCCAGCTTGGCACATTCTATGCGCACTGCTTCACTCTGCATAAGTTCTAATGAATAATCGGTTTCCTCCATGAGTTTTCCTTCCACTTCATCAAAATATTCGTCGCTTGTGCCTTGCAGGTTAAACATGCGTATGGCTATGGGTTTTACCATGGCTATATCGGTGCCTATGCTTTCGCGTACGCCGGGGTATTGTATTTTTACGGCAAGCTCCTTACCGTTTTTATTAGCCTTATGTACTTGGCCAATGCTGGCGGCATTAATACTTTCGGGGTTAAAGGCATCAAATAGCTCGTGTGGCTCTTTACCGAAATACTTCCTGAATGTTTTTGTAACTAACGGGCCGGATAGCGGCGGTACCGAAAACTGGCTAAGCGAAAACTTTTCTACATAGCTTTGCGGCAGCAAGTTTTTTTCCATGCTCAGCATTTGTGCTACCTTTAGGGCACTACCTTTCAGTTCCTTGAGGCTGTCGTATATGTCGGCTGCGTTGTTTTCGTGTAATGATTCCTTGCTGGTGTCGGGGGTAACCATTTTTTGCCCGTAATATTTCAGGTAATTGCCCCCTATTTTTACACCTGTGGTTACAAGCTTACTTACCCGCTCAATCTTATTGGTGGGTATACTGTCTAATCGTTTCATAAGATGGGCTTTAAGCGGTAAACTTTTCTTTCCAGAGGAATTTCCCCAGATCTACAAGGCTGCTCAGGGGTGAGTTATAAACCAGGTCATTTGAGGCTTTAACTGATTTTTCAATGAATACATCAGTCTTTTCAAAGCTTGGCGACGTATCTGTCATCCAGAATTTAAAGATACTCAGGAACTGTATCCAGGCACCTTCTTTAAGTGCTTCTTTCTGGGCTTTTTCGGCTTTAGGGTGTTGCAGGTCTATGGGGTTTTCTAAGATTGTGCCGGCATATTCTGTAAATGCCTTACGTAGCTCACGTAGCTTAAGGATATTTTTTAGTATGTTACTTCCTTCGGCCAGGCTGTATACCACAAAACTACGGTTAGCGGTAGCAATTTCAAAAAAAGTGAAGTATATGGCTGACAGCTTTTCTACACCGCTGTAGGCAGCATACGAAGGCGACTGCTCCTGGAGTTCCAGCGCGTGGGTAAACATCTCTACAAAATAAGATTGCTCCAGCACTTCAAATGATGGGAAGTGTTTATAGAACTCGGCCTCGCTATAGCCATTGTCTTTAGAAAATTTATACACCGTTGCAGGCTTGCTGCCATGGGTAAGGCAGTAGTCGGCATATTGCTCTATGATTTCAGCACGGGTAGGCAGGGTTGGTTGTTTTAGTTTCTTGGTTGCCATAACATTACTCATTTAATCATTAAATACAAATTTAACAAGTATGGCGCTAAGCAACAGATAGACGTCTGTTAATAATCGTTCAAAAAAAATGAAAGAATTATACAGCCTAATAGCTAAATAACATTGGGTAGACCCTGTGCAAATTTGCAATCATTGATGATTACATTACTCCACATGGTATTAAAGCACTGAAAAGTAACGTTCCGGTTTACAGTTTAGGCTACTTTTCTTTTACGATGGGTTTTAATTGCGGTGGCATAGCCAATAAATGGCAACGAAACAGTAGCTATAAGGCATACCTGGGCAGCAAGCACATCGCCTTCGATATTAAAAACAACATAATTAAGCAGCAGGGTAGGAGCCTCCAGATAATAACAGGCAAGCCTGGCATCACGAGGTGCCAGTTTTAGTTGTTTCCAGAAAAGGCTGATTACAACGGCTGCTAACATTAGCCCCATCATAATCCCTCCGGGATAGTACAAACCGTCTTTAATTAGTAAAACTGCCCTGAACATTAATACTCCGGTTAAAAGTGCATGGAGCAGCATCTCTATTTTTCGGGCAATTTTTTTCATAGTAGTAAGGTGTGAGGCTGTAAAATTAGTGAATTGATTTCTTACAAAAAACGAACAAATGTTAAGTTTTGGTACAAAAAAAGCCTCCCGAAAAACGAGAGGCACTTCAAAATAAATATCTAAAAATAAAGAACTGTTATAGTATAAAGCGTAGTACCTGCCCGTCTTTACTTAGCAGTTGTACCGGCATACGCTGGCCTTGCTGCTTACGCGAAAGTATTTCAATAACGGTATCTATATCGGTAGCCTTAGTGTTGTTTATACTAAGTATGATGCCGTCTTTCAGTTCGTTGTAGTACGGCAAAAAGTCGCCGTCAGTAATTTCCTTAATACGTATGCCGTAGTTAATTTTCAGCGTTTTCTTTTCGGCAGCGCTCAGGTCTTCCAGCTCCAGGCCTTCGTAGGTAAAACTGTTGATTTCGTTTTTGGTAAGCTTCACCGGCAGGTTTATGTTTTTACCATCGCGGTTAACCAGTACCTGTACCACGTCGTTTGGCCTTTTGGTAACAATAGCTGCATTAAGGTCGCTAAAGCCATGTATGTCATGGCTGTCTATTTTCTTAATAATATCGCCTTTGCGTATACCTGCTTTTTCAGCACCGCTTTTGCTTACCACGCTGTTTACATAAAAGCCTTGCGTATCGTTTACTCCTAACTCTTTGCTGAAGGCACTGTTCAGTTCGCTACCCTGTATGCCCAGGGCGCCACGCTGTACATTACCATACTCCATAAGGTCTTCTACAATTTTGCGGGTAATATTACTTGGTACTGCAAACGAGTATCCTACATACGATCCTGTTGTAGACGAAATCATGGTGTTTATACCCACCAGCTCGCCACGGGTATTGACAAGGGCACCACCACTGTTGCCGGGGTTTACGGCGGCATCAGTTTGTATAAACGATTGTATGCCTTCCTTACTCAGGTTCCTTGCCTTAGCCGATACGATACCGGCAGTTACGGTACTATTTAGGTTATAAGGGTTCCCTACAGCAAGTACCCATTCGCCTACCTTAATATCATCGCTATTTCCAAAGGTAGAATACGGAAGTTTTTCGTCAGCGTCTATTTTAAGTAGGGCTATATCCATTTTACTGTCAGTACCTACCAGCTTAGCCTTGTAGGTTTTGTTGTTGTTCAGGGTTACTTCCAGTTCGTTAGCATCCTGAATTACGTGGTTGTTTGTTACAATGTAGCCATCTTCGGTAATAATAACACCGCTACCGGTGCCTACCTGTGCCTGTGGCTGTCCGTTACCACGGTACCCAAACATATAGTCCATCATACTTACAGGAGCCTGCCTGTAAATGGTGTTTTTTACGTGTACTACAGTATGCACGGCTTTATCGGCAGCCGAAGTAAAGTCGATGTTTTCGGCACCGGAGCCATAAGCTACGGTATGGTTGTTTGATGTTTGTGGAGCTGCTATAGAAAGTGGTGAACGGAATGAATTGCCTTCAAATACCAGTTTATAAGCTCCAAGGGTAATGGCGCCGCTTAAAAGCGAAACCACAAGCATGCTTGAAAAATTTTTCATAAACAAAAAGTATTCAATTTTAATGTTAAACTATCAGTTAAAGTGCTGCGATAGCTATTACCTGAATGTCGTTTATATTCGTACTTTTGTGCTACAATATCTGCTTTAAATGGAATCCACTTTTTACAAATACCAGGGTACGGGTAACGACTTCGTGATGATAGATAACCGCGATGAAACCTTTCCCAAAAATAATACCAAACTTGTAGCGCAACTGTGCGATCGCAGGTTTGGCATCGGGGCCGATGGCCTCATTCTTTTAGAGAACGACGGAAGTACTGATTTTCGTATGGTATATTATAATTCAGACGGTAATACCAGCACTATGTGCGGTAATGGAGGACGCTGCATAGTGGCTTTTGCTAATTTCCTGGGGATTATAGACAATGAAACTGAGTTTCTTGCAGCCGACGGACGCCACCATGCTACCATTAGCGATGATGGAACCGTATCACTACACATGAAAGACGTAAATACGGTTTCAGTGTACGAAAATTATGTGTTTCTTGATACAGGTTCGCCGCATCACGTAGAAATTGTAGATGATTTGCCAAATATAGATGTAAAGCATATAGGGGCAAGCATACGCTATAGTGGCCTATATGGCACTGCGGGAGCTAACGTAAACTTTGTAAACCAGGAAGGTGCTGACAGATTTTCGGTACGTACCTACGAAAGGGGAGTAGAAGATGAAACCTATTCATGTGGTACCGGTGTTACTGCTGTGGCTATAGCCATGAAGGTTTTAGGTAAGACGGACGCTGATACCATTCACTTACAAACACCTGGCGGACAACTGAAAGTGTCTTTTGTGCAAGAAGGCAAGCAGTTTAAGGAAGTGTACCTTACCGGCCCTGCCGACTATGTGTTTAAAGGCGATGTAGAATGGTAACCCTTACCGGAAATACCATATACCTGCGCGCACTGGAACCTGAGGACCTGGAGTTTATTTACCGTATAGAAAACAATGAAAACCTATGGGAGGTAAGCTATACGCAAACCCCCTACAGCCGTTTCCTTATACGGCAATATCTGGAAAATGCCCATCAGGATATTTATGAGGCCAAACAGTTGCGCCTTGCCATTTGCCTTAAAGACAGTTTTGAAGCCGTGGGTTTAATAGACCTGTTTGATTATGACCCTGCTAATGCGCGTGCGGGCGTAGGCCTTATTGTTGCCGATGAAACCCAACGCGGCAAAGGCCTGGGAACCGAAGCGCTGGGGCTGGTAATACAGTACGTTTTCAGTACGTTACGCCTTCACCAGCTCTATGCAAATATAGATACTGAGAATATTGCAAGTAAAACGCTTTTTACTAATTTTGACTTCAATTTGATAGGGGTTAAGCAGCAATGGAACAGGCGCGGAAAAGCCTGGGCTGATGAGGCTTTGTACCAATTGATAAACAAACAATAACTGTAACCTTTTGAAAACAAGAAAAATTATCGGGATTTTTTCGCTTGTAGTAATACTGGGCGGAACCATAGCATGTTATATCTTTTATAAAAAGATTTTAGCTTCAAATACAAAGTTTGAAGACAAAGAGATGGCTGTATTTTTACCTACAGGTAGCTCCTTTGAGGATGTAAAAAAAGTAATGAGCCCGCTAACTGAAAACCCGGAAAGTTTTGAGTGGGTAGCCGGACTTAAAAAATACGACCAGAATGTAAAATCGGGCAAGTTTATCATTACCAAAGGGATGAGCAATAACGATATTATTGTAGCGCTGCGAAATCCCGTAACCGTAAAAGTTTCTTTCAATAATCAGGAAACCATACAAAACCTGGCTGGCCGCCTTTCGCACCAGCTGGAGCCGGACAGCCTGGCCATACTTACAGCTTTTACCGATAAAACATTTCTTGATGAAAATGGTTTAACGGAAGACAATGTGCTGAGTATATTTATACCAAACTCTTATGAGTTTTACTGGAACACCACTGCCACTAAGGTACGCGATAAAATGATTAAGGAATACCGTAAATTCTGGAATCCTGAGCGTACTGCTAAAGCCGAAGCACTGGGGCTTACACCGCTACAGGTATCGGCATTGGCTTCTATAGTGCATAAAGAAACCGTTAAAACAGATGAAAGACCACGCGTGGCAGGTGTGTACCTTAACCGCCTAGCCAAGGGCATGAAACTTGAGGCAGATCCTACTGTGATTTATGCTATAAAGAAAAGTTCAGGCGATTTTAACCAAGTTATAAAAAGGGTGCTTTACAAAGATCTTGTAATAGATTCTCCATACAATACCTATAAAAATAACGGACTTCCGCCAGGGCCAATAGCCATGCCCGATGTTACGGCTATAGACGCTGTACTTAACGCTGAAAAACATAATTATATTTACTTCTGTGCCAGTGTAACCAATTTCGGTTACCATGAGTTTGCTGTAACTCCGGCACAACATGAGGTGAACCGTCAAAAGTATGTTGCCTGGGTTGAAAAGATGGGTATAAAGAGGTAAAATCCTACAAAATATTTTATTAAATGCCCCTTGTTATACCAGCAAGGGGCATTTTTTTCATTACAAAATACCACTTTTTCATTACAATGCTTCATCCCGAAAAAGCTTCGTTGAATGTTACGGGAGTCCCTGTGTTTAAGGGTGTTTACGACGTTTTTAGGCCTTTTTTTCGGCTCTTAAAGTTAAGTTAAAGTAAAATTTGTGTATAACTATCTGTTTATCAGGCTTAGGTTTTTTCGTATATTTGTCCCCTGTGAAATTCATAAGGTGACAGATTATGAGAAATAATACTGCATGATAAAACGACAATGGATCTACTTTTCCGGACTTGCACTGTTCATCGTAACTATAAGTACCGGTTTTAAGACCAAAGAAGAAAAACAGTTCGGAAGGATAGAAGGTTTTCACCTGGCCGAAGACGAAATCACTCACTACTCAGTTCCTACAATTGATGAAACCGCTAAGGTAAATTTTAATTTTCCCTCTACAGGAAAATCGTATGTAGGCTTTAAACAGGCAATAGCCATTAAAGAGAGCCAAGGCATGTACACGCTGGTAAACCGTTATGGTTACATGGGCAAGTACCAGTTTGGCAAATCTGCCCTACGTTCGGTAGGTATTACAAACACTAAAGGGTTTCTTACTAACCCGGGCTTGCAGGAGCGTGCTTTCCGTGCGCTGCTGAGCAAAAACAAATGGGAACTCCGTAAAGAAATTAACCGCTACGAGGGTAAGGTAATGAAAGGCATTACCATTACAGAATCGGGCATACTGGCAGCAGCTCACCTTGCGGGAGCAAACTCTGTAAAGTTATTTCTTAACAGCAACGGTAAAAATGGTTACCGCGACGGTTTTGGCACTTCATTGCGCAGTTACATTAAAAAGTTTGGCGGGTATGATACTTCAGGTATTGTAGCGCATCCCAGCCCACAAGTGCAACTTTAATCTTTAAGTACAGCATTTATTTTTCCCTCGGCTTCAGCTAATAATGCCTGTTGCCCGGAAATCATATCTTTGGCCTGCATCAGGATAATACGATTATTTGTATTCTTGATTCGGGCCATGTTTTTGTCTGATAAGTTATGAACATGATTCTTCTGGAGGGTTTTAAGATATTCCTTAAATGTGTATCCTTCATGAAAAATGTCAGATGCTGCATTCTTAGACAATATATGGTTGCTAAGCCTTTCTTGTAGCTTTAAAGATTGAGCCCTTGTGCTTTGTAATTGTTCTATAATTTCCTGTTTTCTTGATGTGTGCTTCCGACTTTTGTTAAGCAGAGAAAACAGCAGATACAATAACAGTAGCACGGCTAATATGCCTGCTATGTAAAACTCTGGTAACATGTAAGTGATTTAAGAATACGTCAAATTTAGGGAATAATCCTTAATGGTTTTAACGTTTTTTAACACTTAACGAATAAAAAACGATTTTGTAAAATAAGGGTGTTTATTTTAATGAAATGACAATATTAGGGAGAAGTTTATTTAAAAAATAGTCTTCAGTTACAATTGAACATGGTTTTTAATGGGGGGAGGTGATAGTTTTTTCGATGTTTTTGTGCTCTATTCCCTTTTGTTAAGACGGTATAGAAAGAAATAGCCAGTACACCCTGATATTACAGAAGCTACAAGTATAGCCGCTTTGGCCTCATTTTGCAGCTCGGTATTGTTTATAGATAACAGCGCTATGAATACACTCATTGTAAAACCTATTCCTCCTAATATACCTGCACCGGTAAGGTGAAGCCAGCCGGTTTCTTCGGGTAATTTTGCCAGTTTTAGTTTTACAGCAGCCCATGAAATTCCTAATATCCCAATAGGCTTGCCAAACATAAGTCCTAATATAATCCCTAACCCCATGTTATTTACAAGCCCACCTGTCATACCTTCCATAAAGGTAATATTAGTATTAGCCAATGCAAATATGGGCATAATGATAAAGTTTACAGGATTGCCAAGCAAGTGCTCCAATCGTTCTAAGGGCGATTCGGTATCATCTGGGGTAGTTGGCAGGGTAAAAGCAGTTAATACTCCGGCTATGGTAGCATGTATGCCTGAATGATGGATGAAATACCACATAAACACTCCCGGGATTATATATAGCCATATGCTTTTTAACTTCATTTGATTAAAGAGCAGTTGTAGGGCAAATACCCCTGCTGCATATAGCAGGTATTCTGTATGTAATTCTTTTGTGTAAAAGAAAGCTATTACCAGTATGGCCATAAGATCATCGGCAATAGCAAGCGCGGCAAGGAAAATTTTAAGCTGATGAGGCACTTTATTACCTAAGAGTGATAAGATGCCTAGTGCAAAAGCAATATCAGTAGCCATAGGAATGCCCCATCCGGCCGAAGTTTCGGGGGTGTTGAGGTTTATAACACCGTATATAATGGCTGGTAATATAGCGCCGCCCAGTGCTGCTAAAACCGGTAAGGCCGCCTGACTTAGTTCAGAGAGTTCGCCTTCAACAACTTCACGCTTTATTTCGAGGCCTACTAACAGGAAAAACACAGCCATAAGGCCGTCGTTAATCCAAGAGTTTACAGAATAGTTAAGGTGTACGTTTTGGCTTTCAAACCCTATCTGAAAATCGAGTAGTTTTTGGAAATTATCGGCTAAACCGGTATTGGCTATAATTAATGATATTACAACGCTGATAAGCAGTAGTATACCACCAGCCGATGAGGATGCGAAAAATTTACGAAATGCGTGTAGATTGATAAGTTTTGCCATATTTACAAATATAGCCCATTACTAATCTTTTTGCACGCTTTTTAACAGCTTTATGGTTTCATAACCCTGTATTCCGGGTCTTCGGATATGTTTACTTCAATTATTCCGGAAGCATTACAAAGCAGTTCTTTACAGTCCGGGCTAAGGTGTTTCAGGCGCACGGTTTTGTTTATCGCGGCGTATTTTTTTGTAAGGCTGCTCAGTGCTTCTATGGCCGACATATCTGCAACGCGGCTTTCCCTGAAATCTATGATTATTTCGTTAGAGTCGTTGTTGATATCAAACAGGTCGTTAAAGGCGGTTATTGAGCCGAAGAATAACGGTCCATATATTTGGTAGTGCGTAGTTCCATCAGTGCCTATTTGTTTCTTTGCCCTTATGTGTTTGGCGCTTTCCCATGCAAATACCAGTGCACTGATGATTACACCAATAAGTACTGCCAGTGCCAGGTTGTGTAAAAATATGGTAACAGCAGCCACAAGTATGCCGGTTATAATATCTGATTTGGGCATTTTGGTAATAATCCTGAAGCTTGCCCATTCAAAGGTTCCTATGGCTACCATCATCATTACCCCGGTAAGCGCCGCCATAGGCAGTTTGCCAATTATCGGTGCGCCAAAAAGTATAATTACTAATATTGTTAATGCCCCTATAATCCCTGCCAGTCTTGCACGAGATCCTGCATTAAGGTTTACCATGGTTTGAGCAATCATGGGGCACCCACCCATACCGTTAAAAAATCCATTGGCTATATTTGCGGTTCCCTGTGCCAGGCATTCGCGGTTGCTGTTGCCGCGCGTACCGGTAATTTCGTCTACAAGGTTAAGAGTTAAAAGGCCTTCGGTAAGGCCTACTGCAGCCATAACCAGTGAGTATGGGAAAATAACTTTTAGAGCTTCAAGGTTAAAAGGGATATCCGGAATATGAAAAGGAGGGAAACCGCCTTTTACTGAGGCTATGTCTTCTACAGTTCTTGTTTCTATACCGAAAATAAGTACCACTGCAAATACTACTATTATAGCTACTAATGATGCAGGTACAGCTTTAGTTATCTTAGGGAAGCCAATAACGACTGCTATTGTTAAGGCTACAAGACCCAGCATGGTATACAGTGCTGTGCCGGCAAGCCATGTGGTTTCTCCGTTTATTACGGTCTTAAACTGTTCCAGCTGCGACATGAAGATGATTACCGCGAGGCCGTTTACAAAACCGTACATAACGGGCTGTGGTACCAGGCGGATGAATTTTCCCAGTTTAAACACGCCAACAAGTATTTGTATTACCCCGGCCAATGCTACGGCACCAAAAACGTATTCCAGCCCATGCGATTTCATTAAAGCTATAAGTACTACAACAGTAGCGCCTGCACCACCGGAAACCAACCCCGGGCGTCCGCCTAGTATAGCGGTAATAAGCCCCATAATAAAGGCGGCATACAAGCCTGTAAGCGGAGGGAACCCTGCCAGTATGGCAAAGGAAAGCGACTCGGGTATCATGGTCATGGCTACGGTAAGCCCCGCCAGTATCTCATTTTTATAGTTTATCTTTTGGGAAAAATCGAAGAATTTCATTTTACGAAGATAGTGGCAAAGTTGCTAAGTAGCAAAGTTTAATGGATAGGAGTAAAGCCTAATCTAAATCTATCCTCTAAAAACAGAAATGCTCTTTTAAAACCTATGCACAATAAAAATAGCCGGCCTGTTGTGTAAATCAGGCTTTTCTTTTTTCCACTGGGCTACGGTTTTGGTCTTAATGTATTCCGTATCAAGAGTAATATCAGCAGCTACGCACAGGTGGGTGTTAGGTTGTAGCATAGCTAAAAGATCTTCCATCAGCTTGTTGTTGCGGTACGGTGTTTCTATAAACAGTTGCGACTGTCCGCGCTCCTGCGATGTTTTCTCAAAATACTTCAGGGCGTTTTTCTTTTCGCCTTTATCTATAGGAAGGTAACCGTTAAAGGCAAAGCTTTGTCCGTTCATGCCACTGCCCATCATAGCCAGCAGGATAGAAGAGGGGCCTACAAGCGGCACTACCTGTATTCCTTTTTCGTGTGCCAGCTTTACAACAGCTGCACCGGGGTCGGCTACACCTGGGCAACCGGCTTCACTCATTAACCCTACGTTTTTACCTTCCATGCAGGGTTGTAAAAATCCTGCGTGTTCAGATGTTTCGGTACGTTTATTAAGTAACGAAAGCTTCAGGTCGGGCTGTTTTTTGGTAGGGAGTATTGCCTTTATAAAGCGGCGTGCTGTTTTTTCGTTCTCAACTATATAGTGGTCTATGAACTCAATAGAGCGTGCTACCGTTTCGGGTAGTACATTTTTTGGGTCGGCATCTTCACCAAGAGGAACGGGTAGTAAATACAGCTTACCGGTAGGCATTACTTATGGTTTTTAAGAATTTTTGTAGCGGCAACAGTACAAGCTTCGTCGAGCATGTCGTATACATCTTCAAAGCCTTGTGGGCCGCCATAGTATGGGTCGGGTACTTCTACGCCCAGTTCAGGATGAAGCTCGTCCATAATCATTTTTACTTTATGCTTTTGGATGGCGGGAGCAAGTTGAAGTACATCACTCAGGTTGCTTCGATCCATTACATATATATAGTCAAAAGTATCAAAGTCAGATTTTTTAAGCTTTCGTGCCCTTTGTTTGCTAATGTCCAGTCCGCGTCCTTTGGCTGTGCTTACCGAACGCTTATCAGGGCCTTCGCCTGCATGCCAGCCGCCGGTACCGGCACTGTCTACTATAAATTTATCCGATGGAAGCTTACTTTGCATAATACCCTCAGCCAGAGGTGAACGGCATATATTACCCAGGCAAACCATCAGTATCTTTACAGCCATTAAACCGAAAGTTTTTTGTTGATGTCGTCTACAAATTTACGGAACTGCTTATCGGTAGTAACCAGGTTATCTACGGTTTTGCAGGCATGTAGCACGGTAGCGTGGTCGCGATCGCCTATTTGTGATCCAATGTTTGCCAGTGAAGACTTAGTGTACTTTTTGGCAAAGAACATGGCCAGCTGCCTTGCCTGTACCACATGGCGCTTACGTGTTTTAGACTTCAGCGTATCTACATCAAGCTGGAAATAATCGGATACTACTTTTTGGATATAGTCGATAGATATTTCGCGCTTTATGTTCTTTACAAACTTTTCAACTACCATCTTGGCAAGCTCAAGGGTTACCTCGCGGTGGTTGAATGACGACTGTGCTATAAGTGAGATAATAGCGCCTTCAAGTTCGCGCACATTACTCTTAATGTTACGGGCCACATATTCTATAATTTCCTGAGGCATTTCTACACCGTCGCGGTACAGAATGTGGTTCAGGATAGATATACGAGTTTCATAATCAGGCTGGTGCAACTCTGCTGAAAGCCCCCACTTAAAGCGAGAAAGCAGTCGCTGTTCTATATCCTGCATGTCTACAGGTGCCTTGTCTGAGGTAAGGATAACCTGCTTGCCGTTTTGGTGCAGGTGGTTAAAGATGTGGAAAAACACATCCTGTGTACCGGTTTTACCAGACAGGAACTGTACGTCGTCTATAATAAGTACGTCTATCAGTTGATAGAAGTGAATAAAGTCATTACGGGTGTTGCGCTTTACCGAGTCTATATATTGCTGGGTGAATATTTCAGCCGAAATATACAGTACGGTTTTTTCAGGGTACTTCTCTTTTATCTCAATACCTATAGCGTGTGCAAGGTGGGTTTTGCCCAAACCTACACCGCCAAATATAAGCAGCGGGTTAAATGAAGTACCTCCCGGTTTGTTAGCTACAGCCATACCTGCCGAACGGGCAAGACGGTTAGAGTCACCCTCAAAAAAGTTATCAAAACTGTAATTAGCGTTCAGTTGCGATTCTATTTTAAGGTTGCGTATTCCCGGTATAACAAACGGGTTTTTAAGCTCGGGATTTTTATTTTGTACAGGTACATCTACCTCCTGTGGTTTTACAGGGGCGCGATGTGCACTTGGTAACTGTTCTGTAAAGGGTTGTTTGTTGCCGTAAGTGTTTTCCATTTTAATTTTATAGAGTAACTTAGCGGCCTGTCCCAGTTCTTTAGTAAGGGCTACCTTCAGGAGTTTTACATAGTGTTCTTCCAGCCATTCATAAAAGAATTTGCTCGGTACCTGTATGTACAGTGCATTGTCTGAAAGTTCTACTGCTCTTATCGGCTCGAACCAGGTTTTGTATGCCTGCTCCTGAATATTGTCCTTTATGAACGACAGACAGTTGTCCCATACCGATTGCGCAGTTTTTGTCATATCCTGAATTTTAGGTGTTTATAATTGTTGCTTTTACTAATGCGGAATGCACAGGTTCATTCCTTTTCGGGAGAACAAATATGAACACAAAATTCCTCAAAAAAAAACTTTAGGCATATTGATTTTAATAAAAAAAAATTGTAAGCATCTGTAACGAAAATTTAGATAAAAATTAACATTAAAAAAATATGAAATTTCACGAATTTACTGTACGGGTAAGATACGCTGAAACCGACCAGATGGGAGTGGTTTATCATGGTAATTATGCGCAATATTTTGAAATGGGGCGTGTGGAATGGCTTCGTAATCTTGGGGTTAGCTATAAGTCTATGGAAGAGGCAGGGGTAATGCTGCCTGTGGTGTCGTTAACAATGAACTACAAAAAACCAGCCCTTTATGACGATCTTTTAAGGGTGCGTACCATACTAAAAAAACAGGAAGGAGTTAAGATAGAATTTGACTACGAAATATACAATGAAAACAATGAGTTATTAACAACTGGCTACTCAATGTTAGTATTTGTAGACATGAAAACCAAGCGCCCCACAAGCCCACCAGAATATGTAAGAGAAAAGCTCGTTTTTTAGTTTAAGGTTTCAGGTTTAAAGTTTTTTTTAAAGTTGTTTGAACATACAGAACGGTCAAAAACCTGAAACTTTAAACCTGAAACTATTTGATAGAAATCGTATAAAGACTTTCAAATGCCTCGAGTACCATCGGGGCATTTTTTTTGCGTGTAGCCACTACCATTTCGCAGTCCATTTCCATTTTTTGCGAAACCACTTCCAGGTTCTTTTCCTTAATTACCCGCATTACGCGGTTCATGTCCTGGTAGCCAAATTTAAGGGTGTAGTGTACGTCTATGGTTTTTTCTATAATTTCGCTGGCTTCGAGCGCCAGCTGTGCTGAAAGGCGGTATGCCGATATAAGTCCGCCTACGCCCAGCTTTACTCCACCAAAATACCGCACTGATACCACCAGTACGTTAGTTACCCCAAAACTTTGTATTTGTCCGTAAATGGGTTGGCCTGCAGTATTGCTTGGTTCGCCATCGTCGTTAGCGCGGTAGTAAACGTTCGGCTCGGTACCCAGCTGAAACGCATAGCACCAGTGGCGCGCCTGCGGATGTTGTTTTTTAATATCGGCCAGTATGGTTTTTACCTCGGCTTCATCGCGTACAGGAAAAGCATAGCCAAAGAACTTGCTGCCTTTTTCTTTAAAAAGGGTTTCTTCGCCGGGGGCGGCCAGTGTATTGTACGTGTCTTTTTCCATGCCGGGAGCAAAGGTAGGGCAAGTATTTGTAAACGAAAAATTGTGTAATATTGTGGTAAAGCCAACTGATTTTTATGAAGACACTTCTCCATGTTGTTTTACTCTTGTTTTCTGTCTTTGCGTTAGCACAAGATGAACATTCATGTGTACATATCAATAAAATCATTAGAATTCCTGATTCACTTAATGAATTGGAAATTAGAATATATAAGCGTTATTCTATAACTAATGGTACTGAAGTCTTCAGGATGTATCAGGTAAATAAAGATCTTTGGAGAGCGGAGTTTTATGAGTATTACAGTGCTGTGCCTTCTGCAAACGTAAAAGAACATTTTACAAAAAGAGAATTGCAAGCGTTAGAGGATATTGAGTTAACATGGTACAAAATTTTAGTCCAAAATATTCTTTATTTACCGAGTGAAGATGCTATAGCATATAAATTCCAGCCGAAATCAATAGAGTGTGATGAACGTAGTGACAGTTATACTTATTGGATCAGACGCGGAAGTTTTTTAGATGGAACATCATTTAAAATTTCAATACGGGATATGGATAAAAAAAATATTATTGTTTACAGCAACCCTGATTCTTACCTGAAACGTTATCCTGGTGTAGATGAGCTGATTTCCGTACATGAATTACTGGAAATAATCTGCAATAATTTTGGGGTGTGGAAGGAGTAGAGGGCTAGAATTATTTTACCCGTCCTGATATAACACGGGGATTTCTGCTGTTATGAAGTACACCAAAAATAATTACTTGCTTAAGGTTTTCATCGGTAATAAAGAAAATGCTGTAAGGGAAACGTTTTACAACAGTTTGTCTCAGTTCTTTAAAATAGATTTGATAATGTTCTGGATTATTTGAAAGACGTTCAATTTCTGAATTTATTTCCGTTTTAAATTCATCGCCCAAAAACTCGCGCTGGGTGTTATACCATTTGCCTGCATTTATAAGGTCGTTGTAAGCAGCGGGCAATAGCTTTATTTTATATGCCATTACCAGTTATCCTTTAAAGCATCCCACTCCAGCAGGTCGTCCGGATTTTTTTGGTAATCATCAAGTCTCTGGTTTAGTATCTCTTTGTGAAAAGGCAGGGTGTTTTTTCCGGATTTTAGTATCTGTTCCAGTTTATCCATAACAACCTCACTTTCTACCTGTAAGAGCGCTTCTATTAAATGATATTTCCTTGCTGCCAAATCCATTGCCATCTGTTTTATACAAAGATAGCTATAAAATGCAAATTTTGGTATTCATACAGTTTAAAAGCTATAATGAATTTTGTACCTTAGTTTTTCCAAATAAACTCAAACAAAAAATCTGAAAACAACAATTATGAAATTACCTATCCTAACATCAGCGTTAGCACTACTACTATTAGCTTCATGCGGGCAAACCGAAAAACCTAAAGAAATGTACTGCGGCATAGGTATGAGTGGCTTTGAGGTGATAGATGCCAAGACCATGGCGGCCAACTTTAAATACAGTGAAGAAGATAAAACCCTGCTGGGCGAAGTAACAAAGGCAGTTACGGCAATAGATACTACCAAGAAAATTGATGTGTATTTCTTTAACCATAAGCCTGCAGAAATAGGGATTTATGTAGTGGCACCCGATGATAAGGCGCTTGTAGAAAAAATAAGCTGCGATATATTAAAAAGCAGCATAGTCGGCCTGCCTGAAAACCGTAAGGTGGTATTTTATACTAACGACCACAATAACCTTGTGGCTGCCGTAAAAACCAAACCTGCCGAGGCTAAATAATATGTACCTTAAAATACTAAAGAAAACCCTGCGATACAGCCTTGCCTTTATAGGTTTGCTTATTGCAGGGCTTTTTTTATGGCTGAATTTTGGAGTATATACCTTTACTAATAGTGTTGAGCGCGATGAGATAATTTCACAGGTAAAAAATGCACCCGCATTGCCCGAAAGTTTTCTCGAAATTTACGGTAAAGTCAATCAAGAGCAAATGAATAGGAGTGTTTATAGCTGGTTTTTAAACTGGGCTAATGGGCATAACTATTCCCAGCCCCATATCGATGCTTCAGCAGAGTGGGCGATGGATCACAGGAAGGGATATATGCAAAATATTGCTGCAATGGCTTTTTTTCTTAATAGAAATGTCTCTAAAGAAGAGTGTGTACAATTTTTATTTGCACGGAAGAATTTCTATCATAACTGTATAGGTGTAGAACAGGCGGCATTATTTTATTATAAAAAGCCGCTCAATTCACTTAGCGATGATGAAATGATAGGCTTAATAGCCATGTATCCTTATCCTAGTTTGTACAATCCGCTTGGTAGCAACAGGAGATTTCATGATAGGTTTGAGTCGTTAAACAAGAAGTATATCCAAGCAACTAAACATTAGCCAATAACCACCTCGAAAATTCCTCGACACTGCTGAACATCACATCCGGCTGCATGGCGGCCAGTTGTTCAGGTTCGGCGGTTTCTGCCCAGGCGGCACCTGCAATGGGTATGCCCGCTTCGCGACAGGCAGTAACGTCGCTCGGGGCATCGCCTACATAAATCACTTCGCTTTTATCAAGGTCGGCCCACTGATTAAGAATTGCCTTAATTCCCTGTGGCTTACTGGAGCCTTCGGGTTTGCCGGTTTCCAGGAGTTCAAAGTAGGGACGCAACCCAAACTTTTCTAACGAAATCAAAGCGCTCTTACGTCCTTTACCCGTTACCATTGCCGTACGTATATCTTTTTGTTTTAGTTGTTCCAAAAGCGGGATGATGCCCTCAAACGGGGCTTCGCATATATTGTGGAGGGCGGTGTAATGGGTAAGATAATCGGCTACGCCCTGTTCGTAATAATCAGGGGCAAGTGCCATGATGGTGCCTTCTTCACTTGGTCCAAAAGTAGCTATGATCTCTTCATCGCTTACGCTGCGGTTTATATGTGGCTCAATTGCCTTACGGAATGCTGTTATGCAAAGCGGCAATGTATTGGCTACGGTACCGTCAAGGTCGAATATTACGGCTTTTAGTTTTTGCATTTTTTAGTTTTCGTCAGTTAAAAGTGTTTCAGCTCTGTAAATTTCGTCTATAGATTTTCCATCACTGTTTTTCCACTCTGTCCAGCCGTTTGCTCTTCGACCCAGAACAGCTGCGGCGGCAGCACTTGGAGATCCAAAAACGTAGTCTTCATTGAAAACATAAGTGTTTCCGGATAGGTTGATTACATTACTGTCAATCAGTTTTTTTCTCATACCTTCAATCCATGAACCAGCTGTTTTTGTAAGTTCTGCATTAGCTTTAGAACCTTTAAAGACCACAAAACCAGAATCGGAGAGTTCACCTTCAGCAATAGCTTCTTTGCCTTTACAAAATAATACTTCTTTGGATGATGATGAATTACTTCTTATTTCATCAAAAATGGGAAAACCTAAGGTTGTTAGTAATACTTTTATGGTTTCAAAATTGTCTAATAAATCGGCCTCCATACTTTCTGAAATATGCTCTTTAGGAGGAGAAGTAAGATTCTCGAGATCGTAGCGCCCAATTTCTTTAGCCGTTTTTACACTAATATATTCTAAGAACTTTACATGCGATTTAGTGAAAATGTCTGATTTAGAAGTTACCGCTACTGCATAATTCCAGAATTCCTTTTTCCGATTATGATCTTTCAGCCTGATAAAACAATCATCAGTTTCTCCTACGTAAGCAATTGGTTTAGCTTTGTCTTCATTTATGCCAAACAAGAAATAAACACCATATTTATGTATTTCAGGTCTTACTCCGCATTCATTAAGTTTATTTCGAGGAATTAGAGTCGCAACAATAAGTCGGTTTGTGAGATCGGCAATTTTAATGCTTCCTGGATTTCCGTCCGGTAAAAATATTTGTATTGTTTGTGGTCTGTTTGTCATTTTGAAAAAACTATGTTCAAATATAAAACAAAAAACCGCAGCATTACTGCCACGGTTTGTATCTAAGGTATTGAATTTGTTACTCTACTTTTAATCCAAGTCCTTCAATGTACCCCTTATTCTGGAAACAGTTTTTGTACTCGCAGTTTTCCAGGAAACCGTTCAGGGCTTGTTGTATCTTAATGCGGTCGGGCATGTTATTGCGTATTTTTTCAAAGCTGCCACGGTCGGCTTCGGCATATTTAGTTATTAACGGGTAGTCTTCCGGCTGGGTGAAGTTCATAATACCGCGGGTGTTGTCCATCTTTTTATATGGCCAATATGCCCAGTGAATGTTATTCTTGTTTAGCAATGGGGTAAATTCTTTTATCCACTCATCGGTATTTTCACCGGTTTCTCCTATGTATATAGGTACGTTGTATTTTTCGCGGAAGTCTACATACTTCTTTATGGCGTCCTGGTTAATATCAAACCAATACTTATGGAACTCATACACTATATTATCATCCAGTATGCTTTCAAATACCCCGAAATCGCCTGCCCAAACCGAGCCATTCAAAAAAATGCTATGCTTTTTGTCTACTTTACGAACATCGGCAACCAGCCTTTTGTACAGCATAAAAAGGCGGTGGTTATAATCAGGTATCTCCTTAAGGAAATAGTGTGCCAATGGCTCATTGGCAAGGTCGTAGCCTATAATTATAGGGTCGTTTTTATAGTGTTGTGCTATGCGTACCCATATATCGCTCATTTCATCCTGACTTGTTTTGCTGAAGTACAACCACGGATAGCCTGCACTGTCGTCTATATTATCGCCGGTTTGTCCGCCGGGTGCGCAGTGCATATCCAGCAATACATACATGTTTTCGGCACGGCACCATTCTACCACGCGGTCTATGTAAGTAAAACCGGCATTGCGGGTGCCCATATACAAGTCGTTTGTAAACAGCTTGTAATGAAACGGCAGGCGGATGTGGTTACAGCCTATGCGTTTTAGGTACTTAATGTCGTCGTGGGTAATGTAGCGGTCCAGGTACTTTTGCCAAAAAGCAGTGGTGCTATCGGGGCCTACGAGCTGAGTAAGCAGCTCGTCTATTTTTGCCGGGGCGCTTACCTGTCCGGTTTTAAACATGTAGCCCTCGGGTACCAGCCAGTTGCCCAGGTTTGTGCCTTTCAGCATAATGGGTTTTCCGTCGGGGGTTAGGATTTCTTTGCCGCCGGTGTGCGGTACTTTAGTACTGTTACCAAAGGATTTGGATTTAGTTTGCGCCGGGCAGGTGTATGCCAATAGCAGCGCTAAGGCCGGGATTAGGCCTTTACGAAATAGTTGTTTCATTAGAACAGATGTTATGTTTTGGAAGGCTAAAGATACAACTATTACGTTTAAGGTGCGTGTGCCAATAAAAAATCCCCTGTTAATTAAAACAGGGGACTACTAATATTGCATTGTTGGATGCTTAGAAAACTATTTTCTTGCTAATAGTTCCCTTATCTGTATACGACTTTACTATAAGCACCTGGCTTGCTGTTCCCTGGGCATCTATAGTATAAGCAGAACCATTGATTGTGGGGCTTTCAATAATTTTGCGGCCGTTAACATCGTATATTTCTACCTGGTTTAGCTTCATATTACCTGCATTTATACCTATGCTGTTTCCTGATTTGTAAACTATAAGTGCGTTATTTTCTGGGATAACTTCACTCACAGATAGGGCATTTTCGGTATATAAAACCTCAAAGCGGTCATTAAATGTTCCTGCTTCGGTAGTAAATACGTAATCGTTTGCGGAAAGGTTTCGTAAAACACCTTCTATTTTATCATACACATATATTTTTTGACCTTCGGCAAAAGCGCCATTTGTAAAAGCTACATGTAATGTATAGGTGCCTGCTTCAGATGCAGTGTAGCCCATAGGAACTATGTCGGTAATTGTAAAATCTGGCCGTGCCTGTACCGCAAGGCTTTTATCTTCTGCAATAGTAAAGAAGTTGCCTTCTCCTGTTTCAAATCGGGTAACATCTCTATGGGCGTCTATACCCATACTAGCTGTAGGGCTGTATACCACAGCTAGGCGTAAGGTTTTACTTGGACCTATAAGGTCTAATCCGTATTTTGAAATTTCATCGGTTGTACTTTTAAAGAACTGGGCATTGTGGCTACCACGGCGCATACTGTTTGTAAAGGTAACATTAGCCGATGAAAGGGCATCATCTGTTTTTATGAAAAAGCCTTGCCCCGGATTTATAACCCAGTCTGCCGGGTCTGTTTCATTGTTAAAATATGAATCCCATATTGCACCTCCGTATTGTGCTTCTCCTGCATTACCACCTGTAGCGGGATTGCTTATAAAAACATCGCGTGTAAGTATGGCATAGCTGGTGGCATTCTGGTTGTTTTTCTTCCTCCAGAAATACAAGCCGGTGTCTGTTTCCATTTTACTTCCATTTGCATCAAAAAATGCCTGCACGTTTATTGGCGAAGGGTAGGGGTTACCTATGGCTGTAAACCTGTTTCCCTGAATAGAAAGGGCTTTCGTTATAGTACCATTATTTGGTACCCCGATAAAGTTTGCGGTAAAGATAATAGATGTGGTTCCGGCATTATAGCCTGGTGTGCTATCTACATTTGGCATTCTTATCAAGAAGGATTTTGCGGCTGAGAACGTTGTGGTATTTTGGTTTACCGGCCAATATAAATCGGAATAGGTAGTGCCGTCAAGATCATATTTATATTCATAAAAACGCCCATTTGCTGTTGCCGGAGAAAAATTATACAATGTTTGTGTACCGGTTACCGGTGATGACCACAGTGTATAATCGAGTCTGAAAAGCTGCGAACTTTTTCTTATTGCGGTAATTTCACCGGTATTCGCCACGTTATTTACCTGTACAAGATGGGCATTGCTTTGCAGAGTAAAGCTGCCGCTGTTTACTTTTAGTTCATTTTGCAGCGTTACAGTGTATTCTGAAGGGATAGATACAACTGCACCATTGTTTACTTCAAGTGCACAACCATTAAGGTTAGCTGCCTCACTATAGTTAGCATTTATATAAAGGCGGCTATCGCTTGTAGGACTGCCGCCTACCCACGCATTGCCGTTCCAGGATGTTGTATGTATGGTTAGTGTAGCTGTAGCATATACTTCGGCATAAGAGTTTAGTTTTACTACAGCTCTGAAATAGGTAGTTTGTGTTAATGTTCCTATTTCTGCACTTGTAAGTGTAGCTGTCGTATTAGCTATATTGCTCACCGTAGCAAATGAAGGGCTGGTACTGCGATCCCACCGCACAATGTTTCCCGTATATCCGCTCAGGGTAAGGTCTCCTGACAGATATCCGTAGCAAACCGGCCCTCCACCGCTTACGGTTCCAGCTACAGGAGGTTGTTCTATAGTTACCGATGCTGAACCGGTTTTTTGTATTCCGTATTTATCGGTTACAGTTACGGTATAATTGTAAGTTCCGGGGGTAGACGAGGGGGCTGTTACTGAGGCTACAGAACCCAGCCCACTGCTCCATGAGTAGGTATACGGGGAATTGCACCCACTCACAGAAGCTGCAAGTGTAACCGTTTGGCTCACCTGGTAGCTACCACCACCCGAAATGCTTACGGTATAATTTCCTTTCACTACACCATACAGGTCTATGGCTTGTATAAGTGCGCCTAAACTGGCCAAACCGTATGTGGTTATTACAATTCGGTCTACAGCGGCGCCCGGTTGTATAGGGAGTGATATTATTTGTCCGTTTGTAATGGATGTGCTTAAGTTTAGCGAAGCAAAAGAAGCATCATTCAGGTATTTATTGTATACTTCCGTAGCCCCATTGTATGCAACAATTTGCGTATTTGCCAAAATTCCTAAGCTGAGGAGTGCACTATTCATCCCGAACTTCACGAAATAATAATCTGAAGCCGATGAAGGTCCTTCAAAATATACAATTTGCGACATAGATGTGCCTGCACCAAGCTGACCAAGACTTATAGTACTGTAGTTCGTAGCATCGGCGTCTATGGCATACCAGGAGTTAAACACACCTGCTGTACCAAGTGATACTAAACCTGTAGCGGTATAAGAGGTGTAGTTGCCTATAGCACAACTGGCGGTACCACTTACATAAAAAGCGTCATAAACATCGAGCCAGCGGCTACCGGCAAGACCATTTAGTTTGTTAGTTATTTTAATAATGTTATAGTTAGCATTTGGGGTTATAACTATATAATAATTGCCTGCACTGTCGCGTACTATACGTAGCCGTTGTTGGTCAAAATTACTTGATACAGCCAGTACTGTTGTAGCATCATTCCTTACAGATACTTCTAAATACTGCTGGCCAAATACTATGCCTAATGCTGAATTAAGCAGGCTACCCACGGCACCACCTACCAGTGCCTGTAGCTGGCCGCTGTCTTCCATGTTGATTTTAACGTAAGTGGGGGTGTTTGCCGAAGCGGCTGAAGAGTACTTTAATTCAATAGATCCTTCAAATGAAATTGCTAAATTTTGAGTAGTGAGCCTTGCGGCGGTGGTGAGGTTTTGGTCAGTAGCGTTTGTGGCGCTGCTAACGTTGGCTTGAGAGTTCACTGTAGTAGCATAAACTTTGGTTTGAGCGTGTGCTAATACACTTAAAAGTAAGAAACCGATCAGTAAAATGGGCTTCCTACAACTGCGGTGGCTGTAAAAGAACATCATAATCTTAAATCATTACTTTACTAAGTTACAACCCTGAAACACCCAAAGTCAATGGTGTTTTTGTTAAAATTACGTTAAAAACAATAAAAAATTTGTTTTTTACACTAGTTTGTTATGTTTTACATATTTTTTTATGTGTTTATTTGATAAGTGAATAAATTGAATAATTATTTAATAAATGGTTAGAAAAAATATAGGGAAAACCCTATTGTTAAATCTGCGTGAATTTTATATATTATCGGTTATAAAAAATCCCCGCACTTTATTGGTGCGGGGATTTTATAGATTTTATTTTCTGCGTAAAAGCCTAGAAAATAATTTTTTTCGACACGGTTCCTGTAGCGGTATTTACCTTAACAATAATTACCTGATTTTCTACAGCAAGCTTATCTGAGCTAAAATTTGTAGCGTTAATATTACTTTCGCTATACAGTTTACTGCCACGTATGTCAAATACTTCTACATTGTTTATTAGAGTATTACCTGCATTGATTGTTATAGCGTTTTTGTCTTTAAATACCATAACATTATTAGCTACAGGTATATCTGTTCCCAGAGACGTAGTACTATACATTATTTCAAACCTGTTGTTGTACACACCTGCACTTGTAGTAAAGGTATATGGGTTGTCCATATTGTGTATTATACCTTCCTGGTTGTCTTTTAGGTATATTTTTTGTCCATTTTCAAATACACCGTCTTTATTGGCAAGCGTTAGCGTATAAGTGCCCGCTTCAGGTATATTAAATCCGGCCGGAACCACGTCAGTATTTTCAAACGATGGCCTAGTTTGTATACTCAGGTTTCTTTGGTCTGCAAAAGTATAGATAGATATATAATCTTCACCAGCAAATGAAAATGCATCATAAGAATAGTCTATTCCTGTAGTAGCACCTGCAAGATAAGCTACACTCATTTGGCTTGTAGTACCACTTTCATTGCTTAAATCCAGCCAGAAACGAGACAGGTCGGTCATGGATTCAGACTGCTTAAAGAACGATACACCACTACCAAAGGCGCTTCTCCTCATAGCGTTTGTAAACTTAAGTTGGGGGTTAGTTGCATTATTGTTAGCTTTTATTATAAAGCCCTGTCCCGGTGCTATACGCCAGTTAGCTACAGCCATGTTAAAGAATCCGGAGTTTACCCCTCCACCATTTGTCGTAGAGCCGTTTTGGCTGTTAAAAGTGTAGGATGACGCTGTTATAATAGCATAAGTAGAAGTGGCAGAATTATTACGCTTCCTCCAAAAATAAATACCGGTACCCGCTTCCAGCACATTGCTGTTTTCTGTAAAGAAATCAACAACGCTTATAGGAGACGGATAAGGGTTACCTGTAGCATTAAAGCGGTTACCTTCTGTAACCAGTGGTTTAATAATGGTGCCGTTATTTGGTACACCGTTAAAGGTACCTTCATAAATATAGTCGCCAGTACCTGCTGTATATTCAGCCGGGGTAGTAACACCACCGTTTGTAGTACCTGCTACATCGGCAGTAATAGCGTTAGGCATACGGATAAGGTAACCTTTTGCAAGGCCAAAAGTAGTTGTCGATGCCGTTTGGGGTACATACAAACCTTGAGTGGTATCGTAGTCATAATAACGGTTTGAATAGGTGTTTGGAGAAAAATCAGCAAGGGTTTGTGTACCTGTTACAGGAGACGACCACATGGTATAATCAAGCCTGTAAAGCGCATTACTGTTTTTAATCACCACTATGTTACCCGAGTTAGTAGCCTCATTAGTTTGTACTAATGCTCCGTTGTTTTGTACCGTAAAGCTACCGTTGTTAGTAATAGCGTTAGCTACAGTAACAGTAGTATTTGGTGCTACAACCATACTCTGTCCGTTTTGTACGGTAAGTGCACCTATGGTTAGGTTACCGTTTGCAGTAGTATTGTAGCTGCCTGCTATGGTACCGCTATCGGCTACTGTAGGGGTAATGCCCGATGTTACTGCACCGTAAGTCCATGCAGTACCGTTCCAGGTAAGAGCCCTACCTGTTGTAACGGTTATTACGTTACTGTTTGCGCTTGTAGCACTTGCTGCGGTGTTATGCGCCCTTACACGGTAATAATACGTAGTGTTTTCGGTAAGGCCGGTTACAGATTTAGTAATATCAGCTACGGTAATATCATTATAAGCTGATAGTATAGTAGAATAGGTTACTTTAAGGTTGTCAAGATAAAAACGTTTATTAGCAAGCGGGGCGTCTGTATTAGAGGCTGAATTATATGCCTGAATCCTAATTTTAGAGTTAACTGTGCCGTTTGTTATTGTATAAGTTTGGGTAGCAAAGTTTGCAGGGGCAGTTACTGTACTTCCAACTTGAACGAAGTTAGTTCCATCAGCAGCATGTAGTACTTGTATTGCTGTACCACTGTCGTAGTATTTTAAATCAAAGTTAAGAGTTGCAACACCATTGTTTAGAGATAAGTTTAAGGTTGGAGTAGTTAATACCCCCCTATTAGCACCAGATCCCATTTTGGCATATCCTACATCTCCGGGATTATCATATACCTGACTACCTGTCCATCCTGTTGAATTAAAGAAGCTGTCAAGGCTTGCAGCAGAAATAGCCGAACCTGTAGCTGCCGCTGCCGTGAAGTTTGAAAAATCCTCACTAAGCTGAGTTCCGCCAAATGTAGAAGTAGTAGCCACATCCAGCCTGTAATCATTAGCTGCGGTAGATGCATTCCAGTTAGCGTTAAATGTAGTAAGCGATATTGGGTTTGCCGTTGTAGCTACCGGAGCAGCAAGTATACCTGTACCGGTAAGGGCTACAGTTGCAGTAGCACCGCCGCCGCTAATAGCTATACTACCACTTGAAGCTGCATAACTGGTAGGGTTATATTTTACATATATGGTAGTATTACCAAGGGTATAGCCGGTGTATGGCAATGATAACGTTGTACTCCATGCCGAACCGTCTGTAGATACCTGGAAAGGAGCAGCAGTAGTAAGGCTTATGTTACCTGTTGCGGTGTTTAGTGAAGATCCGCTAACTGTAATTTGTTGCGCAGTACTGCTTGTGCCACTTTCTACGTTGCTAAAAGCAATAGTAGCAGGAGTAGCAGTTATTGCAGGGGTAGGAGCAGTTACATTTACACTAAACGTGTAGCTGCTTGGCGGACTTGTTGTAGCATTATAATAATCGTAAATCCTTACATAGTAAGTAGTATTTCCACTAAGAGCAACAGTAAGCACTTCAGTAGAACCTCCAGATGTGCTATCCTCACAAGTTACTGAAGTAAGTCCTGTGCAGCTGCCGCTTAACACCTGTACAACAAGGTCAAGTCCTGATGAACTGCTAGATGTAGGTGTAGCAGTAATAACATAGTTGCCCGGTGCAGTTGTAGTAAATGAATACCAAACATCGTCATCTTCTGTACCGCCGCAAGTATTGGTAACACCACTTGTGCTTGCGTAGCGTACGGTTTGGCTCGTTGCCGTGGTGCCTAATGTAAGTGCGGTAGCACCAGAGCAGTTGTCGTTTGCCGGGGCTACGGTACCGGTTAATGATACAGTAACCGGAGTAGAAACACCACCACCGCTTATAGATACAGAACCTGTATAGCTTGTTGTAGCAAGGCCTGATTTTAGGCGTACATAAACTGTAGTAGCGTTTAGGGTAGTACCGGTATAGCTAAGGCTAACGCTGCTACCGTAACCTGTAGATGCACTAAGTGATACCTCGTAGTTAGTAGGGGCAGTTGCTGTTACGGTACTTCCATTAAGGTTGCTTCCGTTTACGCTGAATGATTGTGCCGCAGATGGGCCGTTACCCGCTATATAGGTAAAACCGGTTAATGAAGTAGGTGTAGCTGCAAGAGCAGGTGTAACAACAGGGCCATACCATGCGCTAAACGTTTCTACACCGGTAGTAGTACCCGCAGAGGCTACCGGAATTACGCTATAACGAATGTATTTACCCGACTGTGTGCTGGTAAGTGTAAAGGTAGGAGCAGTAGCACCCGAAATGGCAGCTGCACTTGTGCCATTAATGTCTGTGGCGGTATACCACTTATACGTAGATGTACCCTCAGGGTTACTTTCATAATCGGCATAGGTGTAAGAGCCTGTAAGCGTAGTGCCTACTATGTAGTTAGCACCGCTAACCGTAACGTTTGATGCTGTAGGAGCCTGGTTAGTAACGCTTCCGCTTACCGTAACCGATGCAGTGGCACTACCACCGCTTATGCTTACAGTTTCGTTGTTATAGGGGCCATCGGCAAGGCCAGCCTTAAGCTTTACATACACGTTAGTGCTGCTTAGCGTGGCAGCAGTATATGATATTGTAGCCGTAGTGCCAAAGTTTGTATTGTCAGTAGATACTACATAATCAGCCGGGGCGGTTACTGTAATAGTACCCGGGGCACCCGTAAGGTTTGCACCCGACAGGGCAAACGACTGGCTTGCAGATGGGCCGTTGTTGTTAACGTATGTAAAGCCTGTAAGGCTTGATGGTGTAGGAGTTAAAGAAGGGTTAGGGTTAACTACCGGCCCATACCAGCTACTAAAAGTTTCTGTACCTGTAGTTGTACCCGCAGATGCAACAGGTACTACGCTAAAGCGGATGTATTTGTTTGCCTGTGTGCTTGTAAGTGGAAAAGTGGTTGCAGTAGCACCCGAAATAACGGCAGCACCTGTACCGGCATTGTCTGTTGCAGTATACCATTTAAAGGTAGAAGTACCTTCAGGGTTACTTTCGGCATCAGCATAAGTATAACTACCGGTTAGGGTAGTACCTACATTGTAATCAGCACCCGATACAACTACGCTTGAAGCTGTAGGGGCTGCATTTGTTGCTGTTGCTGTAACAGATATTTTTAAGTCATCAATTCTCCAGTTTGCAGTGTTAACGGCAGCACTTCCAGTACCTGAATGTCCATATATCCTTATGGTCACTGCGCTGCTACTTGTAAGGCTTACAGCACTCGTTTTGTAAACCCAAGTTGAATTGGTTGAAATTGTTCCTGTCGCAAGATCGGTTGACAAAGCAGCAGCATTTTTAATCGTATAAGCAGCAGGACCTGTACTTGTAGAGCGCGCACCAAATTCAATCTGAGTGACTGTTAAGGAATATCCTGTTGCAGGGGTTAAGGTAAATTGAAAATACGTACTACTTGATGTATTTAATGTACCTGTATAAGCAGCTGCACCAGCATTATTTCCGCCAGATGCACCTGTGTACCCGGTGGAAGCACTTGTACTTCCTGTTATTGTTGTAGTACCGTTATTGTTTCCTTGTGTTAATGCAGAGGTCGTAATGTTAGCTGCATTAGTTGATGGGCTTGCACTAGCGAAGTCCCAATTAACTGTCTGCCCCCATGCGGTGTTCACCCCCAGGCATAGCATAGCCAGGAGGAACAATCTGTAAAAATTGCTCTGTAATAGTTTTAGCATAAATTAAGCGTTAAAAATCTAATTTAACAAAAGTGTATTTTTGGCGCAGCAAATATAACTATTTTTTTATCACAAAAAACACTCTTACAGACAATTATATAACTATTAGCGTTATTAAATCGTTAAGCAGGTGTTATTGTAAATAACGTAAAAAAAAGCCCCCCTTATTGTTATAAGAGGGGTATTACCGCCCATACTATCCATTTCCATATTTCGGGCGGCGACATTTTCGGGGATCGCGCAATCTATTTTCTGGGGGTGTTGTACATGTATATACGTAAAGGTGTGCCGGGCGGTTTTGTTTTTATAAAAAAAAAATAAAAAAATCCCCGGGCGCTTCACCCGGGGACTATGTAAGAAAATTACGCACTGTCTTAAAAAAACAGTTTTTTTGTTACCCTGCCTTTATCGGTATCTATTTGTACCAGTAGTACTTGCTGCGCTACGTTCAGGTTTTCGGTAGTGCCGTGCAGGGCATTTATTTTTTGGGTGTACAGCAGCCTGCCGTTCAGGTCGTATACGGTAACGTTGTTTATTATGGTGTTTGTGGCAGTAACCTGCAAGGCATTGTGGTCTTTGTATAGTGTTACCGCAGGGGCATCGGTTACGGTAGCGGTACTTAGCGCCTGGGTAGTGTACACTACCTCAAAACGGTTGTTAAACTCACCCTGTTCACTGCTAAAGGTATAATCATATTCACTCAGGTTACGCAGTATGCCTTCGGTTGTATCGCGTAGGTAAATGTTTTGGTCACCGTTAAAAACTCCTTCGGTATGGTCCAGGCTTATGGTATACTGCCCGGCTGCGGTGGCTACAAAGCCCAGCGGCACCACATCGGCCACCTCAAACCCAGGGCGTGCCTGCACAGCCAGGGTATTGTTTTCGGCAAGGCTGTACAGGGTTATGTTGTTTCCGTCAGTCAGGCTGCGTCCGTCATAGCCGTAGTCTATTCCGGTTGTGGCTTCGTCCATGTATGCAATGGCCATTTGGCTAAAGCCGTTATTAGCATCGGTAAGGTTCAGCCAAAGTTTGTCTGCCTGCTGTTGCTGTGCCATTTTCATAAATGCCTGCCCAATTGTTGGTATCGGTTTTCGCATACTGTTGTTAAAGGTAAGCACTGGGCTGCCCGTAACACCGCTTTTGGTTTGTACTATAAAGCCCTGTCCCGGTGCCAGGAGCCAATTGGTATTTGTACCACTAAAAAACGGAACTGCATTTTGTCCGCCGGTACTGTTGGTAGCATTTTGTCCACCGCCGTTTGCGGTAAAGGCTGCAAGGGTAAGCGTGGCATACGTTGTAGAGGTGGCGCCGTTTCGCTTGCGCCAAATGTACAGCGCGCTGCTTTGGTTCAGGACATCTGTGTTTTGGGTAAAAAACTCGTATACGCTTATAGGAGAGGGGTAAGGATTTCCTACTGAGGTATAACGGTTTGCATTTACAGACAGCGGGATAGTTATTGTACCATTGTTTGGCATGCCTGTAAATGTGCCGATAAAAGTTACTGATGTGGTTCCTTGATTATATCCTGCGGTTTCCAGAGCATTAGGCATGCGTATAAGGTAGCCTTTTGCCGGTGTAAAGTTTGTAGTCGAAGGATTTACAGGCCAGTAGCCTTCAAAATTTTCTTCAGCCCCGTATTTATATTCATAAAAACGGGTGGTCACTGTCGCCGGACTGAATTCCAGCAGGTTTTGCCCCACTACCGGCGATGACCACATGGTGTAATCCAGCCTGTAAAGCGAGTTGCTGTTTTTGTGCAGCACTATTTGCCCGGTGTTAGTTACGTTATTGGTTTGAACCAATGCGGCATTGTTTTGTATCTCGAAATGCGATGCATCGCCATTATTAAAAAATTGGTTGTCTACGGTAAGGTTCTTGCCTGTTTCTACAATTAATGATGCTGTGCTTTGCAGGGTAAGGTTGTTGGCTACGCTTACGTTTCCGTCCAGTGTTTTTTGCCCCGCCCCCGAAAGGGTAAGGTAACCGTATTTCTGGCTATTGCTTAGTACGGCTATAGTTTGTGTAGTTCCGTAGTATTCTACAGTACTGCCGCTGCTAAAGCTGTGCGTGCCGTATCCCGAAGGCAGGGTAGCAGTACCACCTATTTTTAGGGTGCCGCTGCCCGAAAGTGTAAGTGTTCCAGCCGAAGCTGAGTTAGCGCTATAAGTACCCAAATCCAGCGTTCCTCCTGATATGGTAAGGTTTACGGGGCTAATGCCAGCGCTGAGGTTTACCGTACCCGAAGCTACCGTTAAGGCGTTTAATGCGCTTACCGTACTGCTCCCCGGAAATGATGAGGTACCCGAAAGTTGTAGTATCAGTGTGCCGTTATCAGTCAGTGTGCCGCTGTTAGTATAGCTGCCCGTTATGGTAAGTATTGCCCCGCTGTCTATAACAAGTGTAGCACCATTGTTTACGGTAAGTGTAGCCAAAGTTTGGTTTTGTGTAATACGCAGTGTGCCGCCAGATTGTACTGTTACCGTTGCTGTAGAGGGTAATGCACCTGCTGCGTTGTTTAGTTGCAGGGTTCCGGCTTCTACAACCGTGTTACCGGTATAGGTATTGGCGCCTGAAAGTATTACGGTGCTGTTTTGTTTAAGGTACAGGCTACCTGCGCCGTTTATAATACCTGAAATACTAAGGGTTTTGGCGTTGTTACCGTATACATTAATAGTATTGCCAAAGGTATTTACGTTACCATTAAGGGTAAGGTCGCCGCTAACGGGGTTTATTTCGGTAGTAGTATCCAGTGAAAGCTGTACATTAAAGGTATGGTTTACGGTAGAGTAGTTTTCTATTTTGGCTCCCGCATTTTTAAAGAAGATTTTTTTACCATTATCAGTATTTATGGTACGCGACCACGACGCCGAACTTTCAAAATAAATACGATTCACACTGAAATCATCGTTTGAATTCAGGTTCATCGTAGTTTGGTTGTTATTAGAAAAGTGCAGGTAATGGTAAGAGATGCAGTCAGGCCTTTTACGGTTACCACCCCAGTTAGCATAATACCATTGTCCGTCGCTGCCACCATCGCAGGAGCTGCCCCATTCCCAGTTGCCATTAGGTGCTTCGCTACGCCAGTACACATCGGTTTGTGCAAGCGCACTGTATCCAAAAAGTATATAAAATAGTAGTAGTAATTTTTTCATACTGAAATAATTAGTTTTGGTAGTATTCAAAATTTGGTTATGTAAAACTACACCTATTTTAATATTAATGAAATATTCAAACGATTGCGAAGTATTCTACAACGTTTGCGTGTTGATAAGTTTTTATTTTAAGCTTTATTTTTTAAGGATTTGATATTTATGGAATTAAGGATTGGCAGGTGTGCGAATTATAATTTATTTAAAGGTTTAGTAGCCATATAAAATACAAAAGCCCTTAAAAAAGGGCTTTAAATTATATTTCGTCGTCTTCGCTGTCTATGTCATAGCCCAGCGGTTCTTCGCTTTCGTCTTTGTCAAATTCAAAGAAACTAAAAATACTGCCACCGTATTTTTTATCAAACGAGAAATTCATCAGGTGCTCCATTTTAGTGTACTTGCTATGCTCTACAATCATCATGCCGTCTTCGTTCAGCAACTCGTTTTCAAACACCAGCGATACAATTTCTTCAAACTGCTCTTGCGTAAAGTTGTACGGTGGATCGGCCACTATAATATCGTATACCGAACGGTGGCTTTGCAGAAACTTATACACATCGCTTTTAATAGCGGTAATAGGCAGGTCAAAGCCCGCAGCTGTTTTTTTTATGAACTTTATACAACCAAAGTCAGCATCTACCGAAGTAATAGCTGCTGCTCCGCGTGACCCAAACTCATAGCTTAGGTTACCCGTACCGCTAAACAGGTCGAGTACCTTAAGCCCGTCAAAGTCAAAACGGTTATTCAGTATGTTGAACAACGATTCCTTACTCATATCGGTAGTAGGCCTTACGGGCAGGTTGTTTGGTGCACTTATGCGGTGACCTTTAAATTTGCCGGAAATAATCCTCATGCGTTCAGTAGAATAAAGTTTGTTAAAGCGTCTTTTTGGTTAGTTTGCCACTTGGCAGCCAGTGCTGTGGCATCGTATAGGGCTACATTACGCATATAAGTATACGCTAATGTATATAGCGGACTTTCTATGTCAATATTGCCCAGCAGTGCTACTTTTATAGTCTCTGGGTTCAGTTCAAGTTGTTCAATGGTAAACAGCAGATAGTATAAAAAATCTTCCGCCGATGCATACTCAAACGAGTTGAACAATAAAAGTTTTTGTCCGTAGGATACCACAATCTCAAAATGCGTGGGCTGTATGTGTACAAATACCTGCTTTTCAAATGAATTTTTAGAAGCATCGAGCAGTTTTTCTACCAGTATACTGTTAGCGTTGCGGTATTCAAAGGCTCCCAGGCGGTCTACCAGGTAGTTGTTTATGTTCATTAGCGGCACATACACATTGGTAATGTCATAACTTGCCAGGTTGTCCCAGGCATAGGCATCACCTTCAAATACGCGAGTGTTGTATTGCAGGTAACTGCCGGCAAAGTTTTCATCAAACAGCGCGGTAGGTACCAGTGCGTTAAAAGCGTTATCGTGTAGTACAATGGCTTCATCAAACCCCAGCCTGAGTTCAGGGTATTGTACAAAGGTGCGCCAAAGCTCGTCTTCCAGCGGAACGGTTTTGCTAAACGGTATATGGCTTACCTGTTTAATCTCGCTGTTCAGTGTATCAAGCACACAAAACGATACCCCTGCGGCAGAGGCCTGTAGTACGAGTTTTTTAAAATGCTTACCGGTTATGGTGTTCATATTTGTGTAGTGTGCTTGGCGCAAATTTACATTCTTTTTTGGTTTAGCCTGCGGGTTGGGTAAAATGATGTTATCTTTGAGGGGCAAAAAATAACAATTCCTTAAAAGTGACCCCCGTACAGTTTTACCGCATCTTACACGATAATTTCCCGTTTACACCTACTGAGCGGCAGAATATCTTTTTGCAGCAGGTAGCGTGGTTTGTGGTAAACGGCGGCCGCGACGACCTTTTTGTACTAAAAGGTTATGCCGGTACAGGTAAAACAACCATTATAGCTAATCTTGTAAACAACCTTAACGCTGCCCAAAAAAAGTACGTACTGCTGGCGCCTACAGGTCGTGCAGCCAAAGTAATTTCGGGGTATGCGGGCAGGCAGGCATTTACCATACACAAGCGTATTTATTTCCCTAAGAAGGGGAGTGGCGGACAGGTAGGTTTTGTAATGCAGCAAAATAAATATAAGGACACTATATTTATTGTAGATGAGGCTTCGATGATATCGGATACCGGTTCTGATAGTAATATGTATGTAAACGGCTCTCTGCTGGACGACCTGATGAGCTATGTATACAGCGGGCAGAATTGCCGCATGATACTCGTGGGTGATACAGCACAGTTGCCTCCTGTTAATTCCGATCTTAGCCCTGCGCTCGATGAGCGTGTGCTGGGGCAGGCGTATTTTAAGGAAGTGCAGCACATAGAACTTGATGAGGTAATGCGCCAGGCTGAGAAATCAGGTATACTTTACAACGCTACCGAACTACGCGAACTGCTTAAGGAAGATTTTTTTGATGAATTCCGGTTTAAGTTGCGCGGGTTTAAAGATATTATCCGGCTGACGGATGGCTACGACATTCAGGATGCTATACATACTGCCTATAGCAATTATAGTATAGAAGACACGGCATTTATAGTGCGCAGTAACAAACGTGCCAATGCCTACAACCAACAAATACGCGCCCGCATACTGGACAGGGAAAGCGAACTGTCTACCGGAGATTTACTCATGGTGGTAAAGAACAACTATTTTTGGCTGGATGAAAAAAGCGAAGCCGGCTTTATAGCCAACGGTGATATTATAGAGGTACTGGAAATTTTCAGGATAGAGGAGCTGTACGGGTTTAAGTTTGCCCGTGTAAAGGTGCGCCTTGTAGATTACCCTAACCACCTGCCGCTGGAAACCGTACTGCTACTGGATACGCTGACGAGTGAATCGCCATCGCTTACCTATGAAGAAAGTAACCGTTTGTACCAGCAGGTGCAGGAAGACTACCAGCACGAACCCCAGTACCGCCGCTTTTTAATGACGAAAGCCAATCCGCATTTCAATGCCTTGCAGGTAAAGTTCAGTTACGCCATAACCTGCCACAAAAGCCAGGGTGGGCAGTGGAATACGGTGTTTGTAGAGCAACCCTACCTGCCCGACGGTATAGACCGCGATTATATACGCTGGCTGTATACTGCCATAACACGTAGCCGCGAAAAGGTGTATCTGATAGGGTTTAAGGATGAATTTTTTGAGGAGGATTGATTTGTGTTTGGTTGTTCCATTCCGACCGAAGCACAGCTTAGTGGAGGAATCTCTTTTTTTTTATAATAGCATTTGAGATGTCTCAATTCCGCTGCGCTTCATTCGACATGGAACAACGAAGCGATCCAAATTTTTGTCATAAACTCACAGTCTGATGAAACAGTATAGGATTAAGTTTTTTAAGTTTGACTAATAATTAAGCAGAGTAAGCATTCCCATTTTTTGGAGGGGAATGCGAAACCGAAAAATAGAATATGAAAATAATAGCCGTAATACCCGCACGATATGCCAGTACCCGTTTCCATGCCAAGCTAATGCAGGATTTGGGTGGCAAAACCGTTATTACCCGCACGTATGAGGCAGCGCTGAATACCGGCCTGTTTCATGATGTGTTTGTGGTTACCGACTCTGATATTATTTATAACGAGATAACCGCTAACGGTGGCAAGGCCATTATGAGCATTAAGGAACACGAAAGCGGCTCAGACCGTATAGCCGAAGCCGTGGAACACATGGATGTAGACATAGTGGTAAACGTACAGGGCGACGAACCGTTCATCAACAAAGAGCCACTTGCCGATGTACTGGAGGTGTTTAAAGCCGATATGGCGCATGAGGTAGACCTGGCATCGGTAATGTATGAGATAACCGATTGGGATGAGATAGAAAACCCAAACAACGTTAAGGTAATAGTAGACCAAAAAGGTTTTGCACTGTACTTTTCGCGTTCGGTAATTCCGTACCCAAGGGATAAGGAAGCCGGAGTGCGTTACTTTAAGCACGTGGGTATTTATGCTTTCCGTAAGCATGCGCTGCTTGACTTTTACAAGTTGCCCATGCAAAAATTGGAAGCGAGTGAAAAGCTGGAGCAATTAAGGTATTTAGAATACGGTAAACGCATCCGTATGGTAGAAACCAACCACGTGGGGGTAGGTATAGATACCCCTGAGGATTTGGAAAAAGCAAAGAAACTATTGGGAATATAAAGACTTAATGCCGTACTATACGGCATTATTCTTTTAATAGCTTTTGTATTTCGGCGTCCAGTTCCTCTTCCATGGTGTCGCTGTACCCGCCCTCATGGTGTTTAATAATACCATTTTTATCTATAAGGTACAAACTTGGGTAGCCTGATATTAAATAACTTTCAGAAATTTGCTCTGTAGCAGACGCTAACGTATAAGTTATCTCTGCACGCTTTCTGTAAGCATCAAGCTTTTGTTTTGCTTTGGTATATTCGTCTACAGGATTAAGGCCTATAACCACAATTTGGTCTTTGTATTTTTGTTGCAGTGCGCTTAGTTTAGGTGCTGCTTCCTGGCAGGGCATACAAGCCATATAATAAAAATCAAGCAATACTATTTTCCCCTTATAGTCTTTAAGCGAAATGGGTTTTCCGTCATAAAGCTTTGCAGTAAAAGCCGGAGCTTCGGTTCCCGGTTCTAGGAACAGCTCATCGTAGCTTTCTTCTTCGTATTCTACTATTTTATATCGGTAGCTGTATTTGCTAAAGTTGGCTATAAGTTGCTGCTGGTTTACAGTGTTAAAGCTTATGTTGCTCAGCAGCCATTCGTTGTATTGATACTGGTCTTTCAGGTGCGCTAAAAAAGTAATCCTTTCTACCAGCTTTTTTTCTTTGTTTATGTAAGCTGTCAGCTTTCGGTTGAGGTCATTGCCATCCGGTAAAGGATAAATAACCTTTAAGTATGGTTTGCCTGAGATGATAGTATCGGAAATCTTTTTGTTTAATGTAATCATCTTTCCTGAGTTAAGAAAGAATGTTTTTATCATTTCCCCACTATAATAGCTATCCATCTGGTTATAATCCCCCTCGGCAAGGTTATAATGCATAATTGTTTGATCCTCATCAGTAATAATATACGTAGAGTTGTTATTGTAATAGCAGTGCACATCATATTTAGCACCCCTGGCACAGTCGCTTACATCTACCCATATTGATGCTTTGTATACTGTATCTTTAGGCTGCCGTAGTATTTTACAATTGCCTTTAAATCGTATTATGGAGTCGTTGTCAAAATGTTTTATACCATAGTTTATGTCATAATCTACAGATGCTGCCTTTTCATATTTTAAAGCAACTTCCTTTAGCAGTACTTCATTCGATTGAGCACTACAGATAAGAGTAATACAAAATAACAGCAGAGAGGTTATATATTTCATGTAAGTTTTGGTTGTTGATAAAGTAAAAATATAAAAAAAAGGACACTTTGTGTAAAGTGTCCTTTCCTTAGTTTAGTTTCCTGATTTTTTTTATATAAATATATTAAGTAAATAATATACAAGTGCTGCTACTAAGGCCGATACCGGTATGGTAAGCACCCATGCGTATAGCAGGTTTATGGTTACACCCCAGCGTACCGCCGATACCCTTTTGGTTACACCTACACCAATTATAGAGCCAGTAATTGTGTGTGTAGTAGATACCGGGATTTTAAAGTGTTCTGTAGAGAATAGGGTAAGGGCACCAGCTGATTCGGCAACTACACCTTCAAAGGCGTTAACCTTAGTAATCTTAGATCCCATAGTCTTTACAATCTTCCAGCCACCGCTTAGCGTACCCAGTCCTATTACGGTATAACACGCCAGAGGAATCCACTCCGGCATCTGGCTTTTAATACCTTTTTCTTCATTAGGTAGTACTACCTGAAGCCACTCAGGCATAGTACTTACATCGTGATGCATGGTGTTAAGGTAAACCGCAACAGCAGCTGCTATAATTCCCATAACCTTTTGTGAGTCGTTACCACCGTGCCCAAGGCTGAATGATGCCGAAGACAGCAGTTGCATGCGTTTAAGTACGGTTTCGGCTTTAGCGGCAGAAAACGAACTGAACACAAGGTTAAATATGGCAAGGCTGTAGAATATTATGGCTACCAGCATCCACTTTATGTTTGCGGGTTCCAGTACAACCGACCAGAAATGACTTTCAAAGCGTGGTTTCTTAATGTGGTCGTATCCTTCCCATACTGAATACAGGAATATAAATGCCACTATCATAAGTAATACGGTAACAATCTTCGGGCCTATGTTTTTGCGCGAAGAATACATCATCCATATAGAGATGAAGTAGGAGATAATCATACCCACTATAGGTGCAAGGGCAATAAATGCGATAACAATAAGTACGCCGCTTGGTAGCAGTTCTCCTGCTTTAGGGGCTTTGTACCAGCTTACTATCTTCCATCCATAGTGCTCCGGGTCTGTAACATTACCTGAAAAACCGTGTGCTAGTGCCGCGCCTGCAAAACCACCTATAAGCGTGTGCGATGAAGACGATGGTATACCTTTCCACCATGTAAACAGGTTCCAGATTATTGCGGCAATAATACCCGCAAGGATAACGGTAAGGTTAATGCTGCCTGTGTGTGCGGTTTTGGCTACCGTATCGGCTACACCAAATCCAAATACCCAATAAGCAAGGAAGTTAAAAAATGCCGCCCAAAGCACCGCCTGGAAAGGTGTAAGTACCTTTGTGGCTACTATGGTAGCAATAGAGTTTGCCGCATCGTGAAAACCATTAATATAGTCAAAACCAAGGGCAAGTATTATAATTACAATAAGTAATGTAAACATAATTGTGGGGTAAAAGGGGTTGTGTTATGAATGCTTCACGGCTATGGACTCCAGCACGTTTGCCACTCCTTTGCACTTGTCTATAGCTGTTTCCAGCGAAGAAAGCACCTCTTTATACTTAATGATGTTTTTGGCATCGGTTTCGTTTTCAAAAATGTCGGCTACAGCTTTATCAAACACGCTGTCGCTTTTTGCTTCAAGTTTGTAAAGCTTCTTACATGCATCGGCTATGTTGTTTAGCTTTTTCATATCTTTAAGATCACCTACGGCAAGCTGTATAAGCTGTGTAGCTTCAAGAGTAATTTCAGTCATCTTGCGCATGCTCTTAGATATCTTTTCTACCTGGTACAGTTTCATACGGTTAGATGCACCATAGATGTAGCCGGCCACGTTGTCTATAGCACTAATAAGTGCGTGAATGTCTTCGCGGTCAAACGGGGTAATAAAGTTACGGCTAAGCTCCAGGTTTGTATTGTGTGTTATCTGTTCTATGACAGCTTCAAGTTCTTCTATTTTCTTGTAATAAGCGTCCCTTTCCGGTTTTGGAGCGTTGATGGCCTCATGAAGGGTTTGAGCCAATATTACTAGATTTTGGGTTGCCTGCTCAAATAGCGGGAAAAATTTCTTGTCTTTTGGTACAAGGAACTGGAAAATGTTGTTTATAGACATTTACTTTTAGTTTTATGCGGCAAATGTATGAACCTAATGTTAAGGAATTATTAACCCGTATTAAACCTAACGTTATGAATGTTAACAAGAGGTTAAGTCTTTGTTTTTGAAAAATTGTAGATATTTTTAGGTAAATAAAAACAAATTCGTATTTTAGTGATGTAAAAATTATTTGTTTTTAAAAATACTCAAATTTTATGGATATAAACTTCAATAAGAACGAAGACCATAATAAACTTTTGCTGTCAGATTTGAGGCAAAAACTTAATAAAGTGTACCTGGGTGGCGGTGAAAAGCGTATTGAAAAGCTTCATGCCGAAGGTAAAATGACGGCTCGCGAACGTATAGAATATCTCCTTGACAAAAATACTAAAAGTATTGAAATAGCAGCATTGGCAGGAGATGGTATGTATCAAGAGCACGGCGGCTGCCCCGGGGGTGGTGTAGTGGTAAAAATAGGATACGTTTCTGGTAAGCAATGTGTGGTTGTGGCTAACGATGCTACGGTTAAGGCCGGTGCGTGGTTTCCTATAACCGGGAAAAAGAACCTGCGTGCCCAGGAAATAGCTATGGAAAACCGTTTGCCCATTATATATCTTGTAGACAGCGCGGGCGTGTACCTGCCTATGCAAGATGAAATTTTTCCGGATAAGGAACACTTTGGGCGTATATTCCGTAACAATGCCATTATGAGTAGTATGGGTATTACGCAGATAGCTGCTGTTATGGGAAGCTGTGTTGCCGGAGGTGCGTACTTGCCTATTATGAGTGACGAAGCACTGATAGTGGATAAAACCGGCAGTATTTTCCTTGCAGGTAGTTACCTTGTAAAAGCAGCCATAGGCGAAACAATAGATAACGAAACGTTAGGTGGGGCTACTACGCATTGCGAAATATCCGGAGTAACTGATTACAAAGCCAAAGATGACAAGGATGCGTTAGATCGTATTCGTAGCATAGTTAGTAAAATAGGCGATTATACTACGGCCGGATTTAACAGAATTAAAGGGGTTAAGCCTGCATTTGATATAAATGAGCTTTATGGCGTGCTGCCACGTACCCGTACCGAGCAGTATGATATGATGGAAATCATCAAGCGATTGGTAGACAACTCCGAGTTTGATGAATACAAGGCAGGCTACGGCCAAACTATTATTACCGGTTATGCCCGTATAGACGGTTGGGCTGTAGGTATCGTAGCGAACCAACGCAAAGTGGTAAAAAGCAAAAAAGACGAAATGCAGTTTGGCGGAGTGATTTATTCTGATAGTGCTGATAAGGCTACGCGTTTTATAGCCAACTGTAACCAGAAGAAAATTCCGTTGGTGTTTCTGCAGGATGTTACCGGTTTTATGGTGGGAAGCAAAAGCGAACACGGCGGTATTATTAAAGACGGTGCCAAAATGGTAAACGCTGTAAGTAACTCGGTTGTTCCTAAGTTTACTATAGTGGTAGGTAACAGCTACGGCGCGGGTAACTACGCTATGTGTGGTAAAGCATACGACCCAAGGCTTATAGCTGCCTGGCCAAGTGCAGAACTTGCAGTAATGGGAGGTGCTCAGGCAGCAAAAGTACTGTTGCAGATAGAAGCAAGTTCGCTTAAGGCAAAAGGTGAGGAGTTGACTCCGGAGAAAGAAGCCGAGCTGTTTAATAAAATAAAAGCGAAGTATGATGCACAGGTATCTCCATACTATGCTGCAGCCCGCCTGTGGACCGATGGTGTTATAGATCCTGTAGATACCCGTACCTGGGTAAGTATGGGTATAGAGGCGGCTAACCACGCGCCTATAGAAAAGCAATTTAACCTGGGTGTAATTCAGGTGTAATGAATTAACGGAGTTATTATTAAATAAAAAAGGACTAAAGTGGTAATTTCCATTTTAGTCCTTTTTGCTTAAGTTGTTCAGCAGAATACTTAAATTATCTTTTTTATTACTCTTAGCTTATGGCTATGTCGCTTGGTGTCTACGTTATAAATGCCCAGGTGATCCAGGCGGTCTATACGTACTTTGCCATGCGCATGTATTATGTAGTTGTCTTCCATAATTATACCTACGTGGATAATCCGGCCTTCTTCGTTATCAAAAAACGCAAGGTCTCCGGGTTCACTTTCTTCTATAAAGCTTAGGGCTTCTCCCTGGGTAGCTTGCTGGCTGGCATCGCGCAGCAGCTTATAACCATTCAGTTTATAAACCATTTGTACCATGCCCGAACAGTCTATGCCAAACGGAGTTTTACCTCCCCACAGGTAAGGCGCATTAAGGTACATATATGCCGTGTCCAGTATTTGGCTTTTTCCTTTAATGCCTGATACGCGTAATCCGTCAAATGCAAATTGCTCAGGGTTTAGGTTTGCATCGTCCAGTGCTGTAAGCGCTGCTCCCATAGGTATGGGAAGCAACTGGTTATTTGCAGAGGCCAGGTATTCTATTAAGTCGCCGTTCATTACCGGGTCGGTTTCCTGTAGATGGTTGTAGGCAACTTCACTAATCGTAAGATATTGCTTGTTGTCTATCCAGCCGTTGTAACCGTCATACCCAAGTTCTATACGGCTCCATTTTTCGGTTTGTTCCAGTATTTTGAAATGTTCGCCAAACAATACCTGCGAGGTTAGCTCACTGCGGTCACTGGGTTCCAGCCTTAAGGGTACAATAGCAAGGTTACAAATACCAAACATCCTCTGAATTTATTATTTTCTATTTTTTATTTTCTATTGAAATTGCTGTAGCGGTTTTTCGCGTTGCTACAAATATAGCAGTTAATTCGGAAGCTTCTTAACATGCTCTACCCATAAACGAGGGAATTATTAAAAAAATATCCACAATAAAAAATCCGAGATATAGTACAACCATATCCCGGATTTATATGAATGCTGCTTTGCAGTGTATTATGCTCTTTCTATAACAATAGCCGAAGCTCCACCACCGCCATTACAAATAGCAGCTGCACCGGTTTTGGCGTTGTTTTGTTCCAGTACGTTTATCAGTGTTACCAGTATACGCGCTCCTGATGCTCCAAGAGGATGCCCCAGTGATACAGCACCACCGTTTACGTTTATTTTGTTGCCGTCAAGGCCAAGGATTTTCGCATTGGCAAGGCCAACTACTGAGAAAGCTTCGTTAAACTCAAAGAAATCTACATCGTCTTTGGTTATGCCAGCTTTGTTAAGTGCCTTAGGTAATGCTTTAGCCGGAGCTGTAGTAAACCATTTTGGCTCCTGCTCGGCATCGGCGTAACCTTTTATGTAAGCAAGCGGTTTCAGTCCAAGGCTGTTCGCTTTTTCTTCACTCATAAGTACTAGTGCAGCGGCACCGTCGTTTATGGTAGAGGCATTGGCAGCAGTAACGGTACCATCTTTGGTAAACACAGCGTTAAGCGACGGAATCTTATCTAACTTTACGTTAGTGTATTCTTCGTCTTTGCTTACAATGATTGGTTCACCACGGCGCTGCGGTACAGCAACAGGGACAATTTCATTGTCAAACTTACCTGCATCCCATGCAGCAGCAGAGCGCTTGTATGAGTTAATAGCAAATTCATCCTGTTCTTCGCGGGTTATTTTATATTCGGTAGCGCACAGGTCGGCGCAAACTCCCATGGCATTATTGTCGTAAGCATCGGTTAGTCCGTCTTTTTGCAGACCGTCTAACATGGTTGCCGGACCAAATTTGTAACCATTCCTCATGTGTACATAATGCGGAATCTGGCTCATGCTTTCCATACCGCCGGCTACTACAATTTCTGCATCGCCCAGCATTATAGCCTGTGCAGCCTGGGTTACGGCTTTCATACCACTTGCACACACTTTGTTTACCGTAGTGGCTATTACACTATCCGGTAATCCGGCAAGCCTCGAAGCCTGCCTTGCGGGTGCCTGGCCTACACCGGCCTGTACCACATTGCCCATAAGCACTTCGTCTACCAGTGCAGGGTCAAGGTTTATTTTTTCTAGGGCACCTTTTATGGCTGCCGCGCCAAGTTGCGGAGCTGTTAGGGTAGATAGCCCGCCAAGGAAACTGCCGATAGGCGTACGTACCGCCGATACTATTACAACTTTTTTATCCATGGTTTTAAATGTCTTTACATTTATGTTGTTTGTATTGCGAATTTAATGATTTCTTTGGCTTAAAAAAATACTTTATTGAAAAATAATTATAAAATGGCTTGTCTTGTTAAAAATCGGAGAAAATTGAGGCATTATGATGAGAGTACTGTTTTATAAGCTAATATTGCAATTCAAATTTGTTTTTTGTTATGAATATAGTTGCAGTATTAATGGGGGTTGCTGCCCTTGTTTTTTTAGTGAATAAAGTATACCGTACGCCGGGCAAAGTAGTTTTTACAGAATCTGATAATGCTAACGATGCACCGCTGATTAATATAAATGAAGAGGTTCTTGCCGGGCTTAAGCTTGCAGCCGGAGATCAACTGGTATTTCAGGAAACTGCTACGGCGGGTGAAGTGTTTGTAAAAGCTAAAAATGCAGCCGGTGTGTACCAAACCATTGGCTCGTTAAGTGATATAGAGTTGTATAAAAAAGTACAACAGAAACGTGCCCGTGGCAAAGTAGCTTCGGCTGAAGGAAATACTGTCGTAGTTTCGTACAGCTTTTCGTAAAAAAATAAGCAGTATTAAATAGCAAAACTCCCTCATTTGAGGGAGTTTTTTGTTTGTATGTGGAGGCTCGAATTAACCTACCAGTGTAGCTGATAGTGTTTTTTCGGCATTAAGCACTTTAGATACCGGGCAAATTTCTTTTGCCTTTGCAGCAGTTTCCTGGAAATCCTGCTCTGTCATACCCGGAACGTTAGCTTCAAGTTTCAGGTGAATTTTAGTAATGGTACCGTCTTCAAAAGTTACCTGTGCTTCAGTAGTAAGGTCTTCAGGTGTAAAACCTTTTTCTGAGATTAAGAAGCTTAGCTGCATGGTAAAGCAACCGGAGTGCGCAGCGGCTATAAGCTCTTCTGGGTTAGTGCCTATACCGTCGGCAAAACGGGTTTTAAATGAAAGCTGGGTGTTGTTTAGCACGGTGCTTTGAGTTGTAACGCTACCTGCGCCTTCCATACCTGTACCTTTCCAGTTTGTGCTTGCGGTTCTTGTGAATTTCATGGTGATAATTTTTTAAAGTGATTATTTATTTGTTGTTGTTTTTAAAGATAGGGCTTAATCAGTAAAGTTATTTAATCTGTGAACTGTGCCTTGTTAAGCCTTTGTTATTTTTATTAGTATCAATCTGTTCTTGCATTTTGATGATACAAATGTACGGTGCTGGTAAAATGTGAATCAAATTAATAATTTTTTATCTTTATAAAATAATTTTATAATCATGACAATTCAGCAACTCCGTTATATAGTAGCGCTCGATGAACACCGCCATTTTGCAAGGGCTGCCGAAGAGAGTATGGTAACCCAGCCAGGACTTACCATACAGTTAAAAAATCTTGAAGAAGAGATAGGAATTAAAATTTTCGACCGTACAAAGGTGCCGTTAAAGCCTACAGCGGCTGGTGAGGAGATTATTTTGCGTGCCCGTAAGGTGCTTCGGGAAGCCGATGCTATACGTGATTTTGTGGTAAATAAGAAAAACGACCTGGATGGTACGGTAACACTTGGTGTTATCAGTACGCTGTCGCCGTATCTTATACCGCATTTTATTAAAGCGATGAGTGCCAGTGTGCCAAACATGAAGTTTATTATTCGGGAGAGCAATACGGGGCAATTGATGGCTGATCTGGAGACAGGTGCTATAGACATAGCGCTTATGGCTACGCCTACCGGTAATGGAGTGCTGAGAGAATATCCGGTTTTTCAGGAGCCGTTTGTGGCGTATTTAAATGAGGGGCATCCTATGGCGGAGGCTAAACATTATAAACTACAGCCACAGGACAGTCCTGAGTTATTGCTGCTTGAACATGAATACTGTTTTAATGCCCAGTTACTGGATATTTGCGGAATTAAAGATGGTGGTTTTAGCAAGGAGCGTTTTAAGTACGAGATAAATTCTATAGAGACGCTGAAAAACCTTGTTAGGGCAGGGTTGGGGTTTGCGTTGGTGCCGCAGCTTTCGGTACTTAATGAGCCTGAGTCGTTTATGTTTAAACCGTTTGAAGAGCCTGTGCCGGTACGCGAGATAAGCCTTGTAGTGGCTGATACCTTTACACGTAAGCTGCTACTGGAAAAAATGAGTGAGGCTATATGGAACTGCCTGCCCGAAAGCATAAGGCAAAACAAAGCCCATAAAAAAATCAGGTGGAATGATTCTCCTTACTTTATTGAAAAAGTTGCGGAGGCGATGAAGGGCTTGTAGTTTAGCCACGAATTACGCGAATTTTCATAAATTGATATGCGTTGTTCTATGTCGACGATAGGAGACATCTCTCTAATTAAATATTTGAGATTTCTCCGCTACGCTACGGTCGAAATGGAAGAAAGTAAGCGCCTTTTGAATTTGTGAAAATTAGTGTAATTCGTGGCTGAAAAGTACTAAAACATATCTTCAAACTGTGCATACAATTGGCCATCAGTAAGTGTGGCGCCCTGTTCCATAAGGCTGAAAATTTCTGCATTACGGTCTTCGCCAAAGTCCTTTTTACCACGTGTAACCTTTACCTCATCGTGAAAAATGTTTTCATTCAGCCACATCAGGCCGCTTTCGGTAGTAAGGTCGGCGGTAGGGGTGTGGGCATGTATAATAATGCTCTCCATGCTTTCCTTGCCCATTTTAAACAAAAATATATGATTCGGGCTGTAGTGTTCCAGCCACTGAGCTTTATCCAGCACGGCTTCCCATATAAGGTCGCTAAATACGTCGAGTTCCTGTTCTGCTACTTCCGGTTTTTCAACTTTCAGGGTGTCCCATTCATTACGGTCTATCTGTTGCGATGCCAGAAAACGGCTAAACTCCGGGTGTAGTTCTTCCAGTTGTTCTTTAGTAAGGCGGATGTATTTCATTGTTAAAATTTTGCCGCGAATTTCGCTAATTATCGCTAATTAAGGAAATGTATGACTGTATAATTTATTAGAAATGAATTGTGTGCGTTCTTAAAACTTGTGCCAAATAGCCTAAATAAAAAAGCCTTCCGGTTAGGGAAGGCTTAGTGTATCACTTATGCTAATTAGTTAGCGGCAGCAACCGGTTGCTCAGCAACGATTTCGTAAGGAAGTTCCACGATTACTTCGCGGTGTAGCCTTACAGAAGCAGTGTACTTACCTGTACGCTTAACAATACCGCTGGTGATGAATTTCTTGTCGATAGCCTGTCCGTTAGCCGCAAGGATCTCAGCAAGATCAGCGTTAGTAACAGAACCGAAAAGTTTTTCGCCACCTGCTTTAGCAGTAATTTTTATTTCGATAGCTTTGATAGCCTCAGCAGTAGCTTTAGCATCGCTTACAAGTTTTTGCTCTTTGAAAGCCCTTTGTTTAAGGTTCTCAGCAAGAACTTTTTTAGCAGAAGGAGTTGCAAGTGTTGCAAATCCTTGTGGTATAAGGAAGTTACGGCCGTATCCTGGCTTTACTGTAACTACATCATCTTTAAAACCTAAGTTTTGTACGTCTTGTTTAAGTATAAGTTCCATAATATTGCCTCTTTATTATTTTAGTAAGTCAGCCACATATGGCATTAGTGCTAGGTGACGTGCCCTTTTAACGGCTACAGATACTTTCCTTTGGTATTTTAGTGAAGTACCGGTAAGGCGACGAGGAAGGATTTTACCTTGCTCGTTTACAAATTTAAGTAGGAAATCTGCATCTTTGTAATCTACATACTTGATACCTGATTTCTTGAAACGGCAATACTTTTTAGTCTTGTTTGTCTCTATGTTTAAAGGCGTAAGATACCTGATATCTCCGTCTTTTTTTCCTTTAGCTGACTGCTCTATTGTTGACATAATTAGTTTGCTTTAGCTTTTAGTTTTTCCCTTCTTCTTTCTGCCCATGAAATCGCGTGTTTGTCAAGCGCTACAGTTAGGAAACGCATAACCCTTTCGTCACGACGGAATTCAGTTTCAAAGCCGATTAGTGCATCAGCAGGAGCTTTGAATTCAAACAGGTGGTAAAACCCGCTTTTTTTGTTTTGGATTTCATAAGCCAGTTTCTTAAGGCCCCAATCCTCTTTTGATACAAACTCGGCACCCTTAGAAGTAAGGTAGTCTTCAAACTTACTTACTGTTTCCTTTACCTGGGTTTCAGATAAAACGGGATTCAAGATGAAAACAGTTTCATAGTGATTCATAGTACTATATAAATTTTGTTATAAAATTGGCTGCAAAGGTAATTCTTTTTATTTAATGTGCAACCTTAATTTTTTAGTTTTTTCCCTATTATCTAAAACGAAAAAAAACATTATATTTGTAAGCATTCCATCAAAAAAAAGCATAATACTGATTACTAAAACTTTCAAAAAAATATAAAAAGATGAAACTGAACTGTGTTGTTGTTGATGATAGCACAATACAAAGGATTACCATCGCTAAACTTGTAAATGAGCATCCTAACCTTACGTTAGTAGGCGATTTTTCAAATGCTTCCGAAACGCGCAATTGTATATTGCACAAACATGTTGATTTGCTTTTTTTGGATATTGAAATGCCGGTACAAACAGGTTTTGACTTGCTCGATGGTCTTAAGGTGCGGCCACAAATAATTTTTGTGTCTTCAAAATCAGATTATGCACTTAAGGCTTTTGACTATGCAGCGCTTGATTACCTGCACAAACCAGTAACCAAAGACAGGTTTAATAAAGCTGTACAAAAGGCAATTGACATGAAACTGCTCCAAAAAGAAGGAGTAGAGGAAGAAGGCGAGTTTATCTTTGTAAAGAGCAACCTTAAAAACTTTAAGGTGTACATTTCTAAAATCCGCTGGGTGGAAGCTTTTGGTGATTATATTAAAATTATTACCGAAGACGATTCTCATTTGGTACTGTCTACCATGAAATCATTTGAGAGTGAACTCCCCGCAGACAAGTTTATGCGTGTACACAAGTCCTATATTATTAACCTGGATAAGGTAGAACGCTTTAACAGCAAGTTTGCTGAAATAGGCGATACAAAAATTCCATTGAGCCGTAACAAGAAAGAAGATCTTGTAGCAGTGCTAAACAGGCCACAATAAATTGCCTGTAAAAAAAAGCTTATAAAAACCTCTCCACTACAACATACATTTCAGACTGCTTTTGCAGTCTGTTTTGTTTTAATATGGGTCTACATTAGGGGTAACCTTTACAGAACGGTACTGGGCTATGGTATCCATACTTTCCAGTATGCGGGTTATATTTCGTTTTGTGGTGCCAAGTGCCGCACCTAGGGGGATCTTTACTATAATGGTACGTATGTATTCATTACGTATACGGCTAATAGAAGGTTCTTCCGGACCCAGTATCGGGATGTTTAAATGTTGTTTTAATACGTTGTACAGCCAAAACGATGCTTCTTTCAGCTTTTCGTAATCGCGGTGCTTTAGTGTAAGGCGTACCATTCTGTAATATGGAGGATACTTAAAGTTTTTACGTTCGTAAAGCTGCTCCTTAAACATGCCTTCGTAGTCGCCTTCGGTTACCTGCTGAATAATATTGTGTAGCGGATTGTACGTTTGTATGTACACCTTGCCCCGGTCGTATTTACGCCCTGCACGGCCCGCCACCTGAACCATCATTTGGTACGCACGTTCAAACGCCCTGAAATCAGGTTGGTGCAGCATATTGTCGGCATTAAGGATGCCTACCATGCCCACATTGTCAAAATCAAGTCCTTTGGCCAGCATTTGTGTGCCCACCAGTATGTCTATTTCACGGTTTTTAAATGCGTCAATTATCTTTTCGTAACCGTGCTTGCCCTTGGTGGTGTCCTGGTCCATACGCCAGGTATTACGCTTCGGGAATATTCCCTGCAATTCCTGCTCTATCTGTTCGGTGCCAAAGCCCTTGGTGCTTATATCTAAACTATGGCACTGGTGACAATGCGTAGGCATGGCCATCGTATAGGCGCAGTAGTGGCAACGCAACTGGTTTTTGTATTTATAATAGGTAAGGCTTACATCGCATTGAGGGCATTGTGGTACGTGTCCGCAGTTCATGCACTCTACCCAGGGCGAGTAGCCTCTGCGGTTTTGAAACAGTATTATCTGCTTGCCTTGTGTTAGCGTTTCGGCTATGGCTTCCTGAAGCGTGTCGCTAAAATGCCCGGTCATTTGCTTGCGCTTGTACTTGTCTTTCAGGTCTACCAGAATAATTTCCGGGGGAAGTACACGCCCGTAGCGTTCCTTAAGTTCGGCGTAACCGTATTTACCACTTTGTACATTGGTGTAGCTTTCTATGCTTGGTGTAGCCGAACCCAACAGTACTTTTGCCTCAAAATAATTTGCCAGTACAATAGCCGCATCGCGGGCATGATAGCGCGGTGCAGGGTCTTGCTGCTTAAAGGTCTGCTCGTGTTCCTCGTCTATTACAATAAGGCCAAGGTTTTGAAACGGCAGGAACAAAGCCGACCGCGCTCCTATAACCACCTGCGCTTTTTCGCTTTGCTGCAACACTTGGTTCCAAACCTCTATGCGTTCGTTATTGGTGTATTTGCTGTGGAATACTGCTACTTTATTACCAAAATAAGCCGACAGCCGGTGAACCAACTGTGTGGTGAGCGCAATTTCTGGCAGCAGGTACAATACCTGTTTACCGGAATTGATGTATTCTTCAATGAGTTGTATGTATACCTCGGTTTTCCCGCTGCTGGTAATGCCGTGCAGCAGGGTAACAGGTAGTAGTTCAAAGCTGGCCTTAATGGTGTTTAGCGCCACCTGCTGACGGTCGCTGAGTTTAAAACCGGCATCGCCGCTTTCGGAAAAGCTTACACGGTCTTCCTGCAAAAAGTATTCTTCAAAAATGTTTTTATCGATGAGCGACTTTAATACCGCCGGTGTACTTCCTGCCGATTCCAGCAGGGCTTTTACCGTAATGGGCTTACGTTCGCGTGCCTGTAGCTGAAAATAGTGCAGTACCAGTTCGCGCTGTTTTTGCGCACGGCTTAGCAGTTCCAGCAACCCGCTGAGTTGTTCCTCTTGTAAAAACTCCTCCTGTAGCCGCACGTAGCGAATAACCTTTGGTTTGTATTTTTCGGCAATTTCCTCCTGTAGCAGCACCACGTTTTTTGTAATCAGGCGGTTTAGGGTAGGGAGTACCTTTTTTTTATTCAGTATAGCGGCAACCTCTTCTACCTTAAGTGCGCTCTGTTTTTGCAGTGCTTCGTAAATCAGGTATTCGTCGTCGGTGAGTTGGCCCGCATCCGGGGTAAAATCTTTCTTTGGGGTAATTATCGTTTCGCTTTCCAGCAGCAGCCCGCTGGGCAGGGCATTGCGGTACACCTCGCCCACGGTACACATATAGTACGATGCTATCCACTCCCAGTGTTTTAGCTGGTTAGCGGTTACAATAGGAGCATCATCCAGGATTTGGTCAATGTCCTTAGCCTGATAGAGTTGGGGAGGGTTTTGGTGTAGCGAATGTACCAGCCCTGTGTACAGCTTGTTTTTACCAAAGGGCACCGCCACGCGCATACCGGGCTGCAAAAACGCGTACTCCGCCGCATTGACCGAGTAGGTAAAGGTTTTTGGCACAGCCAGCGGCAGTATCACTTCAATAAAATAAGGCATGGAGTGTGTTTAGGGCAAAGATAAGAAGAAAGTAGTTATGCTATTTAAAAAGAAAAACCTGCAATTTTGTTACGGGTTGGTGTGGTGCTACTTTTTTCTAATTTCTGTAAGTATTTGTGAAATCTCTTTATATTGATTTATCCATATTACATTAAATCCTAGGTTATTTGCATCTTGCTCTTCAATGTTCTCCAATACAGGTATTACTTTTCGATCATTCTTAGAAAGATTTTGATTTTCAGGATATAAATCTTCAAGTGTGTAACGTTTTTTTATTATATAATGATTTTTTTCTCGTTTACCATTTTTTCTTGCTGACACATCAAGTAATCTTCTCATATTTGGGTCAGTTAAACTAATTCCTATAAACAAGCATGTGCTATTATTTAGATGACTTAATTGAACAAGATTACCCCAACTAAATGGATCAATAAACTGCGTGTGATATGCATCTTCACTAAATACGACTTCATTCTCGTTTGTAAGTTCAATTTTTCGAGGAAGAAATCCATGAGGATGGTAAATAGGTAATTCTTCATCACTAAATCTTTCGCCTTCTTTGTAAATAGATTTGAAATCTATTTTTTCTTTTAGAAGCTTCTCTTCAATCAAATCGTCAAAATTAAAAGTTATAATAGCTTTCAAAGGATGACGGTTTCTTTTTTGCCGACATAGTTCTATAATTTGTTCAATTGTTGAACTTTCATCTGTACAGTCCTTATATAAAGTATCTCTTACGGTCGAAGTGAACTTATTTCCTAACATAGTTTTTAAATACTGAGCAAGAATTAGAGGACTGACATTTATTCTTTTTAAAAAAAGATTAGCTAATTTATCATCCAGATTTGGTATTTCATGTGGATTCTCAGAATAGATTGCTTTTAATAATGATTTCAAAAGTATATTCCATGTAGGTATTTTTGCATCATAAGAAATGCCTGCACCACAGAATAAAGTTAAATTGCCATTTCTAAAAGAGTCTTTTAAACTTTTTATTTGATATTCATAAGATTCAACTTGAAAATTTTCAACATCACGATCTGGCTCTTGTAATTTAATATTATTTTTTCTTTTTAAAGCTCTGATGAGTTTGTTATATCCTTCTTCGAAGGAAAGCCGAAAATCGGCATATAATCTTTCTCTTAAAAATGATGGAATTTCACAATCTTCAATAAGTGCGGGAAGAATTATAGTTATATCTTTTGAAATTTCATTTAGGCGAGTAATTCCTAACTCATGATTTACCCATTGGGAACTAACTCCCGCTTTTGAAAGTATTACGATCAGATAATCAATGTCCTTGAGAGCATTATTAACTTCTTCAATGATGTTATCATCGTTAGCAATACCATGACGACCGATTAAGACATCAATCTTATCTTTTTTCAACCTTTCAGTTAATTTCATTGTAAAATCGTTGTCTTGGTAGCTATAGCTGATAAATATTCTCGCCATAATTGTTGGTTTAAGATTTTGCAATTTAACAAAAAAATCCCGCAGTTTTCACCACAGGATTTCCTAATATTCAGAGATTTCTCGACTCCGCTGCGCTGCGCTCGAAATGGAAGAAAAAAATTACTCCTCACTTTCCTGTTGCCCCATCATCATAAGATAGGCTTTCAGGAACGGGTCTATTTCGCCGTTCATAATGCCGTCTACATCGCTGCTTTCGTGTGCGGTGCGTACGTCTTTAACCAGCTTGTACGGGTGCATTACATAGTTACGTATTTGCGAACCCCACTCAATTTTCATTTTGTTGGCTTCAATTTCGTCGCGCATTGCCTGGCGTTTCTTCAGCTCTATTTCATAAAGCTGCGATTTCAGGAGCTGCATCGCCTTAATCTTATTATCCAGCTGCGAGCGCGTTTCCGAGTTTTCAATGATAATCCCGGTAGGGTGGTGGCGTAGGCGTACCGCGGTTTCCACCTTGTTTACGTTCTGTCCGCCCGCACCGCTGCTTCGCATGGTTTCCCAACTGATGTCGGCAGGGCTAATCTCAATTTCTATGGTATCGTCGGCAAGCGGGTACACGTACACCGATGCAAACGACGTGTGGCGCTTGGCATTACTGTCAAACGGGGAAATGCGCACCAATCGGTGTACGCCGTTTTCGCCCTTAAGCCAGCCAAAGCTGTAATCGCCTTCAAACTCCAGCGTTACGGTTTTAATACCGGCAACCTCCCCCTCCTGAAAGTTGAGTTCCTTTACCTTATAGCCGTGTTTTTCGCCCCACATTATGTACATACGCATAAGCATACTGGCCCAGTCGCAGCTTTCGGTACCACCGGCACCGGCTGTAATTTGCAGTACGGCACTCATGCTGTCACCTTCGTCCGATAGCATGTTTTTAAACTCCAGGTTTTCTATATGGGTAAGTACTTCGTGGTACTGGTTGTCGAGTTCTTCCTCGGTAACATCGCCCTCCTTAAAAAAGTCGAACATTATTTGTAATTCCTCGGCTAACTCGTTGGCTTTGTTATAGTCTTCCACCCACTTTTTCTTGCCGCGCAGGTTGCGCACAATAAGCTCGGCCTGCTTGGCGTTGTTCCAAAAATCAGGGGCGTAGGTCTTTTCTTCTTCGTTGGTTATTTCTATTAACTTCCTGTCGATGTCAAAGATACCTCCTCAGTGCTCCAAGGCGCTCCATAATACCTTTAATTTGTTCGGTATTTGTCATAAAAAATGTAGTTTTGTAATTGCTTACAAAAATAAGCGATACTTTTCATAATATGGAAATTAATTTAATTAGCGATACGGTTACCAAACCATCACACGAAATGCTGCAACAAATGTTTCGCGCACGTGTGGGAGACGATGTTTATAAACAAGACCCTTCGGTAAACGAACTGGAGGAAACGGTGGCAGGGCTTTTTGGCAAAGAAGCCGGGCTGTTTTTTCCCAGCGGTACCATGGCAAACCAAACCGCAATTAAACTGCATACCCAGCCGGGTGATGAGCTTATCTGCGATAAATGGGCGCACGTGTACAACTACGAAGGTGGCGGTGCTGCGTTTAACAGTGGTGTGTCGTGCAAGCTGATAGACGGTAACCGTGGTATGGTTACGGCACAGCAGGTACAGGAGGCTATAAACCCGCCTGATTTTTACCACAGTCCGCTTACATCATTGGTATGCATAGAAAATACAACTAACAAAGGGGGAGGTGCGTGCTATGACCTGCAAACCCTACGTGATATAAAAGAGGTTTGTACCCAAAACAACCTTAAATACCACCTGGACGGCGCCCGTCTGTGGAATGCCCTTGTGGCAAAGCGCCAGCACCCGCGCCAGTTTGGCGAACTGTTTGATACGGTATCGGTATGCCTTAGCAAGGGGCTTGGTGCCCCGGTAGGTTCGGTACTGGTGGGCAGCAAAGCCGATATGAACCGTGCGCTGCGCATCCGTAAGGTGCTTGGTGGCGGCATGAGGCAGGCCGGTTATCTTGCTGCTGCGGGTATGTATGCACTACAGCACAACGTAGGCCGCCTGGAGGAAGACCACCGCCGTGCGAAACAGCTGGGCCAACTGCTGAGCCAACTTCCGTGGGTGGCAAAAGTGGAACCTGTGGAAACAAACATCCTGATTTTTACGCTTCGAGAGGGTTTCAACGAAACGGCTGTAATAGAAAAACTGAAACAAAAAAGCATTTTTATCAGCTCTATGGGGCAGGGCAAATTACGTATAGTAACCCACCTGGATTATAAAGAGGTAATGCACCAGTATGTAGTGGAAACGCTGAGCAGGTTTACGGTTTAATTTTGTTTAAAGTTTAAGGTTTAAAGTTGCTTACTCGAACCGTACGGTTTCAGTTTATGAAAAAGTTACTTCCATTACTCACTATGGCTATGAGTTTGGTTTCCTGTAAGAAATCAAATGAGGAGATTGTGGCTTCGCATCAGTGGAAGTTTGGCGAAGGGGCACATGACCTTGGCGATTGGGTAAACTTTCCCAAAAAAAGTAACCCGCTACATAACGATACTATATTTAAAGATAATATACCCACAGCAATAATTGATTCTGTCTACCATAATTATGACCATTATATACTTGTGATCCGCTCGGTAAAGACAGGTCAAAAAGGACTTTATTTTGAAAAAGGGGAAGTAGACTAATTTTTATTATCCTTTATCACTTTCGGCATGTCCATAGATTTTCTGAAATTCAGGAAGCAGTTTCATGAAATTTTCCATTTCTTCCTTTTTTTGGTCAACAACCGAAGGGTGAAACATACCGTCAACTTTAAATACTATTTTGTATTCCCGTTTCTTTTGGAATACCACATTTTCATTTAGTGGTGAAATTGTTTGTGGGTATTCTGTGTCGATATAATGCAATTCCAAATTTTGCGGCAGAGGAGTGACTTTCTTCTTATCCTTGTACCATCCGTAATCATTTATTGAGGTAAACTCGCTGGCAGATATTTCATACACTTCCCTGCCAAAGCTGTTCCATAAAAGCGACCTTGAAAGGAATACCACAAACGCCCCCAGGAATACAGCCCCGATAAGCTTGCCGAAAGGGCTGCCGCCCGGTACAAAAAGTATCCCTATAGCCAATACAGCACATGCAACATTAATTACCAGGAATAATATCCTGAAAATAATATTGGCAGGCTTCACTTTGAACTCAAGCCCTATTTCATTCGGTTTTATTGTAGCATGTATCATGATTGGTTGGCTTTATAATGTAAGAGTGAGCAACAATGAACCATAAACAATAAACAAACTAACCTTCAAGCAGATCCGGCCTACGGGTTTTAGTATGTTCATATGCCATGTCCTCACGCCATTTGTCTATGTTTGCCTGGTGACCGCTTAATAGGATATCCGGCACTTTCCAGCCTTTGTATTCGGCCGGGCGGGTATATACCGGTGGGGCAAGCAGGTTGTCCTGAAAGCTGTCGGTAAGGGCAGAGGTTTCATTGCTCAATACACCCGGAATCAGGCGTATGATAGAATCTGCCACAACAGCAGCGGCAAGCTCACCACCCGATAGCACAAAATCACCTATAGATATTTCTTTAGTAATAAACTGGTCGCGCACGCGCTGGTCTACACCTTTGTAATGCCCGCACAAGATTATGATGTTCTTTAAAAGCGACATACTGTTTGCCATCCCCTGGTTTAGCGTTTCTCCGTCCGGGGTCATATAAATCACCTCGTCGTACTCGCGCTCAGCTTTCAGTTTGCTTATGCACAGGTCTATGGGTTCAATAGACATCACCATACCCGCACCGCCGCCAAACTGGTAGTCGTCTACGTTTTTGTGCTTGTTAGTGCTGTAATCCCTAAGGTTGTGCAGGTGTACTTCTACCAGGCCTTTGTCTATGGCACGTTTCAGGATAGAAGCCTCAAATGGGCTGCGTAATAACTCAGGTAATACGGTAATGATATCGATGCGCATTTTCTAATATATCAATTTTTCAATGTGCAAATGTAACAATTAAAGGCGGTGCATAAAACATTGTGTATACAGTATTTGATGTGCCAATTTTTTAATGAATTAATGTAGCAATTAAACCCAAGCCAGTAAACACGTTGCCAAAAATTGATTAATTGTTACATTAAACCATTTTTACATTAATTATACCCCGAATTGCTTCAGGTGGTGGTCAAGGTGTTTCCATTGGGCGGTATCTATTTCCTCATAGGTCATTTTCCCGAATAGTGGATGATCGGTTACCTTAATGCCATCATGGCCTTCGCGGCTAAACTTGGCCACCAATTCTTTAAGTTGAGTTTTCGCCGTTTCAAAGTGTGGTTCGTGTGTTACTTTGAACTCTTTTGCTGTAGGCATGCCTTTACCAAAAGGATGCACACTGGTAAATTGTTTCTTTATACTTTTTCCGAACAAGAACTTCAAAAGCGGGTTTACTTTAAGTTGGCGTGTACCGTATACTACCTGTAAAGGCATTTGGCAGTGTTCCAGCATCTGGCTCACAGTCATTACGCCCCATTCAGATAGTTTTATAGGGGTAAGTTTGTCTATACGGTCTAATATATGCTGATTCCCTACCGGGTGAAAAAGGCTTTCCATAATGGTGATTTTTAACGTATCAAAATTAAGAATAATTCTCAGTTATTTATCCCCGATAATAGTGTGTAAACCTCTTTTTATTATTTTTTTGACGAATTGAATTGGTCATTATTCTAATATTTTTATTTCGAGGAATAGTACATCTTTGATGTAATCTAAAAGTAACCAATCAGGTAATTTATGTATCATTCCCTTCTTAAGTTTGAGATAAGGCAAAATGTTAAGAGCAATACCCTTTCGTACTTCGTTTTCTTCTTCTGTGTATCCATCGTCTTTTACCCTATTATCATAGAACAAAACGCATAATGCCGTGAGTAATATTTCTTTTTTAAATTGTAAATAGTTACTGTTGTCTATTGCGTCTATAAAGAGTGCAATATTTGCTTCATCAGCTAAAATGATTTCTTCGTCCTGTTCAAAAAAATAAAGATTAGGATGTTTCCCCCAAACGTCTAAAATTTGCTTGTCTATTTTAATAGTATTCAAATCAATGTGATTAAAGACATTCATATTGCAGTTATTGCAAGGTAGTGCAATCAAATTTTCATAATCCGAAAAAGTCGTTGCGGTATCATTAACTTCTAAATGAATATTTTGTGCACAGTTAGCACAGTATTTAGTTAATTGTGTTAGCATACTGGTATGTTAAGGGATACCAAATTTACTGTTTTGATATGAGTTACCTCCACAAATAAATTTGTAAATTTGCTGCTTCAAATAAACTTGATAGATAATGGAAAACGGAATTTACGCAAAATTTCATACTTCAAAAGGAGATATCCTTGTGAAACTTACTTACGATCTTACTCCGGGGACTGTGGGCAACTTTGTGGGCCTTGCCGAGGGTAACCTTGATAACGATGCTAAGCCGATGGGCAAACCATATTATGACGGACTGGTATTCCACCGTGTTATTTCTGACTTTATGATTCAGGGCGGATGCCCGCTGGGCAAAGGTACAGGCGGTCCTGGTTACCAATTTGACGATGAGTTTCACCCAAGCCTTAAACACGATGGCCCGGGTGTACTAAGTATGGCTAACGCCGGTCCTGGGTCTAACGGATCTCAGTTCTTTATTACGCACGTGGCTACTCCGTGGTTAGACAACAAACATACTGTGTTTGGAAACGTAGTTGAAGGACAGGATGTGGTTGATGCTATTCAGCAAGGTGATAAAATAGAGCAGCTTGAGATTATTCGTGTGGGTGAAGAAGCCCAAAAATGGAATGCAATAGAGGCCTTTCGTACCTTTGAAGGGTCGCGTGAAAAACGTATTGCCGAGCAAAAACGCCAGGCTGAGGAAGCTCTTGAAAAACTTGCAGCAGGTTTCGAAAAAACTGAAAGCGGTCTTCGCTACCAAATAATTCAAAAAGGTAACGGTAAAAAAGCAGAAGCCGGCCGTAAAGTATCAGTACACTACAAAGGTGCTCTTGAAAACGGTATGGAGTTCGATTCGTCTTACAAGCGTAAGCAGCCTATTGAATTCCCATTAGGACAAGGCCACGTGATTGAAGGCTGGGATGAAGGTATCGCCCTGCTTCAGGTAGGTGACAAAGCCCGTTTTGTTATTCCGTCGTACCTTGGTTACGGTTCTCGTGGTGCAGGTGGTGTTATCCCTCCGGATGCTACACTTATTTTCGACGTAGAACTTATGGACGTGAAATAGTATTAAGACTTTAGTTCGAAGTATTAAGATAGAAGGCTGCCCAGTTGGGCAGCCTTCATTTTTAGGAAAGGTATATATAAAAAACGAGTATGCCTATTAATCTCTTAATTCTTAATACTCCCACCTTAATACATCATTACTGTTTTACCAGTTTTTGTGTTTCTACAGTGCCGCTTTCCGTTTGCAGGGCTATACTGTAGTATCCGCTTGCCAAATGATTTACGGAGATACTATTATCACCTTTGGCTGCGTTACCTGTTGCCACTACACTTCCGGTAAGGCTGGTTATGGTATAGCTGCCGGCTTCATCGGCGACAAGTGTTACTTTTTCCCCGGCAGGGTTAGGGTAAATGCTGAATACAGGAGTGCTTATGTCTCCTACTTTTTTACTGCCGGCCGGTTTGGCACTGTTTTCTACTTGCGTAAAAGACCATTGTTGGTTTGTACCACCTCCATATGCCCACACCTGAATAAGTGCGCCATTAGCTGTAGAAACGTCGGTAACATCAAGCGCTTTTCCGCTATATACATTTTCTATTTTGTAATAGCCGCTGCCCACACTGGTTACTGTCCACTTGTAGGTGTCGTTATTTACAAAACTTTTTTGCTGCACTTTTATACCATCTGCTGTGCTTGTACTTGCCAAGGCAAGGTACATATTGGTTGATTTTACACGGATGTAATATTGGTTATTACCTGCGCTTTCAAACCTCCAGCGTTGGTTGTTTCCACCACCGCTCGTAATGTCCCATTGCTGTATGCTTGCACCGCTTGAGGTAGAATTGTTGGCTACATCCAGCCCTTTGCTGCTCAACCTCGAAATAATGTTGTAGTAGCCTGGAAAACCCTGCGTGCTGCCTTCAGTCCACTTAAAACTTATGGCTGCAGAAGCGGGGATTGAGTAAGTAAATGCATTGGAACCCGATACAATTTTGGTGCTCAATGCCGAACCCGATGAGTTATATACCACAAGCACTACTGAACCGTCGTTGTTTTTAAACGCTGAAGCCGAAAGGCTGCCGTTTGTACTGCTGCTGCCTATGCGTACAGCGCCGTTTTTTACGAACTTAGATATTTGCCCGATGATGTAGTAAGGTGAGTTACGGGTATAACTGCTGCTGCTGTTTATGGTTACGGCTCCCATACAATTGGTACACCCACCCGAGGTATGTGGCCCGTAAGAGGTATCAGTAGCCAGGTTCCATTCCAATGCGGTTTTACTCCAATTATTCATACTGCCGATTACCACATTTTGCATATGCCAGCCAAAGTCGCCCGAAAAACTGCCTGGGCCGCCTACATATTGCTCGGTAAAATATACGTTTTTACCGGTGTTGTTTTTTACTGTGGTCATTGCTGATATGCTGCCTGCATACAGGTGGAAAGCTGCGCCGTCTACATAGCTGCTGTTGTTCAGCACATCGGTAGGATAGGCGGTGTTGTCGCAGTTGTGGTCAAAGGCAATGATTTTTACATAACCATATCCGGCCGACATCAATGCTGGGCCAAGGTTGTTATTAATAAAGTTTTTCTGCTCGGTAGAGTTCATGGTCATGCTTGGCTCGTTGTATGGGTTCTCAGGCTCGTTTTGAGGGGTTATGGCCCAAATCTTTATACCCTGTGCCTGCATGGCCTGTAGGTACTTTACAAAGTAATTAGCATACACACTGTAGTTGGCTGCCAAAAGGCTGCCGCCTATCCAGCCATTGTTGGTTTTCATCCAATACGGGGCACTCCACGGGGTAGCCAGTATTTTGATGTTTGGGTTAATGGCAAGGATTTTCTGTAATATCGGCACTGTGTAGGTAAGCGTAAAACCCGACAGGCTGAAGTTGTTTAGCGCTGTATCTCCATAGGTGTCGTCGTAACTGTAGGTGTACTGGCTTAGGTCTGATGAGCCAATACTAATGCGCACCACATTAGAACTAAGCCCTGTGCTGGGATTAAAAAGTTCCTGTAGCAGGTTGTTTTGGGTAGTGGCATTCAGTCCCGAAATTACCTGTGCGCTGCCATCGGTCAGTGTCCAGCCATAGCCGTCTATGGTTTGGTAGGTGGTACCGGGGGTTACGGTAATGGTGTTTGAGTTGGTGCCGGAGTTTGTAGTAAAGCTTACATTTCCCTGCTGGGCAATTAAGGCCGACTGGTCGCCTTTAGTAAGCCACGGGGTTACGGTTTGTGCCAACCCCGAAAAGCTGAGGAGTAATCCGGTAGCTGAAGTAATAAAAAGTTTTTTTGCGCTTGCGCGAGAAATGAGTGAATGGTTTTTCATAATTAAAAATTTAATGAGACAAAATTTTAATTTGCATAAAATTAGTCTCTTAAATTTTCAGGAGGTTCAAAACACCTTCTATCAAAAACCTATCATTCTGCTATTTAAATCTTTACAAAAACTTATTTAAATGAATTAAACACCTTTGAAAATCAGTTTTTTAACACTTGAATCTTACTTTGTCTCAAAACCTTTCCAACGATTCTTTTCGTCGGTGATATCTGCTTTTAAAAGAGGTCTTATGTCCACTTTAGCGCCCTTAAGGATGTAAATACTAGTTCCGTTTTCCCTTGCCAATGGATTGTTCAGCTTACCGTATCGGGTTACCGATTCAAAAAGTGGCTTTTCTTTTTCACGTTCCGGATCGTCGTCACTTGCTTCCTGTACCAAAATCACGTTAGCGTATTTTTTATTCAGGTCTATCCAGTTTACATAGTCGGCATTCATGGTTACCGCCTGTATATTTGGGTCAGTACTGTAATAGTTTATGGCTCCTGCCTGTCCGTAATTGTCGCACAACACAAGCGTATTGTTATTTGTATCTACTTTGTGGTAGGCATTTTCAGCCATTAAAGCAATGGCACGCCACCCCTGCATATCGGCAAAATCCTGTGGCAGGTCGTGCAGCTTATCGTCTTCCCAACGCGATAGTTCAAGTTTCTTATAGCGTGCCGATATTGTTGAAATCTCTTTAGGACTGTATATCGGGAATGCAACTGTGGCAATCGGGATGAACAGTGCTATGGCAAGGATGACCAAAACCGGCTTTATGAAGCGCTTTTTGCCTGTTTGCAACAACTCTTCCAGATATACCGAACCAAAGCCAATATAAACAGGGTATAGCCCTAAAGCATAATATCCTTTGGCTTTAAACCAGATAAAAATACCCAGTACTATGAAGAATGACACAAAGAACACCCTGTATTTTTTAAAAGGGATGTAGGCAAGAAAACCAATTAATGCAGCCGGAACCAGATAGAATGTACCAATAAAAAACAACAATTGCTCTTTTATGAAACCACCACGGTCGGCATTTATAAGTTGAGTTTCGTTCAGTTCCTTCATGTGGTGCAGCACCGGCCAGTAGTTGTCGTATTGCCAGTACAGGTTGGGTGAAATAGTGAGCAATGCCAGTAGAGTAGCCCCTATAATATGCCCGTTAGCAAGTATGCGGCTGTTCCTAGTAAAAAGCAGCGCAGGTACTATTCCGGCTACGAGAAATACAATATTGTATTTGTTAAGGAAGCCTATGGCAAAGCCCACTGACATAACATACAGCCAGCGGTTTTGCTGTGTACTGATGTGCTTTATGAGTGCAAAGCATACAAACGTCCAGGCCAGTATATCGAAAGAATTGGGCTGGAATAGTAGGTTGATGCGTGCCAGTGCACTAAAAGTAAGTGCGGTAGCAGCCAGTATCTGGGCGTAGTAACCACCTTTCAGCTCTTTAATGATGTGCCACACCACTACTATGGTCAAAGCTCCGAAAAGTGCTGGGAAAAAGCGTACCCAAAAAACATCGTTGCCCAAAAGCCAGATTAGGTATGAAAACCATGAGGTAACCGGAGGTACCGATAAATAGCCCCAGGCTAAGTGGTGTGCCTGATCCAGGTGCAAGTATTCGTCGCGGTGCAGGTCGTAACCGGGGTCTATGAGGAAAAACTGTAATACTATTTTAATGATGACAAATAACAACAGTATTACAGTATTCTTCATGGCTTATATGCAGAGTTTTATTGGTGTTTTAAAAAATCCTTCAGCTCACTGTAGGTACTTATCTTTGTGGCTTTTTTCTCGCCGCCCAGTACCGCCTTTATCTGATCCGGAATAGGGATTTCAATGTTAAGGTTGTTTACAATGCTGTCTGCAAATTTAACAGGATGCGCGGTTTCTAAAAACACTCCTGTTAAATTTTCATGATTTTCTAAATATTTTTTTAAACCGAGGTAACCTACAGCACCGTGAGGGTCGCACAGGTAGCCGTCTTCGGTGTATACCTTTTGCATGGTAGCCACAGTTTCGGCATCGGTAAAGGAATATGAGGTAAGCTCATTATCAAGTGCGCCAAACTCCTTACCAAACAGTTCCAGTATGCGTACAAAGTTGCTCGGGTTGCTTACATCCATAGCGTTGCTCAGGGTTTCTACGGTAGGCTTAGGCTCATATTGTTGTGATTCCATAAATCTTGGTACCGTGTCATTCACGTTGGTAGAAGCCACAAAGTGCGCTATAGGCAGGCCAATCTTCTTAGCCATCATACCGGCACATATGTTCCCAAAGTTACCACTCGGTACACTCACCACTAGCGGTTTGCCTAGTTTTTTTAACTCTTTATAGGCTATAAAGTAGTAGAACATCTGCGGTAACCAGCGCGCCACGTTTATAGAATTGGCCGACGTAAGGCTCACATCTTTTAATTCTTCATCAAGGAACGCCTGTTTTACCATATCCTGGCAGTCGTCAAAGGTACCGTTAACTTCCAAGGCTTTTATATTTTGACCAAGGGTAGTAAGCTGCTTCTCCTGCACGTCGCTCACCTTACCGCTTGGGTAAAGGATTACTACATCTATGCCTTCCACACCCAGGAAACCACTGGCTACAGCCCCGCCGGTATCACCCGAAGTTGCCACCAGTATGGTAATCTTTTTATCCTCGCCCTGTGTAAAGTAATTAAGGCAACGCGACATAAAGCGTGCGCCTACATCCTTAAACGCCATAGTAGGCCCGTGAAACAGCTCCAGCGAATACACGCCTTCTTCTACCTGCACCACAGGGAACGGGAACGCAAGGGTTTCGGCTACAATCTGCCTTAGTTTATCTTCGGGTATTTCATCGCCTACAAATGGCGCTATGGCACGGTAGGCAATTTCTTCATAGCTGTAGTTTTCTATGTTTGCTATAAAATCAGCATCCAGCTGTGGTATGCTTTCCGGAAAGTACAGCCCTTTGTCTTTGGCTATGCCGGTTATGGCTGCTTCCTTAAAGCTGGTTTGTATGTCGGGGTTATTTAAGCTGTAGTATTTCATTATAATATCTTTATTCCTGTTGGATTTATTGCCGATACATGTACTTCAAACGGCACATTGATTTCTTCTAAAATTACTTTCATTGCCTGTGCGGCCTTCTCTGCGTTTTCTCTGCCTTTGCTTAGCGCGAATACCGATGGCCCCGAACCCGAAATCCCTCCACCCAAAGCACCCGCTGCAATGGCTGCAGCTTTTAGTTCGGCAAACTTAGGTATCAGTATACTGCGTACGGGTTCTACAAGTTCATCGTGCAGGGAGCGGCCTATAAGGTAGTAATCTTCGGTGTACAGCCCGCTTATGAGTCCTGCTATGTTGCCGCATTGTATGGTAGCTTTTTTAAGGCTGATGTTTTCGCGTAGCACAGAGCGCGCGTCTTTGGTCTTTAATTCTATCTGCGGATGGATAACCGTAGCATACAACTCCGCCGGAGCTTTTATGGCAATGATATCCAAAGGTTCATAACTGCGAACCAACGTAAATCCACCCAAAAGGGCAGGAGCTACGTTATCGGCATGGGCGCTGCCGCTGGCTAGTTTTTCGCCCTGCATAGCATGGAAAACCAGTTCCTTTGTGCTAAGCGGATTACCCAGTAAATGGTTGATGCCAAATACCGCACCTGCCGCACTTGCAGCGCTACTGCCTATGCCACTACCTGCCTTGATTTTTTTGGTAAAGCTGATGTCAAAACCGCAATAAGGCTGAAGTGCTTCCAGTAGCGAAAGCGCTGCTACACCGGCCACGTTCTTTTCGGTTTCCAAAGGCAAATCGGCACCGATGATTTCAGTGATGCGTATGCCTTTTTCGGCAGACTTTCTTATGGTCATTTCATCGCCCGTGCTGTCCAGGCAAAGCCCCAACACATCAAATCCACATGATACGTTGGCAATGGTAGCCGGGCAAAATAATTTTATCTCCTCCATAGTTTATTGGCCACGAATTATGCTAATTAAACGAATTTTATGAGTAATGAATTGGTGTAATTCGTGAAATTAGTGGCACGTCTTACCTGTTTCCTATCCTGATTACATCTGCAAAAATACCTGAGGCGGTTACATCGGCTCCTGCACCTGCACCTTTTATAATCAGTGGCTGATCGGCATAGCGGTCGGTGTAAAACAGTACAATGTTGTCTTTACCCTCCAGGTTATAAAACGGATGCGACTGCGGTATAAATTGTAGCCCAACATTTGCTTTGCCGTTTTCAAATGATGCCACAAATTTCAGGCGGTCGCCATTGTCTGCAGCTTTTTTGTATAGTGCATTAAAGTGGTCGGCATTTTTCTCAAGCGAAACCAAAAAGTCGTCGTTATTGGTGGTAGCCATACACTCATCCGGCAGGAATGAAATGGTTGCTATATCGTCAATCTCCATTTCGTAACCACTTTCACGGATAAGGATAACGAGTTTACGTTTTACGTCCACGCCACTAAGGTCAATCTTAGGGTCGGGTTCGGTATAGCCTTCCACCATAGCCTGTTTTACCACATCGCGGAAAGCCGTTGTATCATTAAAATTATTAAAGATAAAGTTAAGGCTACCGCTTAGTACTGCCTGTATTTTATGCACGCGGTCGCCGCTGGCCACCAGGTTTTTAAGGGTGTCTATAATAGGCAATCCTGCACCCACGTTTGTTTCAAACAAGAATGGCGCGTTGTACTGCCTGCTCAGGTTTTTCAGGTACTTGTAGTTAGAAAACTCAGACGAACAAGCCACTTTGTTACAGGTAACCACGCCTATACTGCTCTTAAGGTATTGTGCATAAGTAGCAGCAACCTCATGGCTGGCAGTGTTGTCTACAAAAATGCTGTTGCGCAGGTTCAGTGCTTTTATCTTTTTAATGAAACCGTCAAAATCACTGGCTTCACCTTGAGGTAGTAACGCTTTCCAGTTTTCAAGGTCTATGCCTTCCTCATCAAAATACATGGTACGCGAGTTGGCAAGGCCTGCTATACGTACATTCAGGTGCAAGTTATCGCGCAGGTATTGCGCCTGTTTTTGTATTTGGGCTATAAAGCGTTCGCCAACATTGCCTACACCCATAACAAACAGGTTCAGCTGTACTGTAGCATCTTCAAAAAAGGTTTCGTGCAGGGTATTCAGCGCTTTTTTTACATCCTTACTGTCTATTACGGCAGAAATGTTACGCTCGCTGGCACCCTGAGCTATAGCCCTGATGTTGATGTTATTTTTACCAAGAGTGCTAAACATACGTCCGCTAAGCCCCTGGTGGTTTTTCATGTTTTCGCCCACCACGGCTATAATGCTAAGTCCGTTTTCTATAATGGCAGGGTATATTTTTCCCTGTTGGATTTCAAAACTAAATTCGGCATTAATGGCGGCTTCGGCTTTAGCCGCTTCGTTATCGGCAATACCAAGGCAAATAGAATGCTCAGATGACGCCTGTGTAATGAAGATAACGCTTACGTTTTCTTTACTGATAACGTCAAACAAACGTTTAGAGAAACCTGCAACGCCCACCATACCCGGCCCCTCAAGGGTAATCAGGGTAGTGTTGTCTACGTTGCTTATACCGCGGATAGGGTTATCGCTTTTCACCTCCGGCACCTTGCTAATCACACTACCGTGGGCTTCGGGCTCAAAAGTATTTTTTATGTGTAGGGTAATGTCCTTGTTCAGTATGGGCTGAATGGTAGGAGCATACAATACTTTGGCACCAAAATGCGAAAGTTCCATAGCTTCCTCAAAGGTAATGTAAGGTATGGGCTCGGCTTGCTTTACCAGCTTAGGATTTGCAGTGAAAATACCGTTTACATCCGTCCAAATTTCAAGTGAAGGTACCTCAAGCGCTGCGGCTACAATGGCTGCGGTATAGTCCGATCCGCCACGGCCCAGGGTGGTGGTATGCCCATCTGCCGATTTGGCGATGAAGCCCGGCATAACCGTTACCTGTTTGTTGCTACGTTCGTAGTAGTCAAATATCAGTTTGTTGGTGGCGTCAAAGTCTACCGATGCTTTACCAAAACGGCTGTTGGTTTGTATTAGTTCTCGGCTGTCGGCAAGGGCAGCGTCTTCGCCTTGGGCTTTCAGTGCTTCCGATATTATATATGATGAGAGCATTTCACCAAAAGAAACAATAAGGTCTTTGGTACGCTCAGATAGTTCGCCCAGTAACGAGCAGCCATCCATTAGTGTTTCCAGTCGGTTTAGCTCACGTTTTACGTGGCTCAGTACTGCGCTTTGTCCTGCTACCGGAATCAGTTCTTTAACGGTATCCAGGTGACGTTTTTCTACTGTTTCCAGTATTTCTTTATAGTTGTCCTGTTTTTCAGATGCCTGTGTGGCGGCATTCAGTAGTAAATCGGTTACACCTCCAAGGGCTGATACTACTACGATTACAGATTCTTTTTCTCGTTTTTGTTTGATGATATTGATAGAGCGCTGTATGTTTTGCGCATTGGCTACAGAGGTTCCGCCAAACTTTATAACATTCATTTCTGAAATGGTTTTCGGTAAATATATGGATTTAAATACAGAGGGTTCCGCTATTTTCTCCCGAAAATAACCCTTAACGTGGCTATATGTAAATGATTATACCCCGCACGGGGTGATGGTTGTTGTTGTTGTGCCAATAATGCCAATAGCCCCGGTAAACGAGGTAGCTATTGTTAAATATTTATTGGCAACGTGATTCATATAGTTACAAATGTAATAATTTTACATAGCCAGCCAAATGGATAGGGGCTTTTTAGGGATATTCTAAAAATTCAACAAATTAAAGGGTGTATGAAGATTTTTGACACAAAAAACATTAGGGAAGCTGATAAAACTACAATAACTGCACAGCAAATTACTTCTTATGAGTTGATGGAGCGTGCCGCAACTGAGGCTTTTTTGTGGATTAAAAAACACTTTGCCGATAAGGAGACCACTTTCCATGTGTTTTGCGGACGCGGTAACAACGGCGGAGACGGACTGGTAATAGCACGGCTGCTACACAACGACCACTATGCGGTAAAAGTTGACATTATAGAGGAGGCGGGCAGTCCAACACCTGATTTTGAGTTGGCATTAAAGCATTTGCAGGAAAGCGGTATTAACATTAATACAGACATTGCCTATCCTTACGAAAAAGGTAAACTTATATATATCGATGCGTTATTTGGCATTGGGCTGAATCGGGAATTGCCCGAGGCTGTAAAAACAGTAGTTGAAAAGATAAATAGGAGCGAAGCCTATGTTATATCTATAGATACCCCAAGCGGATTGTTTATGGATAAGCCTACCGAGGTTGCGGTAAAGAGTGACTATGTACTCACATTCCAGTTCCCGAAGCTGGCTTTTTTCCTGCCGGGTAATTGCGAATTTGTAAATAAAATTGCGGTGCTGGATATTGGTCTTGATAAAGACTTTATTGCCAATACGCCTACTCATTTTTATTATATAGACAGAAAAGAAATAGGTACGCGGTACCGGCCGGTAAAGCCCCATGCACACAAAGGTACACAGGGGCATGCACTCATCATTGGCGGAAGCTATGGTAAAATAGGAGCGGTGTGTTTATCTGCCAAGGCTGCTTTAAAAGCGGGTTGCGGACTCGTAACGACTTATTTGCCTAAATGCGGCTACGAGGTTATGCAGGGTTATTTCCCCGAAGCTATGGCGCTGACGGATGGCGATACCCACATACAAAAAATCAGTTTCGATTTTGAACCGAAAGCTATTGGTATAGGACCGGGTATTGGTCAGCATCCCGAAACTCAAGAAGCTATACTCAATTTTTTAAAGCTGCAAACCAAACCCTTGGTGATAGATGCTGATGCGCTAAACATTTTGGCACAAAACAAAGATTGGTTACAGTACCTCCCCGAACACTCTATCCTTACGCCTCACCCTAAGGAACTTGAACGCCTTATGGGGAGCTGGCATGATGATTTTGACAAGCTTAGTAAAATGAAAGCTTTCAGTATGGAGCATAAATTGATTTTGGTAGCCAAAGATGCCCATACAATGATTGTTTCAGGCGAAAGCGTTTATGTAAACTCTACTGGTAATGCTGCACTGGCTACCGGTGGTAGTGGCGATTGCCTTACGGGAATCATTACCGGGCTGCTGGCACAGGGGTATAATCCTGTTGATGCGGCTATTTTTGGGGTGTATCTCCACGGGCTAACCGCCGATGTAGCAATTGCCGAAACCAGTATGCAGGCCTTCACTGCGTCGGATATCCTGCAATATCTGGGCAAAGCGTATATAACGATTGAGAACGAGTGCCGACAAAAATGAATTATTGGTAAAATTGTTGTTTTTTAATTGCAGAATAGTGAATTTTGGGCTTTCAAAAATCAGTACCTGATGGACAACATACATTATATAAGCAGTGATATCCTTTCGCTTGAAATTGTGAACACAATCCTGTCGCAGGATATGAAGCTTGCCCTTAGCGAGGAAGCCCGCGGAAACATAGAAAAATGCCGTGCTTACCTGGATAAGAAAATGGAAACGCACGAAACCCCCATTTATGGCATCAATACAGGTTTTGGGGCGTTGTATAATGTAAAGATTGACACTGATAACCTTTCTAAACTTCAGGAAAACCTTGTAAAGTCGCACGCTTGCGGTACCGGTGATGTGGTACCGGAAGCTATTGTGAAACTAATGCTGTTACTAAAAATACAGTCGCTTAGTTACGGTAATAGCGGGGTGCAGCTGGTAACGGTGGAGCGCCTTATCGATTTTTATAATAATGATATACTTCCTGTAGTGTATAACCAAGGGTCGCTAGGTGCATCGGGCGATTTATCGCCATTGGCGCACCTATCATTACCTTTGATTGGAGAGGGCGAGGTATTTGCTGATGGTTTCCGTCAGCCAGCGCACAAGGTGTTGGCAAGTTTTGGCTGGGAGCCTATTGTATTAAAAAGCAAAGAAGGCCTTGCCCTGCTAAACGGTACACAGTTTATGAGTGCGTACGGCGTTCATGTACTACTTAGAGCTGTTAAATACTCGTATTTAGCCGATGTTATAAGTGCTGTATCGCTTGAAGGCTTTGACGGACGTATAGAGCCGTTTAACGAGCACATACACATAGTACGTCCGCATAAGGGGCAGATTGTTACGGCACGCCGTATGAACGAGCTGCTTGAGGATAGCGAAATCATAGCACAGCCTAAAAAGCACGTACAGGATCCGTACAGTTTCCGTTGTATACCGCAAGTGCATGGTGCTACAAAAGATACTATTGATTACGTAAAAAAAGTGTTCCGTACCGAAATAAACTCGGTTACCGATAACCCTAATATATTTGTGGAAAGCGACGAAATCATTTCGGGGGGTAACTTCCACGGGCAACCACTGGCGCTTACGCTAGATTTTCTGGGTATAGCCCTAGCTGAGTTGGGCAGCATATCAGAGCGCCGTACCTACCAACTTATCAGTGGGCTTCGTGGTTTGCCGCCATTTTTAGTGAGCAACCCAGGACTTAATTCCGGCTTTATGATACCACAGTACACTGCGGCAAGTATCGTAAGCCAGAACAAGCAGCTAGCCACCCCGGCCAGTGTAGACAGCATAGTATCGAGCAACGGTCAGGAAGACCACGTAAGTATGGGGGCTAATGCCGCTACCAAAACACTACGAATAATGGAGAACCTGGAGCGTATCCTTGCCATAGAGCTAATGAATGCTTCGCAGGCACTGGAATTCCGCAGGCCGTTAAAGTCGAGTGATTTCCTTGAAATGTTTATCAGCTCGTACCGCGAGGAAGTACCGGTTGTAACCGAAGACCGCATACTGCATTATGATATAGAAAACACCTTGTCTTTCCTGCATAATTTGCAGATAGATGAAGTGGTTTACGAATAGATTATTGGATTTTCAGATTCTTAGATCTTTAGACTGAAAATAAATCCGAGTATATAATAGAAGCGCTACTCTGCAAGGAATAGCGCTTCTATTATTTTAGAGGAAAATGTACTTGCTACGGTTTCTATAAAATGCAGGAAATCGGCAGGAGATTCTTCATCGGCAGTATCAGAGATAATACGGATTACTGTAAGCGGAATATCGTGCTCAAAGCATACTTGGGCTACTGCTGCGCCTTCCATTTCCACACATTGTATGGTAGGGAGTTTTGCAAGCAGGTTCTGTTTATCAGCTGAGGTAGCAAAAAAACGGTCGCCACTGGCTATGTCGCCCACTATCACTTTTGGGTTATAACCCTCGGCAGGAGTACGGAGAATGAGTTGGCTAATGGCTTTAGCGGCTTTATCACGGTACGTGGCATCGGCATCCAGGAATTTTTTCCCCAACAACGGTATCTGGAATTCCTCCATAATTGGGCGGGCATCAATATCATGCTGAATCAGTCGGTCGGCTACTACTACGTCTCCTATGTTTAGCTCAGGAGCAATACCGCCTGCCACACCCATAAACAGGATACGGCTTACTTTAAATTCGTTAATCAGCGTTGCGGTAGTAGCCGCTGCGGCTACCTTACCCCAACGCGAAAACACCAAAACCACACGTATACCATTTATAGTGCCATGGGTGTATGTACGGCGGCCTATGGTGGTCTCCAGAGGGCTTTGTATCAGTGGAATAATGCCGTTTATTTCCTGGGGCATGGCGCCCATAATGCCTATAATGGTGTCTGTCATGTTATTTGTTCACTTTAATATTGAAACGCATTACCATTTCGTCGTCCAAATATACTTCAATAAACCGCACATTCGGGTTTGTTACTGTATATTGAAATGTATATTGTTTGTCGTTTTTGGAAAAAGGAATAACCGTAAGGTCTTCTGTATATTCTAAATATTTATTACTCTCATCTTTATTGATGGTATATGTTTTTTGCCGTTTTGTATTGGTATTGAGAGATATTTTTTCAAAATAAGCATCGGTATTAAAGCTGAAGGTAAGTACGCTTCCTAATTTGGCTTCTACAATTCCTTTTGAAGGCAGTGTTATTTCTGTATTTCTTATATAATCTTTTTTGATATAAGGATTGTCGCGGTATTTTTCTACAGGGTATTCAGCTGCCCCTGGATTGGTTTTGTCTTCGGGGTAATGATCCATGCAAAATTTTTCAGTGGGTGTAAGCCAATAAAAATTATTAAAGCTTTTGAAGAATTCATCCAGATGTCCTTTCTTATCTATAGTACAGCCTCCTGCAGCCCATGTAACATCCAGGAAATAGTATTTTTCATCGAGTATTATCCCGTTCCAGGCATGGTCATTTGTGCCCATACGACCTATCTGATTAGGCTGATTCTTTACATATCCGGGAACATAATCAGTTTGTAATCCTGCATAATCGCACATGCGTTTAAACAACATTGCATAACCCTCGCATACGGCTTTCCCTTTCCTTAATACCCTGTTGGTATAGTCTATTTTCCACTGGGCTACAATGTCGTTATAATTTTTACCCTTTTTAGGTTTGGGACGCTTCGGTAGTTTATGCTTATTAAAAGCCTTACAGTCGTAAGCTATATTGTCAGTTATCCATACAAAAATGGCACGGGCTTTTTCGGTTTGTGTAGTGCAGCTTTCGGTAAGTTGGCTTACCAGCAAAGGTAAATCACCGTTATATTTTTTTTTACGGGAAATGCTGTCAAGTTGCGTAAAATCGGTTTGAGGAGCCTGCGCAAAAGCAGTGACACAAAACAGTAGTAATAGATGGTAGAGTAGGTGGTGTGGCCGTGAGGATTTCATGGCATTAGCCTCTTGGCGGATTTAATCCGTCATCGCCTTTATTACTGGTGGTAGTTGATGTGCTTCGCGGTGTAGTGGTTGCCGGTGCTGTAGTGGTACGTGTTCTTGGCGCTGTACCGGTTGTGGTACCCGATGTACCCGTAGTACGCCCACCGCCGGTAGCCTGGTTTGTTGATGTCCTTGACCCCGCAGTACGCCCCGAAGGTGTACTGTTAGATGTTGTGGTACGTCCACCTGTAGTAGTCCCTGTACCTGTCCTGTTGCCTGTTGTTGTACCTGTAGGCTTAACTCCGGTACCGCCCTGAGTCCTGGTTAAAGAACTTGCAGTAGTACCTGAAGGTTTTGTGCCGGTAGCAGGTGTAGAGGTTCCGGTTGCCGGAACTGTATTAGGTGCTGTTTGCTGCGGTTTTGTACCCGGAGTGGTAACAGGTTTAGTTCCAGTTTGCGGTTTTATTGCGGGTTTTACTGGCTGGTTTGTTGCCGGTGCCACGGTAGCGTCGTTTATAGGTGGTAAAACAGGCTGGGTGCTCAGCGAATCCACTATTATAGGTTTACCAATAGGAATGTATATATCCGTTTGCCATTGCGATGGCCTACGGGTTTGTTTTATGTTTTTGGTATATATTTCAAGGTATTCCCCGGTAGTATTTTCTTCAAGTGTTTTTTCTGCTACGTGCTGCCAGGCTTTTTTCCAGGCGGCAGGAAGGTGCGAATAGTCGCCCTTTAGGGATGTTTTTAGTGCTTTAAAAGGGATAATCTCGCCACCGTTGTATTCGCTTCCGGCACTGGTAAATATGGCTTCTTTAAGCGGAATGGCAAATGTACAATCGGCGGTTTTAGCTGTTTTATCAAGATTTTTATAAATGATAAACGGTACGCCGTTAATAGCCATATTATTTTGCTTGGCAAATGCCTCCAGCTTTTCAAACTGTTCAACTGAGAGTCCATTTACTTTATCCAACGGAGATTTTATGGTATGCCCAAGATAGAAAGCCCCTTTTTTGGTAACAATGTCCTTAATGTCTATTTTATAGTTACGCAGTTCGGTAACTAAATAAGCATTAAGGTTTTCTAGACCCTGCTGAATATTTTTTTCGTAGTTTTTACTGATGCCGCCTTTTATAAGTGCCTCAGCTTTTTCCATAAAGGTAAGTTTACCCGTAAGTTTTATACTTACCCGTGTTGATTTAAGAGTATCCTTAAACTTCCATGCTAAGCTGCTTTCAAGGTTATCTACTTCCGTTTTTTGGGAAATGGAATCATTTTCAGCGTTAGCTATAGTGGTTATATTTCCTGAGCCTTTAGCGCTTTCCCATTTCATGAATGCTCCGGCACCCGATGTCCTGCCACTGTATTTAAATGTTGCGGTAGAGTCGGCACCCTTAAGCATGCCCAGGTTTTCCCAGTTTTTAAAATCGTTTACGTAGTTATACAGCACTGGTCTTGGCACATTTACTACGGTATGTTTTTCTATGGTATAGGTGCCGTTTTGGGTAGCTATAAACACGGTAAGCGCTATAGCTGCCAAAAGCAGTAACAGAAAAACATATTTTGCAATTTTCATTAACGGGAATAAATTCCTGTAAAATTATAAATAATTCCGTAAATCCCTATAACCGGGGCGTATTTTATAGAAAAGTGATTACTCGCAATCTATAAAATTATTTGGGTAAGGAGAAAGGCTTACTTTATCTACAGTTAAAAAAATATTTTCGCTATCAGTATATGTTTCTATTTCAGCGCTTACGGTTCCGGGGTTCAGTACTTTTCTATGGGTAGTGGCCTCATACTGCCCCGATTCATCGCTTATATGGTAGTTAAAAGAAATTACGGTTTCATAACTACTTTTAAACTGCACCTTCCATATATGACGGTCACCATTTTTGCCTTCATATTTTAGTTTGAACTGTATTTTGCTGTAGCAGCTGGTATTTTGCCATTCGTTCTGCTCTTTTTGCTGTGCAAATGCCACAGTTGATATTAGCAGCAGTAGAAATAATCCTAGTTTTTTCATGGCTATTGATTTTCAACTTTTACAATGGTTACATAACAATCAGCGCCCTCCTGCACGAAAGGATACCAGCCCTGGGTTTCTGTATTAGGTTTTACAGTATCTGTAAGATAGTAATACACATCAGTAGCTTTGCCTTCATCCTGTAGTTTTTCAAACTCATCTAAAGTTACAAGCTTTATCTTATCTGTATAAGGCTTATCGGTTATAGCATAGGTCACTTTTAAGTTAGATGGCAACGTGGTTTTAAACTTGATTTTTTTACCCCAAACATTTTTACCCTCTACAATCTGCGGATAGTACTCTACCATGTATGATATGCCTTTATCAGTATCCACCCATTTGTTGTACTTCTCAGTGTACTTTGCATCCATTTTTACGGTAGGTGGAGCAGCAGGACTTGTTTTAACAGATGTGTCTACAGGTAATACCTGTGTACGCCCCAAGTCAAAGTAGTTTACTATTTGCAGGCCTCTTTTATAAGGAATGTTTATGGTATCGGTGTCTATTATATTACCCGGGCCATATTTTTTTATGGTAAACTTGTTTTCGCCGTTAGGGTTCAATGGCACACGTGTATAGCTGATAGTAGCCGGTAGCGTTTGCCAGTTTCGGGTGTCCGCTTTTTCTGTAATGGCTCCTGCAGCATCGGCTCCTAATCGTATAAGTTCGGCACCGTCTTTGCCTACAGCCTGTCTTGCTACTTCCTGTAGCAGTATGCTGCCTGCCTTTTTTGTAGCAAAACGGGTAACAATATTTACTGTTTCGCGCAGGTTACGGTCGTTAAGGCATTGCTTTGCTATCGGATAAAAATCCTGTGCGGTTTCAAAGTATTGTTCCCGGCCGTTTACAGTAAGGGATGCTTTACTGTAATAGCTTATACTGCGGTTGTATTTAGGTATGGCAACGGCATTAATGGTGCCCAGGTTAGATCCCATTGGTATGGGAATTAGTATTTGTTGTACGACCCCATCTTCCATATAGGTGCCGTAAAAAAAACTACCCGCACCCGATGCTGTAACCACTACTTGATCTTTAACCGGGCCTAATCCGTTTTCCCAAAAAACAATAGCCTCTCCATAAACGTTAGGTGCGGGCGGAGGGCTTGTAGCAGGAAGATTAAACTGAACCAAATACTTATTATATTCTTCTGTAAAGCCAAGTGCGTATGCGGTACGCAACAGGTCGGCCTGAAGCTGTTTTGGCAGTGTTACGCCATAATAGGTGCCACCTGCCGCGGTATAAATTTCTTCGGCATTACGGTAGGCAATAAACGCGTTGTTTATATCGCCTGTGCTTTCATATAAAATGCCCTGCAATATCTGGCTAAAAGCGTCCTGGGTGTATTTGTTTTTGTTGTCTTTATAGCGGTTGTTAAGCTCTTGTAATTTCAGGTCGATGCGTTTGGCTTCTACCAGTGCTTCGTCCGGTTGTCCCAGCATAAAGTAGTTAATGGCCTTGTAATAGTGTATGGTTACTTTTTCAAAATCCTCTCCTTTGTAGGGTGCTGCCATGGGATTAGTCAGGTTTGCAGCTACTGCATGTCCGGCAGAGGTTTTTATCCTATCGTCTACAAGTATGTACGCTTCCTCAAAAAGCCTGTTGCTTTCTTCGTAGTTGCCACTAATGTGCTCCATTTTACCTTTTTCCAGCAGATAAAGAAGTTTATTGCGCTTTTTACCAAGAAAGGCATTTTTATCTAAAAGACCCGAAGCGTTTTTAAAACGCCCGTTTACCATTTCCTGGTGCACATCGGTAATCTTGTCGTTATAGGTAGCACAGGAAGTAATGCATACCAATAAGAGTAAAAGTGCCGCCCGTAGTGGGGCGGCAACAAAGTTTACGGCTCTTTTCATCTGTTCAAAAAAAGAAAGTTGCCTCAATTATCGTACGATTTTTTTAATCTTTTTGTCACCTATCCATACCTTTTCATTGGTTTGAATATTGGTAAGTTCCAGGTCTATCTGGTAGTAAACGGCTTTTTCTTTTTTGCCCTGGTCTACTATAGAGTTTACTGTACCCTGAAGCATAAAATCGGCGCCGTGCTCCATGCCAAATTTCTTAATAGTATTTTGTGCAGCATTGTTTTGCTGGTCGGCGCGTTCTGCACGTACTTCCTCGCGCATGTTACCGGCCTGTACCAGTTTCATGCGGCCTGAATTTATGATTGCTTTTTCTATGTCTTTAGAAAAAGTTTCGGTAGCTATATGTTCGTGTGATTTATTTGTAATAAGCCCTACAATAATTACCGGTTTCTTCGCTCCGTTTTCGCTTGCAAAAGTGCTGTACCAAGAGTGATCCATCATTTCGGCGGTAATTTCTTCTGCTGTAAGTCGAGAGTCGGTATCGTTCCAGCGTCCGCTAAGGTCGGTAACACTGTTTTCATTTACGCGTTCTACAGGTTGCTTAGACGAGCAATTTGTTAGTGCTAATCCAAGTGAAGCCACAGCAAGCAGGGTGAAGATATTTTTTTTCATGTGTTTTGTTTTTTGATTAATGTGAAATTATGATGTTTTATTATGATTAAACGTGTTAAATCAAAGAGTATGCCAAATAAAAACCATGGGTCCCTTAACAAGGGACCCATTTCCTAAACCAACTACAAATAACTAAAATAAAAATTTAGTTGCTCTTCTGCAATGCGGTAACACCTGTTGTAGATTTTACTAAGAAGCATTGCGTTTTTCTTTTCTAAAAATCGTATTTCTTTTCTACAGAGTAGCGTAGCAAGTCGTTTTTTCCCTGTAGGTTTAATTTTCTTAAAATGTTTTTACGGTGTGTGTCTACCGTAGATTTTTCTATAATCAATATGTCGGCTATTTCCTGAGATGTTTTTCCCTGTCCTACCAGTTTTAGTATTTCGGTTTCCCGTTTACTTAATATAACTTCCGGCTGTTTTGGAGCCAAAGATTGTTGCCCTGCATTAAAATACGTTTCGCCATGATAAACGGCCTTTATAGCAGCTGTTACTTCTTTTAAAGATGAACTCTTTAGTATATAACCCGACGCCCCTGCAGCCTGCATTTGCGTAATAGCCTCTTCCTGGTCGAACATGGTAAAGGCAATCACCTTACAATGCGGAAATTCCTGTTTTATAGCCTTTGTAGCGCTTATTCCATCCATAACAGGCATGCGTATGTCTGTAAGAACCACATGTGGTCTTTTCAGTCGTACAATCTCTAATAGACTGGCGCCGTTATTGGCTTCACCTACTATAGAAATCCCTTTTTCGTATTCCAGAAACACTTTCATGCCGTCTATAAGGGCCTGATGGTCTTCGGCTATGGCTATGGTTATCATATCGGTATATCTATTAGTATTGTAGCACCTCTGCCTAAAGCGGAGTCTGTATTAAATGTACCGCCAAGCTGCGCTACCCTGGCCGATATGTCTTTCAGTCCGTTACCTTTTTTCATGGCTTTTAGTGTGCTAAATCCTATGCCGTTGTCTTCGGCAATAATATTTAATACCCCATCATGCCCGGTAAGCTGAATGGTGGCTTCGGTAGCTTCGCTATGCTTTACAATATTAAGGCACAGTTCGTGTACAATGATTAAAATGCTTATTTCCTGAGCGTTGCCCAAACGTTCGGATAGGTTAAAGATAAGCATTTGAAAGTTTATACCTGTATTTTCTGACGCAATTGATCCAAGTTTTTTTAAGGCGGGTACTAAACCTTCCTTTGCTTCTACACCAAAGCTTTTACTGGTACCCAGCCGTTTTATCTTTTGATACCCCTGGTCTAATAGTTGTACCGTATTATAAAGCAATTGGTTTTCCTTTTCATTTTCTAAAGGTTTAAGGATGCTGAGGCTCTCAAAATTTGCTTTTAAGGCAGCAATTGTACTTCCCAGATTATCATGAAGTTCATCCATGGCCACTGTTCGCTCTTGTTCCTGCTTGTTCAGTAGGGTGTCCAGGCTTACTATCTCATGGTCTTTAAGGTCGTTTTCTACTTCCAGGAAACGTATATGCTCGCTTTGCAGCGACAACTTTTGCCTGTAGTAATCTGAAACTATATAAAGTATGCCGAAACATAATATCAGCATTACTACAATGATACTTGCGGTTAACATTTATCTAAGTCGTGTTTTCTGTTTAGCAATTTTCCCGAGGACAAATTTGGGCAAAACTGTAACATTATAAAATCCCTATATATAGGGATTTTTATTTTTTTAACACTCTTAGTGTACGGTGTCTTTGGTAAGTAATTTTATAACAAAAAGCAAGGCTATAAAGCCCAGGAACGCAAGCAGTATAAGGTAAGTCCTCTTATAATAGAGTTTGTGCAGGGGTAGGTCTTTGCGGTACATAAATACCAGTGCTATGGTAAATACAATAACAAATAGTGCAGCAAATACAAGTTGTCCGGTAGAAAACATGTTGAAATCTTTTGTGCAAAGCTACAACAACAGCCCTTATTTAGGCTTATTTTTAATCCATAAATTTTTTGCAATATGAAAAAACAACTCGACTCAGTAAAGCTGTTCCATACTTCGTTTAAACTTGGGGTAGGTGAGGCACCCCGCGCCAGTCTTGGTGAAAATATTAATATGCTGCGCTACAACCTTATGAAAGAGGAAAATGAAGAATACCTGGAGGCTGTGCAGAATAACGATCTTGTAGAAGTAGCTGATGCTCTGGGTGACATGCTGTATATACTTTGTGGAACCATAATAGAGCATGGATTGCAACACAAAATAGAAGAGGTGTTTGATGAGATTCAACGCAGTAATATGAGTAAGCTGGATGATAACGGGGAGCCTATTTACCGTGAAGATGGTAAAGTAATGAAAGGCCCAAATTATTTTAAACCTGATTTTACGGAAATACTTAAATAGTTTACAGTTTACAGTTTACAGTTTACAGTTTACAGTTTACAGTTTACAGTTTACAGTTTACAGTTTGTAATGGTAAACATCTGGCAAAAAAAAATGCCCTGAATTTTTTCAGGGCATTTTATATTTAAGCCAGTTCTAAAGCTGTAAACCTAAAACTGTAAACCGTTGTTTAAATCTTCACTGTCCAGCCAAATGTGTCTTCGGCTAGTTTGTGCTGAATATTTGTAAGCTTATCTTTTATCTGTAACGAAAGCGGATTTTCAAGCTTAGGCAGTTCGTAGTAGTTTTCCTGGTAGCTAAAGCCTATAATAGGGTTAACTACGGCAGCTGTACCAGCTCCAAAAATTTCTTTCAGAGAGCCGTTCTTTAAGCCTTCTACAAGTTCGTTAACCAGTATTGGCCTAACTTCTACTTTTAAGCCTTCTTTTTCGGCAAGCTCTATAATACTCTTACGGGTTACACCATCCAGTATACGCTCGCTTGTAGGTGCAGTGCAAAGGGTATCGTTAAAACGGAAAAACACATTCATGGTACCGGCTTCTTCAAGCTTGGTATGTGTAGCGTCATCCGTCCATATTACCTGCTGGTAGCCTTGCTCATTAGCAAGCTTGGTAGGGTAAAACTGTGCCGAGTAGTTACCGGCAGCTTTTGCTGCGCCTATGCCACCATTTGCTGCACGGCTAAAGTGTTCTGCAATAAGTACTTTAACCTCGCCAGAATAGTATGATTTAGCAGGAGACATAATAATCATAAACCTGTATTCCTGCGATGGCGATGCTATAACACCGTGGCCTGTAGCAATCATAAACGGGCGAAGATACAGCGAGTTACCTTTTCCTTTTTTTACCCATTCACTATCCAGTGCTATAAGGTGTTTAAGGCCTTCCATAAATACATCCTCAGGTACTTCAGGCATAGCAAGCCTTACTGCTGATTTGTTAAAACGAAGGTAGTTTTGGTCGGGTCTGAAAAGCCAAATATCATCATCCTCATCTTTGTAGGCTTTCATGCCTTCAAAAATAGCCTGTCCGTAGTGGAATACCCTGGACGACGGGTCCATAAGCATTGGGGCATAAGGTTCAATAACCGGAGTACCCCACTGTCCATCTTTGTAATCACAATACAGCATATGGTCTGTAAATGTGTTTCCGAATGGCAGGTTGTTGAAGTCTACAGCTCCTATTTTTGAGGTTTGGGCTTTGTGCACTTCAATGGCAAAAGTAGGGTTACCGCTCATTATTGTATTGTAGTTTAGGGTTATTCGCGTCTGCGCAAATTTACTAAAAAATCATCGTTAGGGCGTTTTTAATAAAAAAAAATGAAAAATAAAAAAACAATTTGCTGAAACAAAGAAATATAAATAACCACCTTAAGTTGTTGTAATTAAACTTTCTGTATAAATTTGTCACATTAAAGACCAAATTAGTTAAAAATGAGAAAAACATTAGTACTTGTTGCCGCACTAATGAGTATGGCTGCCTGTAAGAAAAATGAAACGGAAGTTAAAACCGAAAATACGGTTATAGAAGGTGAACACGATACACTAAATGTGGATACCGATACTGTAACCAATGATGCTGAGGCGCCTGAAGCAAAAGAGTCTTCTGAAGCAGTAGAGGCGAAAGAATCTCCTGAAAAGCCTGAAGCTGCCGAAAAGAAAGTATCGGCTGCTAAAATAGACTATGCATCTTTTGGTGATAAGATACTGGCTGATAATGCAATGAGCAAAGAGCAAATGCTTAAGAAATACAGTACGCTGAAACCAGGGGACTCTGTAACTGTAAAGTTTAAAACCAATATTAAAGAGGTTTGCCAAAAGAAAGGCTGCTGGATGTCTTTGGATCTTTCTCAGGGTAAAGAGTCGTTTGTTAAGTTTAAAGATTACGCATTCTTTGTGCCGCTTAATGCAGGCGGACAGGAAGCTATAGTGCACGGTAAGGCGTTTGTGAGTGAAACATCGGTAGCACAGCTTAAGCACTATGCCAAAGACGGCGGAAAAAGTGATGAGGAGATAGCTAAAATTACCAAGCCTGAAGTGAAGTACGGATTTATGGCCGATGGCGTTCTGATAAGCAAATAATGAAGAAAGTATTTATCCTGGCCGTAATTTTTATTGCACTTACCGCTTGCAAGAAAGAAACACCTGCTAAAACCGAAACGGTAAAGAAAGATACAGCTGCCGCCGCCTGTACCAAGCCTAAGAAGGAGTTTAAGATGTATGAAATGAGCGAGCTGGCAGCGCTTATGGAGCAGATGTATGTAGAAAACGAGCAGCTGAAACAGCGCATTCTTAAAGGTGAGGCTGTGGGGCATTTTCCGGAGCACTTAGTAAAGATACATTCTGCAGCCATGACCGATGAAAGCGACCGTGACGCGTTTTTTAACGAGCAGGCTGCTAATTTTATTAAGGCACAGGAACTTATTTATAACGATCCGAAAAATGCTAAACAGCATTTTAATGATGCTGTTACCGCCTGCCTTAACTGTCATGAAGGTAAGTGTGGTGGGCCTATACCAAGGATTAAAAAACTTTATATTAAGTAAGTGAAAGAGTTATTAGGAGAAGTTGTAATTAGGATGTTAATCAATGTTATTTTGAATAGTATTGGTGCTGCCGTACGATGGCTTTTTCTTTTTAAGAAGTATTCTTATAAAACTCTTTTTGCTGAAGGTGACGATTTTCGTAATATCTTTTTAGGTGGCAGTTTGTTAGTTTCCATCATACTTTCGGTATTTTTGCTGAAATAAATTCACCATTTTGAAACGAGAAATTATAGTTACCGGCGATGGATCTGTAACCATACACCTTCCGGATATGAAGGAGAGTTACCATTCTAAGTTTGGTGCAATACGCGAAGCATATCATGTATTTATACAAAACGGGCTGGCCTTAACTAATGGCCAGCCTGTTGCTGTTTTAGAAATAGGTTTTGGTACGGGGCTTAATGCCTTTATTACATATCTTGAAACTGTAAAAACAGGTCAGCAAATTCATTACACAGGGGTAGAGGCATACCCGGTGGCGGTAGAAGAGGCTATGCAGCTAAACTATGTTACTGAGCTGGATGCTGTAGCACATGCGGGAATTTATGAAACTATGCACAATGTAGCTTGGGAGCTACCTGTTAACCTGAGTGATAAATTTGAGTTAAACAAGCAGCATAAGTTTTTTCAGGATATAGAGGATACCGAACTTTACGATCTCATTTATTTTGATGCTTTTGGGTTTCATGCGCAGCCTGAGCTGTGGAGTGAGGAAATTTTTGCCAAAATGTACAAGGCGCTTAAGCCTAACGGTATACTGGTTACCTATGCCTGCCGTACTGTAATAAAGAATGCTATGAAAGCTGCCGGATTTACTACAGAAAAGCTTCCCGGTCCACCCGGAAAGCGCGAAATGCTTAGAGGGTTTAAATATTAAAAAGGAGTTAAATAATTAACATATTAAAAATTTTAATAGGTTAAAATTATGAAATTCGTTTTTTAGGTTGAGAAATATTTTATACTTTTACACTCACGTTCTTTTATAACCATAAACTCAAACCAATAATTTTATGCCTGCATCCATGTTTAATTACACAAAGACAGTGCTGGAAAACGTGAGTTTTGATCCATCATTGTTTTGCAAGGAAGTAGAAAAAGCCTTAAAAATGTTACTGCCTTATGAGCTGGAACAGCTTATAGACTGGCTTTACAAGTTTACTACAAACAAGCCCGAACTACAGGTTTGTCTTACAGTAGTAGAAAATACAAAATAAAGGTCGCTGCCTTTATTAAAAAAACCGGTTGTCCGTTATAGGCAACCGGTTTTGTTTTTTATGAGTAAAATCCTTTGCTGTTATTTCAGTTCTTTTACAAAATCGTCGTCGAGCAGGTTTGTAAAAGCGTTTTTAATGGTTCCGTCGGCGTTTAGCACTATAGTACGGTTTATCTTGGTAAGTACCCACTTTTGCCTTAGTTCTTCAAAATTAGTAGCACGTAGTTGTTGTACACCTTTCAGGTTGTATACCTGCAGGTCTTTTCGCCATTCTGTATCGTTATCTACGTTTACACCTATAAAATCTATGTCTTTATACTTTGCCTTTAGCTCAGTTATTTTGTCGTAAACCCTTTGAAGATTAATGCGTGCACACCCTGTCCAGAAAAACACCACTGTTTTTTGTGCTATTTCCTGCCTTATATTAAAAGGTTTGTTGTTAAGGTTTGTAAGCCCTATTGCCGGTAGCTTATTACCGGCAGACAGTTCTTTAATGCTTTTTTGCATTTTTTCAATCTCATTATCAGGTCCTTTTTCAGTAGAAAGCTGGCTGTAGCGTTGTAAAAACTTTTGATTGTTTACTACATTTTGATCCTGAAGCAGATAAGCGAAAGCAATAGAAGTTAATATCTGGTTTTTAATCTTTGGATTTTTAAAAACAGAGTCGGCTATATTTAGCTTGTTAATACTGTATTGTAGTGTGTTTTCTTTAAATTCAGCATCTTTAGAAAATGTTTTGTAGTAAGCAAGATTGTTAGTCAGTGCCATGCCATAGCGTACAAAGGGCGAAAAACCGGCCAGTTTACTATTGTTAAAATCTATTTTCTTTCTATAACTGAAAAAATCTTTAGGAATATCCTGTCTTACATCTGTAGCGGTTCGCCTGGCATGCACATATGCATAGTATTCTTTATATGCATAGTAATTCAGATTGAGGCGGTATTGGGCATAAAAATCAAAACCCTCGCTCCATTGTATGTCTTCTTTACTTTTTTTGTAAAACTTTTCTCTTAACGCATAAGTCGAGTCAATAAAATGGGTGTACTTATCTGGGCTTTCAGAAAAAATATCGTATGAATTTTCTTTCGAAACTTCGTGCATTGCAAAAAGTTCCATCATAAAGTTGTTTTTTCGGTCGCCACGTCCACCAAAAACTATAGACTTGTCAAAATCATTTGCATCTATATAAACCGATAAGCTATCGTTTTTGTCAAAATAAATGTATTGATAATCAGGCTCCAGTTTAAAGCTGTACATGCCCGGAGTTAGTGAGTCAAACTTAACCGAAAAGTGGTTTTCCTTATCTAGCTTTATGGTGTCTACCACTTTATTATCTCTGCTAAAAAGCAGGTAGGGTTGGCGTGCATTTTTCACTTGTCCGCTAAAATATGCGGTGTAATTATTGTCGTCGCTCCCGCAGGAAACAAGGAGCAGCAATATAATATACAAAGGCCATTTAGTAAGAATACAAGACATTCAGGTGAATAATAGTGAAAAAGCAAAAATATTTTTATTATGTTATAAGGGCTGTTAAAATACCGTTAAATCATGTAAAGGTAAGCTTATTGGATTCTCCTGCAAATGAAAGCCTATTTTTTATATTTTTGCAAAAATTTTTTCTTCATGCTATCAGTTTCAAATCTATCGGTGCAGTTTGGTAAAAGGATTTTGTTTGACGAAGTAAACACAACCTTTACCCAGGGCAACTGTTATGGTATTATCGGTGCAAACGGTGCCGGAAAATCTACGTTTCTAAAAATCCTTTCAGGTGATATGGATCCTACATCGGGTCGTGTACACCTGGAGCCGGGCAAACGTATGAGCGTACTGAACCAGAACCACAACATGTTTGACGAGCATACGGTGCTTGAAACAGTGATGATGGGTAATAAAACCCTTTTTGCTGTAAAAAAGGAGATGGACGAAATTTACCTGAAACCTGATTTTAGTGATAAAGATGGAGAAAGGGTAGGAGAACTTCAAATTATTTTTGAAGAAATGAATGGCTGGAATGCCGATTCGGATGCGGCAACTATGCTTAGCAACCTGGGTATAGGCGAGGAGTTCCACTACACCCTTATGGGTGATATGGATGGTAAGCTTAAGGTACGTGTGCTATTAGCACAGGCACTTTTTGGAAGCCCGGACGTACTGATAATGGACGAGCCTACAAACGACCTTGACTTTGAAACCATCTCTTGGTTAGAGAACTTCCTTGCTAACTATGACAATACTGTAATCGTAGTATCGCACGACCGTCACTTCCTGGATGCCGTGTGTACGCACATTTCTGATATTGATTTTGGTAAAATAAACCACTTTAGTGGTAACTATACCTTCTGGTACGAATCAAGCCAGCTTGCGCTTAGGCAGCGTGCACAGCAGAACAAAAAAGCAGAAGAGAAGAAAAAAGAACTTCAGGAATTCATTATGCGTTTTAGCGCTAACGTGGCTAAGAGTAAGCAGGCTACCAGCCGTAAAAAAATGCTTGAAAAACTTAAAGTTGACGATATTAAACCATCGAGCCGTAGGTACCCTGCTATTATATTTGAGCAGGAGCGCGAAGCCGGTGACCAGATACTTAACGTAAAAGACCTTTCTGCATCTATAGATGGCGAATTACTGTTTAAAAATGTAGACCTTAACATGGCAAAAGGCGACAAGATAGTGGTTTTCTCTAAAGACAGCCGTGCTACAAGCGCTTTCTATGAAATTATAAACGGTAACCTTACCGCAGACAATGGTACATATGAGTGGGGTATTACCACTATACAAAGCTACCTGCCTGCAGATAACCACGCGTTTTTTGATAACGACCTTACCCTTGTAGACTGGCTGCGCCAGTGGGCTAAAACCGAAGAAGAGCGTGACGAGGTTTACGTACGTGGTTTCCTTGGTAAAATGATTTTTAGCGGTGAAGAAGCCCTTAAAACCGGCCGTGTACTATCGGGTGGAGAAAAAGTGCGTTGTATGCTTAGCCGTATGATGATGCTACGTGCCAACGTGCTGATGCTTGATGAGCCTACAAACCACCTTGACCTGGAAAGTATTACTGCGTTTAACAACTCGCTAAAAAACTTTAAAGGATCTGTACTGTTTACTACGCATGACCACGAGTTTGCACAAACGGTAGCAAACCGTGTTGTAGAAATAACCCCTAACGGTGTTATAGACCGCTACATGACGTTTGATGATTACTTGGAAGACGAAAAAGTACAGGAGCTAAGAAAGAAAATGTACTCTTAATTAAATAGAGTTAAAATATAAAATCCCGTAAGTAGCACGTACTTACGGGATTTTTTTATTTAATGATATGCTTTTATTTAAAATAAGAAAAAGTTTCTCCTTCTTCAATTTTAAGAATTGTTTCGTAGATAAGTTTAATTACGTTTTCCACATCTTCCTTGTGTACCATTTCTACAGTGGTGTGCATATAACGTAGCGGTAGAGATATTAGTGCCGAAGCCACACCGCCGTTACTGTATGCAAATGCATCGGTATCGGTACCCGTAACGCGGCTTGATGCCAGGCGTTGGAACGGAATTTCGTTTTGTTCAGCAGTATCTACAATCAGTTCGCGTAGTTTGTTTTGTACAGCAGGTGCGTAGGTAATAACGGGGCCTTTGCCTATTTGCGTATCACCTTCAATCTTCTTGTCAATCATAGGTGTGGTGCTGTCGTGGCATACATCGGTAACAATAGCCACATTAGGGCGGATGGTTTTGGTAATCATCTCTGCTCCACGCAGGCCTACTTCTTCCTGAACCGAGTTGGTTATATAAAGCCCAAACGGAAGTGTTTTTCCGTTTTCTTTAAGCAAACGGGCAACTTCGGCTATCATAAAACCACCTATACGATTGTCTATGGCGCGGCATACAAACTTATTTTCATTAAGTATCATAAACTCGTCGGGGTAGGTAATCACGCAGCCTACGTGTACGCCAAGTTTTTCTACTTCTTCTTTATTGCTACAGCCCAGGTCTATAAACAGTGTTTCTATTTTTACGGCTTCTTCCTTGCCACGCATACGGGTATGAATGGCCGGCCACCCGAAAACGCCTTTTACAATACCGTTTTTGGTATGTATGTGTACGCGTTTGCTTGGTGCTATCATGTGGTCGCTACCACCATTGCGTATTACATATATAAGGCCGTTATCGCTAATGTAGTTTACGTACCACGAAATCTCATCGCTGTGGCCTTCTATCACTACCTTGTAAGGAGCATCGGGGTTAATTACCCCTACGGCTGTGCCATAAGTATCGGTTATAAAAGTGTCTACATAGGGTTTTAGGTACTCCATCCATATTTTTTGCCCTTCGCTTTCATATCCGGTAGGGGAGGCGTTGTTTAAATATTTCTCTAAAAATGCTACAGAAGCATCGTTTAGTACAGTTTTTGCAGACATAAATTTAATTTTTGGCTAAAATATAAATTACATAGCACAGTTATATATTATTGTATACATTTGAGCAGAATTTTTATGAACATGAAACCAACTTTTTACTTTGTTTTGTTCCTGCTTTTATGCAGCTTAAGCACTCATGCACAGGTGGTGCAAAACGATAGTATAGCTAATGATTCTATAGTATTTAATACCCAGCTACCCGATTTGGTTATAGGGAATGTAAAAGATTCTATTACACCCGACGAAAAAGCACAACTTATGGCACTGCGCCGTCGTGTGCTTAAGGTATATCCTTATGCAAAGATTGCTGCAGAGAGGCTTAATACTTTTAAATATAATATGAGCTGCCTTAAAACAGAAAAGGAAAAGAAGAAGTATTCTAAAATGGTAGAAAAGTACCTGGAAGATGAATTTGAAGGGCAATTAAAAAAACTATCGCGTAAAGAAGGGCAAATACTGGTTAAGTTAATATACAGGCAAACCGGCGAAAGCACATACGATATTATTAAGGAGCAAAAAAGCAGCTGGAAGGCATTTTGGAGCAATCGTATGGCAAGGCTTTTTCAGATAGATATTAAAAAGACATACAGCCCTGCTAATGTAGCCGAGGATTTTATGATAGAAGGTTTTTTGCTGAATGCTTTTGAAGAGCATAAGCTTATAAGGCAGGAGCCTGCTTTTACTATAGATTATCCTGCGCTGAAAAAACAATGGCGTGCCAGGCAGAAAGAAGCAAAACAAAAAAGTGAATAAACAAAACAGCCATTTATATAAATGGCTGTTTTGTTTTATAGTTTAAACGTAAAACCGTCTGAAACTTTACTATTATATTTTTCCTGGTCAAACATATAAAGGAAAGATCCTTTTCTGGAAGAGTTCATGTCTTTCTCTTCAGTTTTTACCAAAATATCCAGACCGTTTATTTTATTGATAAAGTTACGCTTATCCAGTTTTTCTCCTAATATAGCTTCATAAAGCATTTGCAGCTGTTTCATAGTAAACTTTTCCGGTAGCAGTTCGAAGCCTACAGGCTTTGTTGAAGCACGGTAGCGCAGGCGTGTAAGCGCGTTTGCCACCATTATATTATGGTCGAAGATAAGGCTGGGAAATTCATTAATATCAAACCAGGCTGCCGAGAAGTTTGAATTTATTTCGGTATGTTCTGATATATTAATGAGTGCGTAGTAAGAAACTGACACGGTGCGCGCCACCGGATCCCTGTCTATGGCACTGTAAGAGCGCAATTGCTCCATGTATACATTACTAAGCCCGGTAAGGTGGTGCAGTACGCGTGTAGCGGCATTATCCAGGTTTTCATCTGGGCGCAAAAATCCACCCATAAGAGACCATTTGCCTCTTTCGGGTTCAAAATCCCTTTTAATAAGTAATATTTTTAGCTGTTTTTTGTCAAATCCGAAAATGATACAGTCTACTGCTAAGAGAACTTTTTCCTGGTCGTGATAACTATTCATGTGTGTTTGAATTGGTGGCAAGTTAGTAACTATCAATGGAACTTCCAATAATATTGAATAAATCGCATGAAAATACAAATTTTTTGCGACAACGTTGTAGCATTACGAGGTTATTAGTTTATTTATAATAAATTTTAAAAAAATGAAAAATTTATTTGCTTTTTTAGATAATCTTTAACTAAATTTGGAAGTGTAAAAAATACATTTATTAAACAAACCAAATTTTAATTTTATGATGGCATTAACCACATTATTAAAAGACACCGCCCGCAAGGTTATTAAAAGTAAGCTTGCAGGTTTAATGTTTGTGCTGTTTACCGCGCTCACGGCTTCGGCCCAGGTAAACATAAGCGGTACAGTAACATCGGCCGAGGATGGCCTGGGGCTTCCTATGGCTACCGTTACTGTAAAGGGAACTTCAAACAGTGTGTCTACCGACCTTGATGGTAATTTTATTATCAAGGCCAGCGCAAACGATGTATTAGTTATCTCATACATTGGTTTCGCAAACCAGGAGATTACCGTGGGTAATCAAACTACTATTAATGTAAAGTTGTCTTCGTCGGCCACACAGCTGGATGACGTTGTGGTAATTGGTTACGGAACCGCTAAAAAATCCGACCTTACAGGATCTGTGGGTATTGTAAATGTAGAGAATGCTAAGAAAACTGTTACCTATGATGTGGCCAAGCAGCTTCAGGGTCAGGTAGCCGGTGTTACTGTACAGTCTAGCGGTGAGCCCGGAGGGTTTGTAAATATTAAAATACGTGGTATCTCGTCATTTAACAATAACAACCCGTTATTTGTAATTGATGGAATGATTACCGATAACCCTTTTGACTTTGCTACAGGTGAGATTGAATCAATCCAGGTGCTTAAAGATGCTTCGTCTGCTGCCATTTATGGTGTGCGTGGTGCTAATGGTGTAGTTATTATTACTACTAAGAAAGGTAAGGCCGGTAAAATTAATGTAAACTACAGGTCTTATACCGGTTTCCAAAATGTAGCTAATACTATCCCGGTAACAAACAGGGAGCAATATCAGCAGATAACTAATGCAGCTTATATCAATGATGGTATGGCTCCGCTACCGGGTAACGACCCGACAAGTTCGTACTACATTAATAATGTAGATACAGACTGGCAGAAGGCTGCTTACCGTACCGGTAAAGTGCAAAACCAGTCACTTACTTTTAGTGGAGGTTCAGAAAGTCTGAGCTACAACTTTAACATGGATTATTTTAAAAATACCAGTTATTTAAAAACTCCTCAGGCTTATGAGCGTTATTCTACTACACTAAACCTTACAGGTAAAAAAGGTAAATTTAAGTATGGCGCTAAACTTGCCTATACTGATAGCGGTAAAGAAAACTTTAACTCATACAATGGTGAGTCGGCTATTATGGCGCTGTTACAGGCTATACCTACCATGCCAGTATACGACCCTAACAGGCTTGGTGGCTATGGTGGTGCAGATAACCTTACACAAAGGGCTATTACCCTTAACGTAATAGGATGGAACAACCTACTTACAAATACCAGCAACAGGAACCGTTTTATAGGTAACGTGTGGGGTGAGCTTGAAATAGTTAAAGGGCTTAAGTATACTGCAAGGATTACTGCTGACCAGACAAACCTGAAAAACAGAATGTATGTGCCTGAAAGCGACCTTGGCTGGTACTATATTACTACAAGGGATGAAGCAGCGCTAAACATAAATACTACGCACAATACAAGGACAATTATGGATAACCTTGTAAACTATGAAGTAGCTTTAGGCAAGCATAAAATAAGTGCTATGGCTGGTTTTATTATGGAAGACTGGAGGGATGAATATCTTTGGAGCCGCGGTGTAGGTTATGACTATGACGAAATAGCCATGATTCAATACGCCGATGCAATTTCAGGTGGTGAATACATGCAGCGTGAAACAAGGCGTTCATACCTGGGTAAAATAGATTATAACTATAATGATACTTATTATCTTACCGGTAACTTCCGTCAGGACAGGTCTTCTAAATTTGCACCAAAAAACAATACAGGTAATTACTACTCATTTGCAGCAGCATATAGGATTAGTAATGATATTAAACTTCCGGAGTGGTGGGATAGTCTAAAACTTCGTGGTGGTTACGGTCTACTTGGTAACAATACAATTGCTAACTACGGATATTCTTCTACTGTAAATGCATTTGCAGGTTACGATTTTAACAACCAGCTTGCTCCGGGTACTATAGTTGTAGATGTAAAAGACCCTAACATTAAATGGGAAGATACCACTACTTTCAATTCAGCACTTGAATTTGCATTCTTTAAAAACAAACTACAGTTTACAGCTGAGTACTTTGTAAGGACATCAAATGACCTTTTGGCTAACCAGCCACTACCGTACTCAACAGGTGCATTCCCTGCTTCAATTACTACAAACGTAGGTAAAATAAGAAACAGTGGTCTTGAATTTACCTTGGGTTATAGCAATCATGATCATGCATTCCAGTGGGATATTAGTGCTAACGTAGGTACTCTTAAGAATGAAGTACTTAAAATAGCTAATGATGGTTTACCTATTTATGGTATAAACTCTATTACTGAAGTGGGTTATAGCGCAGGTGAACTTTATGCTTATGAAGCAGAAGGTATTTTTAAAGATGCAGCCGATGTGGCAAGCCATGCTACACAACCGGGTGCACAGCCGGGCGACGTGAAATTTAAGGATGTTAACGGAGATGGTCAAATTACTGATGACGACCGTAAGCACCTTGGAAGAACAATACCTAAGTATACTTATGGTTTTAACTTTAATGCAAGCTATAAAAACTTTGATCTTACCATGTTCTGGCAGGGTAGTGCCGGTAACTATGTTTACAATGGTGTTTACAACGGCCTTATGATAGGCGGACTGCTTAACCACCACACAGATGAGCTTAATTACTGGACTCCGGACAATACTGATACTAATGTACCGCGTCCTACTTTTTCTGACGTGAATGCAAACTCAAGGGCATCTACCCGCTTTATTCAAAAAGGAGACTATATCAGGTTACAAAACCTACAACTTGGTTACAACGTACCGCTTGAAAAAAACAAATACATAGAGCGTGTTCGTTTATTTGCTCAGGGTTCAAACCTTGTGAAAATAACACCTTATAAAGGTCTTGACCCAGACTTTAACAACGATGGTCTTTTCTCAAGAGGATACGATCCTGGATCATTCCCTAATCCACGTACTTTCACGTTTGGTGTTGAAGCAAGTTTCTAAAAAAAATATGAAAAAGTGATGAAAAGAATATTTACTCTAAAAAATGCGGTTGTTCTTCCCGCAATAGCTCTTGTCCTTTCAGGATGTGTAAGAGAAGAAGACTTAACACAGGTAGACCCTAACAACAATAGTGCTGCAAGTTTCTGGAAAACTGAGGATGATGCACTACAAGGTGTAAACTCTGTTTACGGAAGTCTAATAACAGACGGTACTTATATGAGGAGTACGCCAATACTACTTGATGGTAAGGCAGACGACTCTCGCAGTAATAGCCCGTGGGCAGCTATGGCAAACTGTGGAAGGTTTAACTCAAGTATAGCCGATGCTGCAATTTACGGCTGGTGTTATGAAACCTGCTACCAGGGTATGTATCGTGCAAACCAGGTTTTAGAACATGTGCCTTCAATAGAATTTGAAGACGAGGATTATAAAAACAGGATTTTAGGTCAGGCATATTTCCTAAGGGGGCTTTACCTTTTCCATATGGTAAACCTGTTTAAAAACGTACCTATTCCGCTAACAACGGGTGAAGTGTATCACCCACAGAAAACTCAGGAAGAAGGATGGGCGCAGGTAAAAGCAGACCTTCAGATGGCTGCTGACCTGTTACCGGCGTCGTATACCTCTGGTATCTCTGGTCCTGATGCTGGCGATGCAGGTCGTGCTACAAAAGGTGCTGCTCTTGCTTACCTGGGTAAAGCACAATTGTTTACTTATGATTATGCCGGTGCTAAGGCTTCTTTTGAAGCAGTTATGGGCTTAGGTGTATACTCATTGGTTTCTAATTATAAAGACAACTTTACTACTGCTAACGAAAACAACTCAGAATCTATATTTGAGGTACAGTTTAGCCGCGATGCAGGTGGTGTAGCTCTTGGTTGGGGTGGTGCTCCAGGGTCTGATTGGGGTAAAACCAGCGCACGCGCCATTACTTATGCTCCACGTGCTTTCGGTTGGACCGATATGCAGCCTACATGGACACTGTTTAACGAATACCATGAAGAAGCAACAGTTAGCGGTGATGTAGATCCAAGGTTAGATGTTAGTATCATTTATAACAAACCGGGTATGATGCTTTATGGGCAGTCTTTCCAAACTGTGTATGGTGGCAGCCCTGCTGATCTTAACGACCTTTTCTGGAGGAAGTATGAAAATGCAGATGGTGATTTTGCTAACGAATATGACTGGAGGAGTGGTATAAACGAGCGTTTGATGCGTTATGCCGATGTACTTCTTATGTATGCTGAAGTACTTAACGAACTTGGCCAAACTGCTCAGGCTTATCCTTACATACAACAGGTAAGGAGCCGTGTAAACCTGCCGGATCTTGCTACAGCACACCCTGGTATGACACAGGCACAAATGAGGGAACAGATAGGACACGAGCGTTTTCTTGAATTCTCTTCAGAAGGTCACCGTTTTGATGACATACGTCGTTGGGGCTGGTTACAGGATGCTACAAAACTTGCCTGGTTGAAAAACCGCGATAGCGAATTTAATACTTACCAGGCAGGAAGGGAATATTTCCCAATCCCTCAGCTGGAAATGGATAACAATCCGGGTACTGTTCAAAACAGCGGTTACTAATATTTTAATATAAAGCTAATGCCAAGCGGCGGGTATGTGAGGGCCCGCCGCATTGGCATTAACTATTTTAAATACCAAATATCAAACTCAAATCAAACTCACTTTTTATGGGCAAGCAAAAAAATCTTTTATCTACAATTTTCTTTACTGCAGCTACTATGCTGCCGGGTGCTTTAATGGCTCAGCAAAAATCTACGGTTACTGTAACAGCAAAGGCCGATGCACCTACCATTAGCAAGCATATTTACGGACATTTCTCTGAACACTTAGGCCGTTGTATTTATGACGGTTTTTATGTGGGAGAAAACAGCGCCATTCCTAACACAAAAGGTGTGCGCAATGATATTATTGCAGCACTTAAAGACCTTGGTATACCTAACCTGCGCTGGCCGGGTGGTTGTTTTGCCGATACCTATCACTGGAAAGACGGTATCGGGCCAAAGAACCAAAGGCCAACTATAGTGAACCAATGGTGGGGTGGTGTAACCGAAGATAACAGCTTTGGTACACACGATTTCCTTGACCTGTGTGAGGTACTGGACACTGAGCCGTATCTTGCTGCAAACGTAGGTAGCGGTACTGTACAGGAGTTTACCGAATGGATACAGTATGTAAACCACGGTGGAAAAAGCCCTATGAGCGACCTGCGTAAAAAGAATAACCGCGAAACACCATGGGGTGTTAAGTTTTGGGGTGTAGGTAACGAGGCTTGGGGTTGTGGCGGTAACATGACTGCAGAGCATTATGCTAACCTTTACAGGCAGTATGCTACCTTTATGACAGACTGGTCTAATACCGGCGAGCTTTTCCGTATAGCATCGGGTGCTAATGTGGCCGATTATCACTGGACAGAAGTACTAATGCGCGAAATACCTAAAAGCCTGTTAGACGGTGTGGCACTACACTCTTATTCGTTTGTAACTTGGGAGAAAAAAGGTTCCTCAACAAAATTTGACGAAAGCCAGTACTTTGAAACCATGAAAACTGCCCTGAAAATGGAAGAGCTGGTTACAAAGCATACTGAGATAATGGATAAATACGATCCGAAGAAAAAAGTAGCACTTGTAGTAGACGAGTGGGGCGGATGGTATGATGTGGAAGAGGGCACAAACCCTGGGTTCCTGTATCAGCAAAACACCATGCGCGATGCTATGATAGCGGGTACCACTCTGAATACATTTAACAACCACAGCGACCGTGTGCGTATGGCTAACCTGGCACAAACAGTAAACGTGCTTCAGGCGGTAATACTTACTAAAGGTGATAAAATGCTGCTTACGCCTACGTACCATGTAATGAAACTTTATAAGGTACACCAGGATGCAAAACAGCTTCCTGTTACATTAGAAACACCTGAATATAAGTTTGGTAATGAGTCGCTTCCGGCAGTTTCGGTTTCAGCTTCACAAAAAGAAGGTAAAACCCACATTTCACTGGTAAACATCGATTCTAAACAAAAGATTACAACCGAAATAAAACTTGAAGGCCTTAACCTAAAGGATTTTACTGCTAAAATCATTACTTCGGGCAAGCTTCAGGACTGCAATACGTTTGAAAATCCAACGGCTATAACGCCTAAAGACTTTAAAGACTTCAAATTTAAAAAAGGAGTACTTAGTGTAACACTGCCTCCATTCTCGGTTGTGGTGCTGGAAGGGAAATAATGCTAAATGACTATTGCTATGAATACTTCTGTAATTAATAAATCACTGTTCCGCGCTTCGGTACTGGTGCTGGCTATGCTGGCATCATGTACCAAAGACAGTGGAACCGGTACCGATGGTAACGATGACGATGGTACGGGTACAACACCTACATTTGATATTGCTACGATTACCGATACCTATCCGGGGTATGGCCCCGATAATGTTTACCAATGGGGTTATCGCAACGTTCATGACCCATCAATAATAAAAGACGGCGATACCTATTATTGCTACAATACCGATGTTTGTTTTGGTGCTGATATAAGGCCGGGTATCCAAATTCGCAGGTCAAAAGATCTTATAAAGTGGGATTTTATGGGCTGGGTTTTTGATCAACTGCCGGCTCAGGGTTCTAATTTTATTTCTACCAGCGGAGGTACACCGTTTAATTCGCTTTGGGCTCCCTACATTATGAAGGTAGGCAGTGAATACAGGCTGTATTACTCGCTTTCTTCATCAACGCCCAGGCTTAGTGTTATTGGCCTTGCTACAGCTTCGGCGCCGCTGGGGCCATGGACAGAAAAGGGTATTGTAGTAACATCGAGAAACGATTCAACGATACAAACCAATGCCATAGACCCTACTGTGGTTATAGATCAAAGCGGACGCCATTGGATGTACTATGGCTCTGCATGGGACGGTATTTATAAACTGGAACTAAACCCAGCTACCGGGCTTGTAAAAACAAGTGGCGATAAAGGTGTTAGGGTAGCACAGCGCGGATTTACAGGTGGTGTAGTTAATGGCAACATTGAAGGCCCCGAAGTTATTTACAATGCCCAGTTTAATAAATACTACCTTTTTATATCATATGACTGGCTACAAACCAAGTACAATGTGCGTGTGGGCAGGTCGGATTCTCCTGAAGGTCCATTCCTTGATTTTAACGGGAACGATATAAATAACGAACAGGATGATTATCCTATGATACTGGCTCCTTACAAGTTTAACGGACATTCGGGCTGGCAGGGCGTAGCCCACTGTTCTGTATTTGATGATGGTACCGGAAGTTATTATATGGCGCACCAGGGCAGGCCGGGAGAAAACAGTTATTATATGGACTTGCACGTTCGTAAAATATTCTGGACGGAAGAAGGCTGGCCGGTAGTTTCACCAGAGCGTTATGCCGCTGTAGAACAAACCGCCATAGCCGCTACAGACCTTGTGGGTAATTACGAACAGATAATTTTAGGTTATAATGTAGTGCCGGGTTATGGAGACGAGCAAACCAGCCCTGATTTCCAGACTTCAGTTTCGCTTACTCTTGATGCCGCGGGTACTATAAATGGTAGTGCTAACAACCACTGGAGCTATAGTGCTCCATGGCTTACTCTTACATGGAGTAACGGTTATACCGATAAGCTTCATGTAGAACGCGGTCGTGATTGGGAAAACGCAGTGCAAAGTACCATATTATTGTCAGGTCTTAACAATGCCGGTACGGCAGTATGGGGTAAAAAGATAAATTAATCAACACCGTAACCAATTATGAAGATAAATAATTTATTAAAAGCGTCTGGTAAGGGTAAAGGAATAGTGGTGCTGGCCATAGCGGCACTGCTTTTTGCTGCATGTACAGGCGATGATCATTCTACCAGCAGCACTGACCCGGACCCCGATCCGGATCCGGTGGGCTTTAACGGGCCTACCTATGCTGATAATTATACACCTATAAGTGGTTGGGAAAACCGAAGCCAGTGGAACCTGGCTAACGTGCACGACCCTACAATAGTAAAGGACGGTAACTATTATTATATGTACCAAACCGATGCTTCTTATGGTAATGCTTCCTTCGGGCACGGACACTTTCATTGCAGACGTTCGATGGATTTAGTTAATTGGGAGTACTTAGGTGCGACCATGAATAATGAGGCAACTTGGGTAAAGGATGAAATAAACGTTAGAAGGGCTGCCGAAGGGCGTGCTCCTATAGAAACTATTAGCTATGGCTATTGGGCTCCATGTGTACGCAAAGTGGGGGATAAGTTTAGGATGTATTACAGTATCGTTCATGATGCTTTGATAGAAGGAACTGATCCTAACACCAGCTGGGGCGAAGAAGCCTATATAGGCATGATGGAAACCTCTGATTTAGCCTCTAATCAATGGGTAGATAAGGGTATGGTAATATGCAACATGTCGGACGGCGTTGTTGATTATCATAGAAACGGACCTAACGACTGGAATGCATATTATAAATTTAATAGTATTGATCCCAGTTATGTAGTTACGCCGCAGGGAGACCATTGGCTTATCTACGGTTCATGGCATACGGGTATTGCTGCTGTACAAATTAACCCCGAAACAGGAAAGCCTTACCAGCTTAATACTTTAGATGACTATGGTGTGCGTATAGCAGGTCGTGGTAATATTAATATTAACCGCTGGCAGGCACTGGAAGGTGCTGAGATTGTATACAATGAAAGCACGGGTTACTACTATCTGTTTATGGCAAATGATGAATTATCTATAGCGTATAATACCCGTGTAGCAAGATCTACAAGCATAACCGGGCCTTACTATGGTATGGATGGCGGTAACGTATCTCAGGGTGCAGAGTGCTGGCCTTTGGTAACACATCCGTACAAGTTTAATAACCATACCGGATGGGTAGGTATTTCGCATTGTGGAGTTATAAAGGATGATACAACAGGAAAGTGGTTTTTTACGTCACAGGCCCGACTTCCCGAAAATGTTCCGGGTATAAACGTATCTAATGCTGTTATGATGGGGCATGTGCGCGAAATTCAATGGACCTCAGACGGATGGCCGGTAGTATCACCTGAACGTTATGCAGGAGTACCGCAAACTGAAATTACTGCGGAAAAGATAGCCGGTACCTATGAAATTATAATTGTGGGCTACCAGTATCGAGTAATGCAAACATCGAGTATGGTGAGCCTGAATGCTAATGGTACGGTGGGTGGAGGCCTAACGGGTACCTGGAGCTATGATTCGGCTAATAAAGAACTACTGATAAACGGAATGAAATGTAAGGTGTTTGACTCATGGGATTGGGAAAGCAGCCCTCGTAAAGTTACCCTTGCTATTTCAGGTTATACCCCTGAGGGAAAAGGCATTTGGGGTAAAAAGTTATACTAATATTACAACACACAATTATGAAGAAAGTTGCGTTGGTTGTTGTTTCGGCATTAACCACTTTAGCCTGTTCAGCCCAGAAGAAGGTAACAGCTAAAGAGCCTGTATATAACAACCCTATAATAAAAGATAAATACATGGGCGATCCCGCAGCCCTTGTATATAAAGACTCGGTATACCTGTACGCAGGGCATGATGAGGCACCAAATGATTTCAACTTTTACAGGATGAATGAATGGCTGGTGTATTCATCTGCCGATATGGTACACTGGAAAGAGCATAAAGTACCACTAAAAGTTAGCGAATTCAGCTGGGCAAGTGGTGATGCCTGGGCATCTCAGGTTATAGAGCGAAACGGTAAGTTTTACTGGTACATTTGCGCCGAGCATAAAACCATTAAAGGCAAAGCCATAGGCGTTGCGGTAAGCGATTCGCCGCTTGGGCCGTTTAAAGATGCTGTGGGGCATGCCATTATTACTAATGACATGACTACTCAAACAAGCATTACTTGGGATGATATAGACCCTACTGTGTTTATTGACGAAAAAGGGCAGGCGTACCTGTACTGGGGTAATACGGTTTGTCATTTCATCAAACTTAAAAAGAACATGGTGGAAACAGAAGGTGAAATAAAAGTGGTAGACCTGCCTCATTTTACCGAAGCACCATGGATTCATAAAAACAAAGGTTGGTATTATCTTTCGTATGCGTATGAGTTTCCTGAAAAGATAGCGTACGCTATGAGTAAGAGCATAGAAGGCCCCTGGGAGTACAAAGGTATACTGAATGAACTTGCCGGAAACAGTAATACAAACCACCAGAGTATTATAGAGTTTAAAGATCAGTGGTATTTTATATACCATAACGGAGCCATTCAGCCAAATGGTGGCAGTTTCCGCAGGTCGGTGTGTATAGACAAGCTGTACTATAACCCGGATGGTACCCTTAAACGTGTAATAATGACCTCAGAAGGCATCCAAAACTAAAAAACATGAGAAATCATTTCCTTTATATTTGGGTAAGCATAGTTTTGTTCTCCGTTTGTGGCAGTGCTTTTTCGCAGGAGGCGCTGCCTACGGGCGAAACTATAGTGCACGATCCGGTTATGATAAAACAGGGCAGTATGTATTACCTGTTTTGTACCGGTCATGGTATAACGGTGTACTCGTCACCGGATATGAAAAACTGGACCAAAGAGGCACCAGTTTTTACCGAACAGCCCAAGTGGGCTACCATTGTTGCGCCTGATTTTAAGGGCCACATCTGGGCTCCTGATGTAAGTTATCATTACGGACAGTATTACCTGTATTACTCGGTTTCTTCCTTTGCCAAAAATACTTCGGCAATCGGGGTAGCCACAAACAAAACGCTTAACCCTAAAGACAAAGATTTTAAGTGGGTAGACCACGGTATTGTAATAGAGTCGGTTCCAAACCGTGATTTATGGAATGCCATAGATCCTAACCTGGTTTTAGACGAAAACAATACACCGTGGCTTACATTCGGCTCGTTCTGGAACGGACTTAAAATGGTAAAGCTTAACGCAGATCTTACTACTATAGCTACCCAACCACAAGAATGGTATACTGTGGCACGCCGTGAGCGTACCTTCAGCCTGCAGGACAAAGACCCGGGCGATGCAGCCCTTGAGGCGCCTTTTGTGTTTAAAAAAGACGGCTGGTACTACATGTTCCTGTCATGGGATTATTGCTGCCGTGGCGAAAACAGCACCTATAAGGTGGTGGTAGGCCGTAGCAAAACGGTAACCGGCCCTTATGTAGATGCTACAGGTAAGGAGTTGTTTCAGGGAGGAGGTACACTTGTAATTGAAGGTAATAAAAACTGGGCAGGGGTAGGGCACAACAGTGCTTATACTTTTGACGGTAATGATTACCTGATTTTTCATGGGTATGATAATGCAAAAAAAGGAGCTCCGAAGCTTATTATTAAAGAGATTAAGTGGAAAGAAGGTTGGCCGGTTGTAGCGCCAATGCAGTAATAAAAAGATAATAATGAAAAAAACAATCTTATATAGCCTTGGTGTGTTTGTTCTTGCTTTAGGGCAAACCTATGCACAGGCTGGAAAATCAGATACGGCAGCCGGGCAGCAAGCCATCGGTTATCCTATACAGGCAGTGCCCATAAGCCAGGTAAAGGTTACTGATAACTTCTGGCTGCCTATTATAAAAAGGGTACAGGAAAAAACTATTGAATATGCCATTCAGAAGTGTAGTGAAGAAGGCAGGTTTGATAATTTCCTTATTGCCGGGGGGGTAAAACAAGGCGATGTTAAAGGGCAAATGCCGTTTGACGACAGCGACGTTTACAAAATCATAGAAGGTGCATCCAATTCCTTAATAAGCTCACCCGACGAAAAGCTGGAAAACCTGCTCGATTCACTTATAGCCATAATTAAGATAGGCCAGGAGAAAGACGGTTATCTTACTACTTGGCGTACCATAAATCCTGCTAAGCCGCCTGCACCGTGGGTAAAGGTAGATAAAGGCGAACGCTGGGAGTACATGAACATGAGCCATGAAGAGTATAACGCAGGGCATATGTACGAAGCCGCTGCCGTACACTACTGGGCTACCGGTAAACGCAACTTCCTTGATATTGCACTTAAAAATGCCGACCTGTTTGTAAAAACCTTTGGCGATAAGCCAGGACAGATATTAGCCGTACCGGGGCACGAAATTATAGAAACCGGCCTTGTAAAACTGTACCAGATAACGGGTAAAGAAGAGTACCTGAAGCTGGCTAAGTTTTACCTTGACCACAGGGGCGACCCCAATAAAAAAGAGCAATACGGTGCTTATGCACAAGACCACGTTCCGGTTATACAACAGGATGAAGCCGTGGGGCATGCAGTGCGCGCGGTGTACCTGTATGCAGGTATGACCGATATTGCTGCCATATATAACGACGCTGACTATCGCGCTGCCATTGACAAAATTTGGCACAATATGGTAGAAAAGAAAATATACATTACGGGTGGTATAGGCGCGCGCCACGACGGTGAGGCTTTTGGCGATAACTATGAATTGCCAAACCTTACGGCTTACAACGAAACCTGTGCTGCCATAGGCTCTGTATACTGGAACAACCGCCTGTTTAACCTTACCGGCGATGTAAAATATACCGATGTACTAGAGCGTACTATGTACAACGGCCTTATTTCGGGTATTTCTTTAAAGGGTACCGAGTTCTTTTATCCAAATGCGTTGGAGAGTGACGGTAAGTACCTGTTTAACCGCGGGGCGTGTACACGTTCGGCATGGTTTGACTGTTCTTGCTGCCCTACAAACCTTATCCGTTTTATACCGGCCATACCGGGGCTTATTTATGCACAAAAAGATGATGTACTTTACGTAAACCTTTATATGGGTAATACCGCAGATGTTAACCTAAAATCGCAAAAGCTAACGGTTAGCCAGGAAACAGCGTATCCGTGGGATGGCAGCGTTAAGGTAGCCTTCACTCCTCAAAAGGAAGGAACCTTTACCGTTAAGTTCCGTGTACCGGGCTGGGCCAGGAATGAGGTTATGCCGGGAGGATTATACAACTATACCAATAAGCTGAAAGGCACTCCTGAGCTTAAGATTAACGGTAAAAAGCAAAACATACAAATAACAGACGGATACTTTACTGTAACCCGCAGTTGGAAAAAAGGCGATACTGTAACGCTAAACTTCCCGATGGAAGTACGTGAGGTTGAAGCCAGCGATAAAATAGTAGACGACAGGGGCAAAGTGTCATTAGAGCGTGGCCCGCTGGTATATACTGTGGAGGCCGCAGACAATGCCGATGTACAGGCTGTAAAAGTTAGCGGTAAAACTAAATTTACCGTAAAAAACCATCCTGAATTGCTTAAAGGAATTTATACTATTGAGGGTAAAACAAACGGCAAAACATTTACCGCCATACCTTACTACACCTGGAGCAATCGTGGCGTAAACGAAATGAAGGTATGGTTGCCCGAAACTAAATAATTATTAAATTGAGAGAACAAACTAAGTATATAATGAAAAAACAACTTTTAAGGAATGCTGCTTTTTCAGCAATCGTGCTAAGTAGCTTTATGGCTACTGCCCAGCAGAATAAATATGTGCTGGATACTAAAGAAACAGGTGTAAAAATACAGCCTACCATGTACGGTATCTTCTTTGAAGACATCAACTTTGGTGCTGATGGCGGTCTTTATGCCGAAATGGTTAAAAACCGTTCGTTTGAGTTTGATGCGCCGCTTATGGGCTGGACACAACCAAACAGCGACAGGCATTCATTTAATGATAAATCAGGCTATGCCAACATTATAGAATCTAAAACCAGCGGAAACAAAAATTTTGCCCGTATAGAGGTAAAGGATGATAAGGGTTACAGCCTTATTAACGAAGGTTTCCGTGGTATGGGTATTAAGGAAGGCGATGTTTACAATGTTTCTATCATGGCTGCGAACCAAGAGGGCAACATTAGTAAAATCAATTTCCAGTTTGTAGATGAGCAGGGTAATGTAATAGGGGAAGCTTCGGTAAGCCCTACAGGTAAAGACTGGAAAAAATACACTGCCCAGATAAACGCTACAAAAACAGTTGCAAAAGGTAAACTTAAAGTAACCTTTACAGGAACAGGTGTTATCAATATTGATATGGTATCGATATTCCCTCAGGAAACATGGAAAAACAGGCCCAACGGTCTGCGTAAGGATTTGGTACAAAAACTGTACGACCTTAATCCGGGCTTCCTGCGTTTCCCTGGAGGATGTATTGTAGAAGGCCGTACACTGGAACAACGCTACCAATGGAAGAAAACAGTGGGTAACCCTGAAGATCGTGAAACTCTTATTAACCGCTGGAACGTAGAGTTTGACCACAAGAAAACCCCTGATTATTTCCAAACGTTTGGTCTTGGGTTCTTTGAATATTTCCAGCTTGCTGAGGACATAGGAGCAGAGCCGCTACCGGTATTGAGCTGTGGTATTGCCTGCCAGTTTAATACAGGTGAGCTTGTGCCACTTGCCGAACTTGACCCTTACGTGCAAGATGCGTTGGATCTTATTGAGTTTGCTAATGGTTCTGTAAGTACCAAGTGGGGTAAATTACGTAGTGATATGGGGCATCCGAAACCTTTTAACCTTAAAATGATAGGTGTAGGTAACGAGCAGTGGGGACCTGATTATATAGCACGCTACAAAGTATTTGAAAAAGCCATCCGTTCTAAATACCCTAATATTAAGATAATATCGGGCAGTGGGCCATTCCCTTCAGGAGAGTATTTTGACTATGGCTGGGAACAGCTTAAGGAGCTTAAAGCCGATTTTGTGGATGAGCATTACTACAACTCTCCCGAATGGTTTAAAACCAATGTAACCCGTTATGATAAATACGACCGTAAAGGGCCAAAAGTATTTGCAGGTGAATATGCGGTACAAACCAAGGACATAGCCAGTGCTGAAAACCGTAACAACTGGGAAGCAGCGCTTTCTGAAGCCGCGTTTATGACAGGACTTGAGCGTAATGCTGATGTGGTGTACATGACCAGCTATGCGCCGCTTTTTGCACATGCCGACGGTTGGCAGTGGACACCGGATCTTATCTGGTTTAACAACCTGCAAAGCTACGCTACGCCAAACTACTACGTACAAAAATTATACGGAAACAATGCCGGTACTAACCTGCTTTCGCTTACTGCCGATGGTAAAGCCATAACAGGTCAGAACGGTATGTTTGCCAGTGCTGTGATAGACAAGGCGAGTAACGAGGTGGTAGTAAAGCTTGTAAACACATCTGACAAAGCGCAGACAGCAAAAGTTGATGTAAAAGGTAAGAAGCTTGCCAAGGAGGGCACTATGACAGTGCTTAAAAATGATAATCTTGATGCTGAGAACGACTTTACTAAAGAGACCGTCGCACCTAAAGAAAGCAAGTTTAAAACAGGTAAAAGTAAAATTGAAGCTGAAATACCGGCATATTCTTTCGTGATTTTACGCGTTAAAATTTCTTAAGCAAAATATTAAGTGTAAAAATTACATTTATTAAAATAGAATCTTATATTTGTAAAAAATAAAACACACAATTATAGGCTACGATGAAAAAGTACGTAATAGGACTTGATTACGGTACTGACTCGGTAAGGGCAGTACTTATAGATACAGAAAATGGGGCAGAACTGGCCTCGGAAGTACATTGGTACGCCCGTTGGAAAAAAGGGATGTACTGCGATGCTCCTTCAAACAGGTTTCGTCAGCATCCTTTAGACCACATAGAAGGACTTGAAAAAACTATAAAATCAGTAGTAGCTACCAGCGAGGTAAATCCTGAAAGCGTGGTAGGTATTTGTATAGATACTACTGGTTCTTCTCCGGTACCTGTAACGCAAGATGGTACACCACTAGCTTTGGTTCCGGGATTTGAAGAAAACCCTAACGCCATGATGGTACTTTGGAAAGACCATACTTCTATTAAAGAAGCAGGCGAAATTAATGCGCTTGCGGCTTCATGGGGTGGAGAGGATTTTACAAAATACGAAGGCGGTATCTATTCGTCTGAGTGGTTCTGGGCTAAGATACTTCACATCGTTCGCGAGGACGAAGCAGTGAAAAACGCTGCCTATACATGGATGGAGCACTGCGACCTTATGACGTACCTGCTTGCCGACCAAAAAGATCTTAAAACCTTTAAGCGCAGCCGTTGCGCCGCAGGGCACAAAGCCATGTGGCACGAAAGCTGGAACGGTTTACCGCCTGAAGAATTCCTTTCGCAACTGCACCCGTACCTTGCTACGCTAAGGGGTAACTTATACGATGAAACCTATACCAGCGACCTTGTAGCCGGTAACCTTAACGCAGAGTGGGCTGAAAAGCTTGGCCTTACTACCAAAACGGTTATTGCTGTAGGTACGTTCGATGCGCACTCTGGTGCCGTAGGAGCTAAGGTAGACGAAAACGTACTGGTTCGTATTATGGGTACTTCTACATGCGATATTATGATTGCTCAGGACAGTGCCATTGGTGCTAATACCGTAAAAGGTATCTGCGGACAGGTAGATGGTTCGGTTATACCGGGACTTATCGGTCTTGAAGCGGGTCAGAGTGCCTTTGGCGACGTACTTGCATGGTTTAAGAACGTGCTTTCTTGGCCAATAGACAACCTTGTGCTTACATCAAGCATCCTTACAGATGAGCAAAAAGTAAAACTTGCCGAGGAAGTAGATGCTAACTTTATACGTACACTTACCAAGCAGGCGGAGGCTATTCCGTTGCACGAAGCGGTTCCTGTAGCCCTTGACTGGGTTAACGGTCGCCGTACTCCGGATGCTAACCAGGAGCTAAAAGCTGCCATGACCGGCCTTTCGCTGGGTACTAAGGCGCCACACATTTTCAAGGCGCTTGTAAACGCGATTTGCTTCGGTTCTAAAATGATTGTAGACCGTTTTGAGTCGGAAGGTGTTAAAATTACTTCGGTAATTGGTATTGGTGGTGTGGCACGTAAGTCGCCATTCATTATGCAAACGCTTGCCAACGTGCTTAATATGCCTATTAAAGTTGCCGAAAGCGACCAGGCACCTGCACTTGGTGCTGCTATTTATGCTGCTGTAGCCGGTGGTGTATATGGCGATGTGATTGAAGCAAGCAAAAAAATGGGTTCTGATTTTGAGGCAGAATACTTCCCTCAAACCGATCAGGTAGAAAAATATGAACTGTTTATGCAGCAATATGCCGAACTTGGTAACTTTGTTGAAAACGTAATCAAAAACAAAGAGCATGTCCATATATAAAGACCTGAAACAGGAGTGTTATGAAGCCAATATGCAGCTTGATGCGCTGAAACTGGTTATCTATACTTTTGGTAACGTAAGCGCGGTAGACCGTGAGCGTGGCGTTTTTGCTATTAAGCCAAGCGGAGTGCCTTACGAAATCCTGAAGCCGGAAGATATTGTAATTGTTGATTTTGACAATAACATTATTGAAGGTACCATGAGGCCGTCGTCTGATACCAAAACGCACGCGTATCTTTATAAGCATTGGGAACATATAGGCGGTATTGCCCATACTCACGCAACCTATTCGGTAGCATGGGCTCAGGCACAGCGCGACATCCCTGTGTTTGGTACTACACATGCCGACCACCTTACGGCAGACATACCTTGTGCTGCGCCTATGGCAGACCACCTGATCCAGGGGAACTACGAGCACAACACAGGTATCCAGATTTTGGACTGCTTTAAGGAAAAAGGCCTTTCTTATGAGGAGGTAGAAATGGTACTGTTGGGCAACCACGGTCCGTTTACCTGGGGTAAGACAGCTGCCAAGGCGGTGTACAACAGCAAGGTGCTTGAAGCAGTAGCTGAAATGGCCTACCTTACATTGCAGATAAATCCTGCGGCGCCACGCCTTAAGGATTCGCTGATACAAAAACACTACGACCGTAAGCATGGCAAAGATGCCTATTACGGGCAGTAGTTACATTTAATTACCGGTGCTGCAACCCGCTATAACTGCAGCACCGGTAAATAATGCTATAACACAAACCAAAACTTTATCATGAAAAACGTGAAAATAGCCTTGTGCACGCTAATGGCTACCTCATTGCTGTTTAGCTGCAAGGAAGAAAAAAAAGAAGAACCAATGACCGAACAAACTGCGCCTGCGGCAACCAAAGCAGGGATTGAAAAATCTGATTACGCCACTACTGCCGAAGGGGTGAAAATTGAAAAATACACTCTTACCAATGCTAACGGTATGAAGATGGAAGTAATCACTATGGGCGGCGACATCCTTTCGCTTACCGCTCCTGATAAGGACGGCAAGTTTGAAGATGTTGTGCTTGGTTATACTTCACCGGAGCTATATCTTACGTCTAACCCGTACTTTTTTGGTGCTATCATAGGCCGTTACGGTAACCGTATTGCAAAGGGTAAATTCAGCCTGGATGGTAAGGAATACCAGCTTACCGTTAATGACGGGCCAAACTCGCTGCACGGCGGTAAAGGCTTTGACAAAAGGGTATGGACTGCCGAGCCTGTAGAGGGCGATGCTCCATCTTTAAAGCTTTCTTACATAGCTAAAGATGGCGAAGAAGGCTACCCGGGCAACCTGAAAGTAACCGTTACTTACGTGCTTACTAATGATAATGCCCTTGAAATTAAATACGAGGCCGAAACCGATAAGAAAACCGTGGTTAACCTTACGCAGCACAGCTACTTTAACCTGAGTGGTAAGTACAAAACCATCCTGGATCATGAGCTTGAAATCAAGGCGGATAAATTCCTTCCGGTAGATAAAACACTTATCCCTACTGGCGAACTTAAAGCCGTTGCGGGTACACCGTTTGACTTTACTACAGCTAAGGAAATTGGCAAGGATATTAATGTTAAAGACGACCAGCTTGAAAAAGGCGGCGGTTTTGACCACTGCTGGGTATTTACAGACAGCAGCAAAAAGGTTAAGGAAGTTGCAAGCCTGTACCACAAGGGGTCAGGCCGTTATATGGAAGTATTTACTGATGAGCCTGCAGTGCAGTTTTACAGTGGTAATTTCCTGGATAATACAAAACCAAGCAAAGCAGGGGGCAACTACGAAAAACGCAGTGGTCTTTGCCTTGAAACACAGCACTACCCGGATTCACCAAATGAGCCGAAATTCCCTACTACAGTGCTAAACCCGGGAGAGAAATATACCTCTACCACCATTTACAAGTTTTCTGCTAAATAATAGCATTTAATGATAGTTTGTTAGGTTAGTTACAATAAGTTTGGGTTACTTATTTGCTAATGATACCGGTCTCTGGCAGGGGACCGGTTTTTTTACGCTTTGATTTGACACAAATTTCACAAATTTTTAATTCCCACCCCGGCTTTCAGCCACCCCTCCGAAGGAGGGGAATTGTAGCACTGGAACAGCAGAGTGGCATTCCCCTCCTTCGGAGGGGTGCCCGCAGGGCGGGGTGGGATTTTTTGCTGACACTAATTATCAAGAAATGATGTATGTACTAATTTTTTATTTTGGAAAAATTCGTGAGATTCGTGTCAAATCTGCATAAAAAAACAGCCCCGAAGGGCTGTCTCACAAGATATAATAATTGGTATTAGAATTTCATTACAAAGCCACCATACGGTTTTAGCTTCACAGTCATTTTAGCTGGTTTTACGGTAGTTTTTTCAAAAAGCTGACTATTGCCATCGGTAATCATAAATCCTTCCTTAGAAATGAAAGAAAGGTCTATAGTAACGTCTTTAACCTTGTTTTCACCGTTAACTCCGGTTATAAACCAGGTTTCACCTTTGCGGCGCGCCATTACCACATCTTTACCAGGATAACCTGCCAGGAGCTTGGTTTCGTCCCACGCAACAGGGATGTCTTTAAGGTATTCCTGTACATAGTCGGGCATTTTTGCCATACCTTCCGGTATTTCAGCAAGGTGTTGTATACCTGAAAGGAATAGGGTAGGCAGTGCCAACTCAAATGCACTGGTTGTCCTGCGGTTGATGTTCGGTATTTTATCCAGGGCCATAGGGGTGAAGTCCATAGGGTCGTACAGGTTGCGTGTAAACGGCAGCAATGCCATGTGCGATGGCGACTCATCGGCAACTTTTTGCTCAAACGAAATGAACTCAAAGCCTTTTATAGACTCCATGGTCATCAGGTTAGGGTAGGTGCGTTGCCAGCCGCGCGGCAGGGTAGCCCCGTGGAAGTTAACCAGTATCTGGTGCTTTAGTGCCGACTTCAGTATCTCGTGGTAATAGGCAATCATGCTTTGCCCGTCGCCACCAAAGAAATCAATTTTTACTCCAGCAATACCTATATCGTGCAGCCATTTAAATTCCTTTTCGCGGCTTTCGGCAGTAAGGAATTTATCTTTAGGTCCGTACGGAACAGTATTCCAGCTTCCGGCCGAGTTGTACCAAAGTATCAGCTTTACATTACGCTCTTTGCCATACGCCACAAGCTCTTTTATCTTGTCGATACCAATACGCTTGTGCCAGTCGGCATCAATAAGGCAATACGGCCAGTGCATTTTCTGCGCATAGTCTATAAACTGTTTGGTAGTTTCGTAGTTAACCGAATTGTCCTTAAGTATCGCCCAGCTCCAAGACGAAATGCCTGGGTGTACAAACGCGGTATCGTCGGTTACGGCCTTATCGGCAAGGTCGGTACCCAGGGTAGATTCAGCCACTTCGTTAAGACTACCTATAGCTATGGTGCGCCAAGGGGTTTCCCAAGGTGTTTTCGATTCAGGGTACAACGCCGCATCTTTAGCGAAACGCTCTGCATCCTGCGGGAATACGATTTTAAGTGCACCAAGCTCTTTATTATAATCAAGGTGCGATGCGCAGTAGTTACTGCCCAGGCCGGTTTCGGTAACGGCAAGCCAGGTATCGCCTTCGTTAACCAGCGCAGGGAAAACCCAACCCTGCCCGATAGGCGATTTGGTATCTACAGGAACGCCCATCTGGTAGTATTCCTCGTATGACGGATTGGTGTGTTCCCAACCGGTTTTGGCCTCACTAAGCGGTTGCAGCCATGCTTTGGCATCTTTTATAAAGTTGAATGAGGTCTTCTCTTCGGTAATGTGCTTTACATCGTCTGAAGCTTCGGGGAAAGCATAGCGGAACGCCACACCGTTGTCTGACACGTTAAAGATAACGTCCATCTTTTCACCCTTATCGTTTTCAAGGTGAATCACCTTTTGGTCTGCCGTATAGGTAATGTCGGTTTTTTTACCCTGCAGCATTTTGTAGCTGTCGGTTATTTTACCGTTATCGGTAGCCGATACCAGCTTCAGGTTTTCGAAGAAAGCAGCATCTTTCCTGATGATGCCCATGGCAGAAGTGTCTATAACGACTTTGCCTTCTTTTTTTACCAGGTACCAGGCTCTGTTGTTTTTGTTTACGCCAATTTCGGTAACAAGCTTACCGTTTGGGCTGGTTACGGTTTCGGTGGTTTTACTGCCCGAACTACAGGAAGCCAGTACTAATAGCAGTGTGGCTACGCTCACGTGTTTTTTCATTGTTTTTAAGAGGTTTGATTAATAAAACGTTTGCGTGAGTTTGATAAAATAAAAGCCACTTTAAAGAACCGTTGGTTCAGTAAAATGGCTTTCGGTTGAATTTAATAAATGGTTTTTCGGATATTATTTTTTGCGTGCAATAACTTTTTGTACGGCTTTAATGATGTGTTCTGCATCAAGGCCGTATTTGGTCATTAGCTGTGCAGGCGTTCCGCTTTCGCCAAAACTGTCGTTTACGGCTACGTATTCCTGTGGCACAGGGTTGTTTGTAGCAAGCAATTGTGCTATGCTGTCGCCAAGGCCTCCAAGGCGGTTGTGCTCTTCGGCAGTAACCACGCAGCCTGTTTTGGCAACTGATTTAAGTACTGCTTCGGCATCAAGTGGCTTAATGGTGTGGATGTTGATGATTTCTGCATCAATACCCATTTCAGCCAGTTTTTCGCCTGCCTGTATGGCTTCCCATACAAGGTGGCCTGTAGCGAATATCGATACATCAACACCTTCGTTTACCATCCATGCCTTACCGATTTCAAACTTTTGATCTGCATCGGTAAAGATAGGCACTACCGGACGACCGAAACGCAGGTATACAGGGCCCTCGTGCTCTGCAATAGCTATAGTAGCGGCTTTAGTCTGGTTGTAATCGCATGGGTTTATCACTGTCATACCCGGAAGCATCTTCATAAGACCGATGTCTTCAAGGATTTGGTGGGTTGCACCGTCTTCACCCAGGGTAAGACCTGCGTGAGAAGCACATATTTTTACGTTCTTGTCTGAATAGGCTACAGACTGGCGGATTTGGTCGTAAACACGACCGGTAGAAAAGTTAGCAAAGGTTCCTGTAAACGGAATTTTGCCACCTATGGTAAGGCCCGCCGCAATGCCAATCATGTTTGCTTCGGCAATACCCACCTGTATAAAACGCTCCGGGAACTCGTTAATAAAGTCCTGCATTTTTAGCGAGGCAACGAGGTCTGCACACAGTGCCACCACGTTTTCGTTTTTCCTGCCCGCTTCAAGCAATCCGGCTCCAAAGCCCGAGCGCGTATCTTTTGATTCTGTATAGGTATATTTTTTCATTTGTTCTTCATTTAAGAATTTAATGATTGAAAGATTTAAAAATTCAGGATGTCATCCATCACTGCGAATCTTTCAATGTTTAAATTTTTCAATCTTTAAATTAATAATCTCCAAGTGTTTCCTCAAGTTGTACAAGAGCAGCTTCAAGCTGTGCATCGTTTGGAGCAGCACCGTGCCATTTGTGAGTACCCATCATGTAGTCTACGCCAAAGCCCATTTCGGTTTTTAGGAGTATCATGATTGGTTTACCCTGGCCTGTAAGCGATTTTGCATGAGCAATAGTCTCTACAAGAACCGCCATATCGTTACCGGCACTTTCTATAACCGTCCACCCGAAGGCTTCAAATTTACCTTTAAGGTCGCCCAGAGAAAGTACTTTACTTGTAGGGCCGTCTATTTGTTGTCCGTTGTAGTCTACTGCACAGATAAGGTTGTCTACCTTATTGTGTGGTGCAAACATAGCCGCTTCCCAGATTTGTCCTTCCTGAAGCTCGCCATCGCCAAACAAGGCGTATACAAGCTTGTTATCTCCGTTCAGTTTTTTGGCAAGAGCAGCACCTACGGCTACACTCATACCCTGGCCAAGAGAACCCGATGCAATGCGAACGCCCGGTAGGTGTTCGTGCGTTGTAGGGTGTCCCTGAAGGCGAGAATCCAGTTTACGGAATGTAGCAAGCTCGGCTTTATCAAAGTAGCCTGCGTGGGCAAGAACGCTATAGAACAGGGGAGAGATATGTCCGTTAGAAAGGAAGAAAAGGTCTTCATTAGTGCCGTTCATATCAAAGCCTTCCTTGCGATCCATGGCGTTAAAGTACAGCGCCGTTACGTAGTCGGCACAGCCCAGCGAGCCACCCGGGTGACCACTCTGGCAGCCGTGTACCATACGCACTATATCTCTGCGTACCTGGCTTACTATTGCCTCAAGTTTTTTAATATCAGTTATCTTTTCCATAAAATATTAAGCGTTTTTAGAAGCCGCTGCCGCATGGTCTGCAAGGAATTGTGCAAGTCCATTATCGGTAAGCGGGTGTTTAAGCAGGGCAGTCATTGCACTAAGCGGGCCTGTCATAACATCGGCACCTATCTTAGCACAGTTTACAATGTGCATAGCGTGGCGCACAGAAGCCGCCAGGATTTGCGTTTCGTAACCGTAATTGTCGTATATAAGGCGTATTTCCTCAATCAGGTTAAGGCCATCTGTAGAGATGTCATCCAGCCTGCCCAGGAACGGCGATACATACGTGGCACCTGCCTTAGCGGCAAGTAATGCCTGCCCGGCAGAAAATACAAGGGTTACGTTGGTTTTTATGCCCTTTTCAGAGAAATATTTAGCGGCTTTTACACCGTCTTTTATCATCGGTAGTTTTACCACTATACGCTCGTGCAGTGCAGCAAGGGCTTCACCTTCGCGTATCATGCCTTCAAAATCTGTAGCAATAACTTCGGCACTTACATCGCCATCGGTAATTTCGCAGATTGCCTTGTAGTGGTTAATAATATTTTCGTGGCCTGTTATGCCTTCCTTAGCCATAAGCGAAGGGTTGGTGGTAACGCCGTCCAGAATTCCCATTTCGTGGGCCTCCTTTATCTGGGCAAGGTTAGCGGTGTCAATAAAAAACTTCATATTGTGTGAGTTAAAGTTCGTTAATTACCAGTATTTTACATACAGCGCCGTTAAGCAAAGCAGTGTTACCACGATAAGCGCCAGTGTAGACGGCTCCACACGGAACATTTTGGTATCCAGTTCGAAAGCTTTAGGGTTGATTTTAGGGCCGCTAAGGCTCATAACAATCATAAGCAGCATAGTGAATACAAATGCCCAGCCCATGCAGATAAGGAATGGTATTTCGAATACACCGTCTGCATTTTTATAAGCTGTCCAAAGCAGCGTTTCAGGTCCGAATACATCTACAGCAAAACTGTTGAAGAAGATAGAAAGTGCAAAACCTGCTATTACACCCGCTACAGCTGCTGAGCCTGTAGTACGTTTCCAGAACATACCCAGTAGGAACATGGCGAATACACCCGGGCTAAAGAAGCCTGTGTATTTTTGGATGAAAGTGAAACCACCTTCGCCACCTATGCCCAGTGCATCATTCCAGGTAAGTGCTACTGAGAATACAATTGCAGCAAGTATGGCAAGACGGCCTACAATAACCAGTTTCTTTTCAGAAGCGTCTTTGTTGATATAGCGTTGGTAAATGTCAAGAGTAAAGATGGTAGAAATACTGTTTGCCTTACCTGCAAGCGATGCCACAATAGCAGCAGTAAGCGCCGCTACCGAAAGCCCCTTAAGACCTGTAGGAAGGAAAGTAAGTACTGCAGAGTATGCGTTGTCTGCCTTAAAGGCTTCGCCTATACCCATTTCAGATTGAAGTGCACCGTTTTTATACAGTACATAAGCAGCAATACCCGGTAGCATAACGATAACCGGCATGGCAAGCTTCATGAAACCTGCAAAAAGGATACCTGTACGCGCTGTTTTAAGATCGGCACCAAGGGCACGCTGGGTAATGTATTGGTTACAGCCCCAGTAGTTAAGGTTTACAATCCAGATACCTGCAAAATACATGGCTATGCCCGGAAGCATAAGGTATTTGTTTATATCACCTTGCGGAGATGCAGCAGTTGGCTTGTCCACCATTAGTTTAAAGTGTTCCGGTGCGTCCTGTACCATAGCTTTAAAACCTGCAAGTGCATCTGGGCCAAGGCCGAAATGTTCGCCTACTTTAGTAAGTGCAATGTATGTAGTGGCAAGACCACCTACTACAAGTACTACTACCTGTATTACGTCGGTAAAACCGATTACCTTCATACCACCCAGTGTAATTACAAGTGAGAATATAGCCATAGCTATTACAATGATGTGGAAGTACTCTGGGCCGGCGATACCGGCTATAGCGATTGCGCCCAGGTACAAAATAGAAGTAAGGTTTACGAATACGTAAAGGAACAGCCAAAATACCGACATGATAAGACTGGTAGTTTGGTTATACCTGCTTTCCAGGAATTGCGGCATGGTGAATATCTTGTTTTTAAGATACACCGGGATAAACCATACGGCCACAATAATAAGTGCCAGTGCAGCTATCCATTCGTAAGCTGCTACGGCTACACCCACCACAAAACCGTTACCGCTCATTCCGATAAACTGTTCTGCAGAGATGTTAGACGCAATTAATGAAGCACCGATAGCCCACCATGTAAGTGAGCCTTCGGCAAGGAAGAAGTCTTTTGAATCAGATACGTTTTCTTCTGTGCTTTTCTTGTTACGGTATACCCAGTAGCCATACCCGGCAACAAGGAAAAAGTACACGATAAAAATTACATAATCTATAGTAGCAAAGTTGCCCATAATTTGTGTGTGTTAAGGATTTTGGTTATAGCGGTGCCTAAGATAGTATTAAAATCTATCATAGGCACATAAATATTTTACATAAATACTACAACGTTTTATTTAAACGAAGCATCGTTCCACCTTAACTCATTTTTAATGCTGTCTATAGTAGTGCCTTTACCTATTCGGATAAACTCTATGCCGGCCATTTCTGTAAAGTCCTGTATTATCTCAGCCGAAAGGTTTTGGCTGTAAGCAGTGTGGTGCGCTCCACCGGCGTAGATCCATGCGGCACAACCTGTTTTCATATCAGGAAGCGGTTTCCACAGTACGCGGGCTACCGGTAGTTTTGGTAGTTCGTTTTCTACTTCTACAGCTTCTACTTCGTTTACAATCATACGGAAACGGTTACCCACGTCTATAATAGAAGCGTTTAGGGCAGCACCACCAGCTACGTTAAACACAAGGCGTGCAGGGTCTGCTTTTCCGCCTATGCCCAGTGGGTGTACCTCAAGGCTCGGCTTAGTAGCTGCAAGCGAGGCATCAATTTCAAGCATGTGTGAACCAAGAACAAGCTCATTGTTCGGGTCGAAGTGGTACGTATAGTCTTCCATGAAGCCGTTACCGCCTGCAAGGCCTGCACCCATAACTTTAAATGCACGTACAAGGGCAGCCGTTTTCCAGTCGCCTTCACCGGCAAAGCCAAAGCCTTCTGCAAGAAGCCTTTGTACCGCAAGGCCCGGAAGCTGTACCATACCGTGCAGGTCTTCAAACGTATCTGAGAAACCTACAAAGCCACCGTCTACTAAGAATTTGCGCAGGGCAACTTCAATTCGGGCTGCTTCGTACACTGATGTGTAACGTGCGCCACCTTCTTTAAGATCGTCTGCTACAGTGTACTCTGCGTTGTATACTGCTATTTGTTCTTTTATCTGCTCATCAGTAACCGCATCGATAAGCGCTACAAGGTCGCCAATACCGTAGCTGTTTACAGAGAAACCAAACTGAAGTTCAGCTTCTACTTTATCACCGTCAGTAACGGCTACAAAGCGCATATTATCGCCAAAACGGGCAATTTTAGCACCTTGCCAGTCGTACCAGCCTGCTGCTGCACGGCTCCAGTCACCTATTTGTTTTTCTACTTCTGGGTCTTGCCAGTGGCCTACAACTACCTTACGGTTTTTACGCAGTCGCGATACCATAAAACCAAACTCACGGTCGCCGTGAGCGCTCTGGTTCAGGTTCATGAAGTCCATGTCTATAGAGTTCCACGGAATATCGCGGTTAAACTGTGTGTGCAGGTGCAGTAATGGTTTTTTAAGCGCAGCAAGGCCACGAATCCACATTTTAGCAGGAGAGAAGGTGTGCATCCACGCGATAACACCTATTACATTCTCGGCAGTATTTGCAGCTACAAGGGTGTCATATATTTCCTGAGTAGATTTTACAGTAGGTTTGTATACAACCCTTACCGGTATGTTTCCGCTGGCGTCAAGACCTTTGGCTAATTCCTGTGAGTGTGCTGCAACTTGTTTTAGTGTTTCCTCACCATATAAGTTCTGGCTTCCGGTAACAAACCATACTTCGAATGTTTTTAAGTTTATCATAACTGATGGTAAAAATTTTGATGTTTGTTTATGGGCTAACAGCCCGAAATTTATCTTGTAATTGTGTGTGTATATAACTGTTAAATAAGTTATAAAATAATAAGTGTCGAAATAACACTAATTTTTCCACATAAACAAGTGTTTTACCAAAAAAATATCGACTTTGTAATTTTTAGCCGAATAATTAACATAACGGAAATAATTGGGCGTATTAGTAGTTTTATAATTGTTAATTATACAGTTAGGAATATCTTTATTTCCTGTTTTACTTTAAATAATTTTTTATGAAAGTAGGGAAGTGGGGTAATAATTGTAAAAGTTACACTTGTAATCCTATCTTTGTAGACTCAATATCATTGTTTCAAAATGACAAAAACCTATCAAGCACAAATTGTAAGAAGAGCAGTTGCTGCCATGTTTTTTATGGCAGGGCTTTGCTTTAGCAGTTGGGCATCGCGTATAGCTACCATACAGGAAAAGCTTTCCATATCCGAAGGGCAGTTTGGTGCCGTTCTTTTTGCTATGCCTGTAGGGCTTATGCTTTCGCTTCCTGTTTCGGGTTGGGGGGTAAGCCGTTTTGGTAGCCGCAAAGTGGTTAGCGTAGCGCTGGCAGCTTACGGAATTTCGTTAATAGGATTAGGGTTTATGCCAAATATGTACCTGCTGGCGCTAAACATTATGGTATTTGGATTTTGTAGTAATGCTGTAAACGTATCGGTAAACGCACAGGCGGTAGCTACCGAACTGCTGTATAGAAAACCGATTATGGCATCATTTCACGGGGTGTGGAGCCTTGCCGGTTTTATAGGCGGGGGTATTGGTACGTTTATGATAGGGCAGCAGGTGCCACCGTTTATACACTTTATACTGATATCAATAGTTACGGTAGGTTCGGTGTTTATATGCTGGCGCTACCTTAATGATGATAAGGGGTCGGGAGAGAAAAAGCAATCGGCATTTACCAAACCCGATTCGGCGCTTATTACCTTGGGACTTATCGCTTTTTGCTCAATGGTGGTGGAAGGAACCATGTTTGACTGGACAACGATTTACTTTAAAAAAGTGGTTAACGCAGCAGATGCTTATGCAGGCTTAGGCTTTACGGCAGGTATGTGCATGATGGCTACCGGGCGTTTTGTAGCCGATGGTTTTTCGGCGCGTTTCGGGCTGAAACGTACACTACAGCTTAGCGGGGTACTTAGTCTTAGCGGACTTGCCATAGCTATAGCATTCCCGTACCTGGTGCCTGCAATAATAGGGTTTATGCTTATAGGTGCCGGTATATCAAGCGTAGTACCTTTGGTATATAGCGTAGCAGGCAGGAGTACTACCATGGCTCCGGGACCGGCTATTGCTGCGGTAAGTACCATAAGCTTTTTAGGTTTTCTTATAGGGCCACCCATTATTGGTTTCCTGGCAGAGGCTTTTAGCTTAAGGGTGTCGTTTTTATTTGTGGCGCTTATGGCGCTGCTGGTTATTGTATTTACGACAAGGGCTAAAGTGTAGTGGTTAACAACCGCATTCGCCATAAAAATGTTTTGTGATTTTTTGTCCGGATTTGTCGGTGATAGTTATCGTTCCTGTTTTGGAGCTAAGTTCATAGTCGATTTGCTTTTTATCTTTGGCTTTGATTTCAACTTTAAATCCGTCGCCCGTTGATGTGAATAGGACTGTTGTGCTGTCGATATCTTTATGCTCAATTTCGGTTAGTTTTACCAGTTTTCCATTTATTTTCATGAATGAAGTAGTGGTAAAATCATTAGCATAAATATATTTATCCTTGTTGAATGCTGCTGAGTCTGATGAAAATAAACATGAGCATCCGTCTATTTCCTCAGGTAAATCATTGAAACTATCTATCGTAAGTTTTTCGCTCTTAATCTCCTCAAGTTTTTTATTTTCTTTTCCACAAGAAGAAATCAAAAAGGAAAGAATAAATAGTGTAGAGAACCATTTAGTTTTCATTGGTTGAATTTTAAGCTAAAATAAAAAAGCTGCCCGAATGAGTAGCTTTTAAGCTTTTATATTTTTTATACCTGTCCTGCAGGCTCCTTTTTCGGGTCGTAACCAAAAAGGTGGTTTTGCTTTATCATTTCAGATATACCCGCCGGTAACATAGGTTCCCAGCCCGGTTTACCTTTGCTTATCAGTTTCAGTACCTCACGGCTGAAAATGTTCAGCAGGTCTTCATCTACCTCAGGTATGTCTATTACCTTACCGTTAAACTTAAAGAACTTATACAGTTCTTTCATACGTGGGTGTACCATAAGGCTTTCAGAGTCTATCACATTGCCTTCCTCATCTTTCATGGGGTATAGGTATACTTTAAGGTCGCGGTAAAATAGTTTACCAAAGGCTTCCAGTATACCCCCGCTAAGGTGGCGGTAGTATTTTTCATCAAATATATCTATCAGGTTGCTTACTCCCATGGCAAGTCCCATACGGGCTTTGGTGTATGCGCTAAAGTACTCTACCACGCGGTAGTACTCCTGGAAGTTAGATATCATTACTGTTTGCCCCATGGAGCACAATAACTCGGCACGATCCAAGAAGTCGCGTTCGTCTATCTCGCCTTCGCTGCGTAGGTTGCTTAGGGTTATTTCAAATACCACAAGGGTATTGGCTTTGTCTACTTTGTTTTCTTCAAGGAACATTTGGTATGCTTTTTCGTACATATCCATGTTTACCTTAGTTACCGGACGGAAACTACCCCTAAGTGCCAGTATGTTCTTTTTGTAAAGTACGGCTGCAGGAAGTACGTTGTGCCCCTCCGGGTCAAACATTACAGCATCGGTCATGCCGTTCTTAACCAACTGCAGGCTCATAAGCCTGTTATCTACATCGGCAAAACGTGGTCCGCTAAAGTTAATGGTGTCTATTTCCAGCTGGTCTTTGTCCAGGTGGTCGTATAGGTAACGCAGTAGCTTTTTAGGGTCGTTGTATTTATAAAATGCACCGTATATAAGGTTTACACCCAGTATACCCAGGGTTTCCTGTTGCAGGCGGGCATCGGTTTCCTTAAAACGTATGTGCAGGGTAATTTCATTGTAATCCTCGTCTGGCTCTATCTGGTAACGTATACCTACCCAGCCGTGGCCTTTAAATTGCTTTGCAAAGTCGATAGTGGCTACCGTGTTTGCGTAACTAAAGAAAACTTTGTTCGGGTGTTTTTCACGGTTTAGCCTTTCTTCCATAATACGCACCTCGTGGCCCAGCATTTTTTTCAGTCGGCTTTCGGTAACATAGCGCCCGTCGGTCTCAGTGCCGTAAATCGCATCGCTGAAATCTTTGTCGTAAGCCGACATGGCTTTTGCAATTGTACCCGACGATCCACCGGCTCTGAAAAAGTGCCTTACGGTTTCCTGTCCGGCGCCAATTTCGGCAAAGGTGCCGTAAATATTCTCATTAAGGTTGATACGCAGGGCTTTATCCTTAATAGATGGCACCAGGGTTATTTCGCGGTCGCCTTTTACTTTGATTTCGTTATCTGAAAATTTCATAGCGCTGAAAGATATGTTGCAAAGTTAGGAAATCACTGCGTTTTATAAAACAAATAATACTATTTTTGTAGAAAAAATACACAGTTTTGAACGTTTGGTTTCTTGGTACCGGTACATCGCAGGGTATCCCCATTATAGGGAGTACACATCCTGTATGCCTTAGTAATGACCCAAGGGATAAACGCCTAAGGGTTTCGGTATGGGTAACCTGGGAAAACTACTCGTATGTAATAGACTGCGGACCCGATTTCCGCCAACAAATGCTTACCAGTGGCTGCACCCAGCTTGATGGTATACTGTATACCCACGAGCATGCCGATCACACTGCGGGGCTCGATGACATTCGTCCGTTTTTCTTCCGCCAGGGCGATATTCCCATTTATGCGCACGCCCGTGTAATAGATGGCCTTAAAAAACGTTTTGACTATATATTTAAGGAAGGCGATAAATATCCGGGCGTACCTACGGTGGCCATAAACGAGGTAAAGGATGACGAGCCTTTTACCATAGGCAACAAAAAGGTGGTTCCCATTAACATTATGCATGGTGAGTTGCCCATTTACGGTTACAGGATAGATGGTTTTGCATACCTTACTGATGTGAAAACTATACCCGACAGCGATATTGAAAAACTAAAGGGATTAAAGGTTTTGGTTATCAGTGCGCTGCGTGTAGAACCACACGACAACCACCTGAACCTGGAGGAAGCCCTGGAAATGATAGCCCGTATACAGGCCGAAACAACCTATATTACACACATAAGCCATATGCTGGGTTTTCATGCCGAAGTTTCGGAGCAGTTGCCCGAAAATGTATTTTTAGCTTACGATAACCTTCAAATTACTATATAAAATGAAGCGACATTTATTTATGTACCTGTTTGTTTTTTCGGTATGCATTAACCTGTTTACCTACATGTACCTTACAGGGCAAAACAAACAAGATGCAAAACGAATAGAATCTATACAGAAGAAACTACAGGCATCAAGAGACAGCCTTGCCACACAAACATCGGCGGCTTCATTTTTTTCTCTTGAAAATAATATCTACGCCCAGGGCTACCTTAAAAGTAATGGGATAGAGGATTTTGACAAATTTGCCATTAAGGTAACCGATGGTATTACCCAGCAAAATGGCAACCCGAACGGTAATCCGCTTGTAGGATACGAATCTCTGGACGACCATAAGTATATAATAAACAGGGTTAAACTACTAAATCACCGCTGGGTTATAGCCGATTTTGATAACGGTTCTACATGGGGTGAAGTGCTTATCCGTTATTTTATTAACGAAGACGGTACCATAAGTTATGAGCGTGCAGATAGTTTGCTGTACCCTAATAACCTTTAAGTTTTTTGTATCTTTATATTTTAAAAGAGGATAATGAAAAAGCCTTTGTTATTATTTGCAGCTTGCTTTAGCCTGGTATCCTGCGATTATATTTTGAAAAAGCAGGATGATACTGCCAAAACCGTGCAGACCGATACCACCAAGGTTATGGGAACTGAAACCGAAACCGATAAAAATGGCTGCGTAATTTCGGCGGGCTATAGGTGGAGTGTGTTAAAAAACGACTGCATACGTCCGGTTGAGGATGCATACAGGCTTAATTCGGTAGAAAAAGTGGAAGACGAAAGCGCAGTTAAAAGTGCTTTTGTAGTATTTGATGAAGAAAAGGAAAATGCCGAGTTATACTTACCTGATACCCAAACTTCGGTGATACTGAAAAAGAAAACGGACAACGTTTACATATACGGAGCCTGGTCATTGCATTCAGATAAAGGATATTCCCTTAAGCACAATGGAGTATTGCTTTATGTAGGTGCCGAACCCGTGCAGGAAGGTCAGGTAACCGGAGATGAAAACCCTGAGAGTTAAAAAAACATTGCCCATATAAAAACAGTAAGCCCCGTTATTGACGGGGCTTACTGTTTTTATATGGCTAAGATATTTTAATATATAAATCTACCTATGTAATACACATCTTCTGAGCCACCGGTAGGGTCGCTTATGTTACCTACAGGTTCAAAGGTTTCACCTGTACCCAGCGTATTGTAAAATACAGCATTTTTCAGGTACATAATATGTACAAGCTCACCATCTACTTCCTGTGTATCAATAATTAGCTGTCCTGATTGGGTAAACCATATTTGTTCCGGTACAGGGCTTAGCACGTTACCATCACAAATAATATCGTCGTCAAGCCCCGAACTACTGTACTTAATAAAACGAAAGTATACTCCGTTAGGGTCCAGTGTTATTGGAGGGTTAGTTATGCCTGTAGTTGTAGGTATACTCGTAGTAGGAATGTTTAGTAGTATTACCTCGTCGGTGGTATTTGTATTATTAAGGAAATATTTTTCACTATTACATTCCGAAAAGCGATTTGAGTCTTCAAGATTTTCGGCGAAATCAAAGTAAAAACCTATTGGTTTTTTTATTTGGCCCACATAGGTGTCCTGTATGCGTATGGTTTGTTCACCTTTAGTAAAGCTTACGTCTATAAGGTTTATAGAGTGGTAGTACACCACCTCACCAGTAGTTTCGTCTATTGTTTTAGTGGTGGTTATGGTTGCCGTACCGCTACCATCCCAGCTTTCGCGCACAGACAGGCTGGCATTATCCAGGCTACCACATACATTGCTTGTACTAAGCCCTGTAGCGTTATATACGCGGTATTCTATATCTCCTTCTGCAAATGTTATGGTATCCTCTCCTTCTATGTTCAGCAGGTCGTCATCGGCAAACTTCAGTATCAGTACCTCATTATCATTTACATTAATATAGGTGTTTTCGGCAAAATCACACGGATCGGGGTCACCGTCAAAGTTAAATGTGCTAAAGGTAAGCTCTCCGTCGTCGCAGGCTGTAAGCAACATCATGCAGGCGATAAGCGCGAATATTTTTTTCATAGGGTTTTATTTTAATGGCAAAAATAATGTTTTTAACGGTTTACAGAAAGCTTTTCGCAATTAGCTTCATGTGGGCACAAAACCAAAATTAGCTAACTTTGCAGCAATGAAAAAAGCTTATCTCGATAACGCATCTACTACGGCGCTACGGCCCGAAGTAGTACACGAAATAGCCCATACGCTGGCCGAATACGGCAATGCCTCGTCTACGCACAGTTTTGGGCGCGGTGCTAAGGTACTGCTGGAAACGGCCCGAAAGGACATAGCCCGTTACCTTAACGCCGAAGCACGTGAAATTATTTTTACCAGCGGAGGTACTGAGGCAAATAATTTTTTATTGCGCAGTGCCGTAAAGGCGCTGGGTATTAAACGCATCATTAGCAGTAAAACCGAGCACCATGCTGTGCTGAATACTGTACAGGAACTTTCGGGGGAATTTGGCATTATTGCCGAATATGTAAACCTACTGCCGGGAGGCCTGCCCGACCTAAAGCATCTGGAAGTACTTTTGCAGGAGGATGTGTCTACACTGGTAAGCCTGATGCATGTAAACAACGAAACGGGTGTGGTGCTTGATTTGACTGCTACAGGTAACCTGTGCCACCAATACAAGGCGTATTTCCATAGTGATACGGTACAGTCGGTAGGGAAAACGGAACTCGACCTGAAAAATATTCCTGTAGATTTTATTACGGCAAGTGCCCATAAATTTCATGGTCCTAAGGGAATTGGTTTTGCATTCATCCGTAAAAATCTGCCATTGCAGCCCATACTTTTTGGCGGCGAACAGGAAAAAGGCTTGCGCCCCGGTACAGAGCCCATACACCAGGTAACAGGCATGGCTAAGGCACTAGAACTTTCATACAAGCACCTTAATGAAGAACGCGCTTATATTACGGAACTAAAAGAATACCTGTATGCACAACTTGATACCCATTTTCCTGGGTATAAAATAAACGGGCAGGGGACAGGGGAGCTGTTTTATAACATAGCCAACATACAGTTTCCGTTACCGGATGAAAAAACCGGTATGATACTCTTTAGCCTCGATATGCAGGGTGTGGCAGTATCGCGCGGTAGTGCGTGCCAAAGCGGTAGCATAAGGCCGTCGCACGTACTGAAGGAAATTTTACCTGAAGATGAGGTGAAGAAACCCTCGCTGCGTATTTCCCTAAGCCATTTTAATACTAAAGAAGATATTGATTTGCTGATAGCGGCATTGCACAAGGTGTAAGCCTCTTCCCTCCCGATAGCTATCGGGACTCCAAAAGAGAGGGAGTAGCTTCACTCGGATATAGTTGATTCGCTATCACGTAATTTTGTGTTGTCAAATTGATACATAAACAAATCAACATATCACAACAATCGAATAACCGCATTACCAAATAACCGTATAGCCAAAAAAGCCGCTCCCCATCACAAGAGCGGCTTTCACCTTACACAAAACCATCATATGGCTATAAAACTAAAATCGGTATCCCATACCTACACCCAGTAATAGTGGGTTAATGTCTACCGAAGCAGGAATGTTTAATCCTGTAGCCAGGTTACTGGCATCTACGGTAACATCGGTTTTAAGGAATATTTTTTTGGCATCTACGTTTATAAAAAATCGGTCGTTTATGTTGTAGTCAAATCCCAGCTGGAATGCATACCCAAATGCATTATCATATTTTACATCTTTTACGGTAGTACCGGCTTCGGCATTGTAAAAAATAGTGTAGTTTACACCCGCACCCACATACGGTTTAAAAGCCTGTCCGGCATTAAAATGGTACTGTAGCGTAAGGGTAGGAGGAAGCAGGTATACACTGCCCAGGTTTACATCAGTACTTGTAGGCCCGCCTATGGCCGAAATATCCGAAGCGGTGGTATGCACGTCGTGCTTGGTAGTGCCCAGTATCAACTCTGCGGCTATGTTTTTAGTAAAAAAATAAGTAAAATCCAGTTCCGGTATGTAGCTGTTAGATATGGCAGCGTCGCCTCCTATAATGCCTATGTTAGCACTTTCGGCAGGGATAACCCCTACGGCACGCATGCGTACCTGCCAGCGATAAAAATCAGGTGTTGTGGTGTTTTCCTGTTGTTGTGCCTGAGTAGTGTTAAATCCGAACAACGCTATGGCTGCTACGGCAAGAGATAGTTTTTTCATAAAACCTGTGTTTTGAATTACAGGTCAAAAGTATGCCGCATAATCAGGGAGAAAACTGATTTTAATCATGGGTGGGCAATAATGTTGTTGCTATTATTTTCATGCCTTTTCATGCTATATTGTTCAAATAAATTAAAGTCAGTCCATTACCTGAAACTCGCGGCTTAACATTTAAATCCTTACATTTGGTAAAACTTTTCCCGATACGCAATGAAGCACATTCTGGCCACTTTATTTTTCCTGTATACCCTGGTTTCTTTAGCCCAACCGAAAAGCCCTGATGACTTTTTGCCCGATTACGGCAATCATGTTACGTATTACCACCAGCTTGAAGCCTATTTTGCACAACTGGTTCAAAATTCTGATATGATAAAGCAACAGGTGTATGGGCAAACTGCCGAAGGGCGTAACCTGAATGTGTACTTTATTTCTACACCCGAAAACCTTAAGGAACTTGAAAATATACGTAAAGGTCACCTTACTGCCGCCGGACTGGAAGACCTGAAGGCTGCTGCCCCCGATAAACTTATTGTATGGCTGAGCTTTGATGTGCATGGAAACGAACCTGCCGCTGCCGAAAGCTCTATGAATGTAGCCTATCAGCTTATTAGTCCCGAAAATAAGGATACTAATGAGTGGCTTAAGGATATGATTGTAATACTGGATCCATGCCTTAACCCCGATGGTTTTTCGCGTTATGGCAACTGGCTGCACAGTATTACAGGAACTAATCTACACCCGGATGCAGATGATCGTGAGCACATGGAACCATGGCCACGCGGGCGTGAAAACCACTACCTGTATGACCTGAACCGCGACTGGGCATGGCAGGTACAACCCGAATCGCAGCAGCGTATAACGTTGTACAACCAGTGGATGCCTATGGTGCATGCCGATGTGCACGAAATGGGGTATGACGATCCGTACTTTTTTCCGCCACCGGCAGAGCCTATGCACGATTTTATTACTAAAGGGCAAAAGGATTTCTATGAAGCAATAGGACAAATGACTTCTAAAAAGTTTGACACCAAAGGCTGGAACTACTATTCGCGTGAGGTATTCGACCTGTTTTACCCAAGTTACGGTGATACGTATCCGAGTTTTAATGGCGCGGTGGGCATGACCTTTGAGCAGGGCGGTATAGGCGCAGGCCGTGCCGTAAAGCTAAACAACGGCAGTACGCTTACCCTTCAGGATCGTATAGATCACCATACCGTAGCCATGCTGAGTGTGGTAGAAACTGCTGCCTGGAAAAAGAGCATGTTGCTACGTAACTTCAGAGCATATTTTAAAGACAGCCGAGAAAATCCTAAGGGTAAGTACCGCACCTATGTAGTAAAGAACAACGGGCGTTTGCCGGAGTTGGCTCAGCTGCTTACCCGAAACAAGATAAAATTTGCCTACGCCGATGAAACAAAAAAACTAAACGGCTACCGCTATACTACTGATAAGGATGATGATTTTACGATAGAACCAAACGACCTTATTGTTACCGCCGATCAGCCTAAGGCAATACTGACCCAGATATTGTTTGAGCCGGTGCAACATCTTAGCGATAGCCTGTCTTATGATATTACAGCCTGGGATATTCCGCATGCGTATGGCGCAGAGGCGTATGGACTGAAAAAATACCTGTCTGTAAAAACCAAGAAAGACTACACCTATAAAGGCAAACTGGAGTATGAAAACGTGTTTGCGTTTTACATTCCGTGGTCAGGGCGATCGTCTGTAAAAGTACTTTCGTTGTTGCATCAAAACAAAATAAAAGTACGTAGTGCACGCAAGCCCGCACTTTTTAGGGGAATAAAAATTAATCCCGGCGACCTGATAGTATTGAAAGGAGATAATCCCCAGATTTCAGGTTTTGCACAGACCATGGGCGTAATGCTCGATGGTAAGAAAGACTACGAAGTGCTGGATAGCGGCTATGCCGTAAACGGTAGCGACCTGGGCGGCGAAGCTTATCCGTTATTAAAAGCGCCAAAAGTATTATTGCTTTCAGGTGACGGTATTAGCAGTACTGATTTTGGGCAGGTATGGTTCTATATGGATCAAATGGTTGGTTACCCTGTAAGTATTATAGACATAAAGAATTTTTCGGGTATAAATCTGGAGGATTTTTCTACGATAGTTTTGCCGGAAGGCTACTATGATTTTTCTGACCTGGATAAAACAAGGTTAGACAGCTACGTAAACCAGGGAGGAAAAGTAATAGCTATAGGTACTGCGCTGGACCTTTTTGAAGACCGTGCGGGGTATAACCTTACACGTTTTGCCACCGAGGAAAGCCGCGAAGCTTCTAAAAAGAAACAGGAAACGGCTGCCCTTGATGCCCGTTTTTATACGTTTGACAATATGGTACGCGAACAACTTTCAAACGGGGTTTCGGGTGCTATTATAGAAAACACGCTTGATGTTTCACATCCGCTGAGTTTTGGGTTGAGCAATAAATATTTTAGCCTTAAAACGTCAGGTACTGCTTACCAGTTGTTAAAGGGAGCAGCAAATGTGGCATATGTACCTAAAGGATATAAAAGCTTTGGTTTTGTGGGAGGAAACCTCAAAAAAAGACTCACAGAAACGGTTACTTTTGCCGTAGACTATAAAGGAAACGGTAAAGTAATTTATATGGTAGACAATCCGTTGTTCCGTGGTTTTTGGGAAAGCGGAAACCTGTTGTTTAGTAATGCATTATTCCAAATAAATTAATAATGATAAAGGTTATAAAAGGAGATATAACTAAGATTACAGCCGATGCTATTGTGAATGCGGCCAATTCATCGCTGCTTGGTGGCGGTGGGGTAGACGGTGCCATTCACCGTGCCGGGGGCGCGCAAATACTTGAAGAATGCAGGGCTATAAGGAACAGGCAGGGCAAGTGTAAAACCGGTGAAGCAGTAATTACTACTGCGGGTAACCTTGCCGCAAAATACGTAATACACACCGTGGGGCCTGTGTGGAATGGTGGCCATAAGAACGAGCCCGAACTTTTAGCTAATTGTTACAAAAATAGTCTTTCACTGGCAGTAGAAAACAGTGTGGCTACAATAGCGTTCCCTAACATCAGTACGGGTATTTACGGTTATCCTAAAGAGGGTGCGGCCCGCGTGGCTGTTGCTGCTGTTAAAGAGTTTTTAGAGCAGGAGAGCGGTATAGAAACCGTAACCTTTGTGTGTTTTGACGACGACAATTATAACCTGTATAAAGTGCTTTTAGAAGTCTGACGCATTAATTACTTCATCATCGCGTTTCAGTGCTGCGCCATCAATACCTCCGTAAAATGTTACAGGAACCGATATCATGCCTTGGTGTACCGCTACAATAGTATTAAAGTGTAAATGGGCAATATCAGTCCAGCCGGTTTTACCCGAAATACCTATGGGCTGACCATGCTTTACGGCGTCGCCTACTTTTACAAGACTGCCGTTATGTTTTAAGTGAACATACTGAGTGTACAACCCGGTGTGCGGATGGTATAGCGTAATATAGTTAGCGTACTTGTCCCATTTTTTGTCGGCTCCGCCATACTTATACCCGCTAATTACTCCCACAACCACACCGTCGTCTGCGGCACACACTGTATCGCCCACTTTCAGGGCAAAATCTATTGCATACTTAGCATACGGACTGTTATGCGAATATTCACCTTCATAAGCCTGTACTACACGATATGTTTTGCCTTTAGGAAAAGGCAGATAAATCTTATTGCGGATTGGTTTGCGGTTAGGGTCGCCAAACCCCGTATTTATTAAAAACGATTTTATCTCGGTACTATCGGCAGCTATGGTTATCAGGCTGTCGGTTAGCGGTGGTATAATTACCTGTTTGTAGGGTTTAAGCCGGGCATTAAAACTACTGTCGCTACTACTTAGGTAATAGCGCATGGGGCATTTCAGCGGATTGTTCAGCTTTAAATGCAGGGTATCGTTTTTAAGGGTGTAGTTCGTTGCCGTTTTTGCCTCAAACAAAATTTTTTCAGGAAGTGATTTACATCCCAGAAAAGCCAGGGAAAGTAGTAGTAAAATTTTTTTCAAGGTAATAGTAACTATTTGTTTTTGGAAACTATGAGCAACTTGTCTATTTCCAGGATTTAGGATGATTGACAAGGTTGAATGGTTTTTAATATTAGCTTATTCTCACTGATGTAAAAACACATATTATCGTGCATTGTGTAAGGTGTGTTATAATCCCGATTAAACACATAGAGCCGTTTTGCAGACATCACATCAAAAACTTCAATCCTATTATAAAAAATCAGGTAAATTGTATCTTCCCCCTGAAAAACCATATCAGCAGGTACAGATCTTTCATTAAGTGTAACATTAAATGTAATTGCATTTTCAAACCCATCTTGAGACAGTTCTCTAATAATAACATCCCCTTTGTCAAATTCCCGCGCAATGAAATTTACAATTTTAGTACCGGTGCTATTAATTACCGAATAGTATAAATAGTTGTCTGTTTTATGGTTAAATAACAATTCGGGGTGGTTTACATCGTCTATTTTGAAAATGCTGTACCTTCCCCGGGGATTGTTTCCGTCTTTATCAAAAAAAGTAATACCAAATAAGTTTTTATGGCTGAGTGTAAATAACGAATACCCTTCCATATAGCGTATGTAAAAAAAATCATCATCATCAAAAAAATCCGTGATAAAGTTGTCAAGGCTGTGTTTTTCGAAACTTTCCAAATCAAGGAATTCAAAATCGTCGGTAACATAATATTTACCTGTGAAACCAACGAAAGACGGACGATGAGAGCCGGGTTTATAATCCTGTTTTACAATTTCCCGGCGGTTTATGATATTTCCTTCAAAATCAAAGGTAATATCGAAACTTTGAGCTGATATGATCTTTAGATAAAAATATTTTTCAGAAAAAATGTAGAATCGCGATACATGGTTTACAAGGCTTCCGTTTAAGGGAGGGGGAGGGTATTCATACTTAATTTTGTCACTTTTATTAAAGTTATCAATTGTTTTATAAAACTTCTCTTTAAAAATAACATTTTCTGAAGTGTTTTTTTCAAAATCGATTACTTCTATAAAAAGTTCATAAGACGAATTGACCCTAAGTAAAGCTAATTTATTTGAATTCGGGATAGCGGCAATTTTAAGTATACTCTCATACGAAATCCTAATGTTTTCAGTTAATTCGTATGTATATACTCCATTTAATTCAATATCCCCATGTTCGACTGTTTTACTTTTGTTATATGTTTTGGGATTGGATATAATTACATCACCTCCGTTACGCCGAATATTTTTCTCTTTAAAAATGTAATTATAAATAATCCCGGAAATAAAGGCAATTATGATGATTGAACGAATAGTGTTGTCAAAATTCTCCATCTACTTAGAAGGCTCTACTAAAAACACCTCGTCTATCCTTCGGTACTTAGGGTTGCTGGCTACAGTAACACGCTGTATATACGAGTGTTCTTTTACTTTGGTGATTTTTACCAGCATGGTTCCGGCTTTTTGCAGGGTTTCATTTCGTGCAGCGGTAGCAGCTGTAGGGGTAATAGTATAGGTGCAATCGTCTACCCAAACCACATCAAAATCGTACACCTCTTCGGCATCTTCCATTTTTTCGGTTTGTTTGTTGCCACTACGCGTAATGATGCTCGTTTTTTTTGTTGCCGGATCGGTTACCTTAAAGGTACCATCCTTAAACTTCGTACAGCCCTCCTGGCCGTAAAGGGCTAAATTTAATAGTAAGGCAAAAGCAAATAGTAATGTTGTTTTCATGGCGGAGAGGTTATAAAATTTTTAGACCTTTACTTCACGATAAATATAGACAAAGCACTTGTTAAAACCAATATGCACTTTAGTTAATTAACGTAAAACTGTTTATAAAAATTGTATTACAAAAACAGTAAAGGCCACCTTATACAGGTAGCCTTTACTGTTTTATATCTTGTCGGTTATCAGTCTCCCTTCTTAAAAAGGTTTACAAAAATAAGCATCACGCTTACCAGTACCAGTATACCGCCTGTTAATAGCAGATTGTGCCCGCCCGGCCAATGCATTATACTTAGGTAATAGCCTATTATAGTAATGAATGTGCCTATTACCGCCGGTACTAATATGAGTGTTTTATTCACTTATTTCCATTTAAAGTTTTTCTCTATGGCCTTAATCATTTCTCCGGCTATGTCTTTTTGGGTAGCACCTTCTATACCTTCAAGCCCCGGAGACGAGTTTACCTCCAGCAACAGCGGCCCTTTTGAAGAACGGATAATATCTACGCCGGCTACTTTAAGGTTCATGGCCTTGGCAGCTTTTATGGCGATACGTTTTTCGTCGGGGGTAGCTTTTATAACGCTGGCGGTTCCGCCCAGGTGAATGTTTGCCCTAAACTCTCCCGGTAGTGCTTCACGCTGAATGGAAGCCACCACTTTGCCGTCTATAACAAAGCAGCGGATGTCCTTGCCGTTTGCTTCCTTAATAAATTCCTGTACCAGTATGTTTGCGTTAAGGCTCTTAAATGCGTTTATAACACTTTCGGCGGCTTTTTTGGTTTCGGCCAGTACCACACCTTTGCCTTGTGTGCCTTCAAGCAATTTTACAATAAGCGGACTTCCGCCTACCATTTTTATTAGGTCGTTAGTATCCAGTGGCGAGTTAGCAAACCCTGTGGTAGGGATGTCTATACCGCTGTTTAGCAATAATTGTAATGAATATAATTTGTCGCGGCTTTGGCTTATAGCTGCTGCCGAGTTTAGGCAAAATACCTTAAGCGCCTCAAAATGGCGGGTCAGGGCACAGCCATAAAACGTCATACTGGGGCGTATGCGGGGTATTATGGCGTCGAAGTCGTTTAGTACGCGTCCGCCACGGTAGTGTATTTCGGGCTTATCGGCATCCAGCTTCATGTAGCAGTACTTAAGGTTCAGGAAATGCATTTCGTGTCCGCGCATTTCGCCTGCCTCCATAATACGGCGGTTGCTGTACAGCTCCGGGTTGCTGGCGAGTACACCTATGCGCAGGCCGCGTTTTTCTTCGTCGCCTTTTTCGTAGTACTCCTTTAATTTTTCCTTCGTAGGCTGACCCAGCAGGTATTTCTGCTCAGGGTCTACCAATATACGGCCACTCATAGCCTCACGACCCAGCAGCATCCGGAAACCCATAGAGTCGCGGTTGGTCAGGGTCATTTCTATTTCCCAGTCCTGGTCGCCTACCTGTATGCGGGTTTTTATTACATAGCGTTGTTCGCGGTAGCCGCTACTGCTTTTTACCACGCGCTTGTCTATAAGCGGGGCTTCGCTGTGTATTACAGCCTTGGTGTTATTTTGTATGGGGTGAATGTCAAATTTTACCCAGCTTTCACCGTCCTTTTCAAAGGGTACAATGTTTAGGGCGTGAAGGGCAGAGGTTTTTGCGCCCGAATCTACACGGGCTTTTATAGTAGGTATTCCTAGTTCAGGAAAAGCGCACCATTCTTCGCTTCCTACAATTACTTTTTCGAGCATTTCAGTAAAAAATTGTAAAAACTAATTTACATCTTTTTTCATTCGGCAGTATATGTGGTGGTTTATTTATCATAAATTTAATGTTAGCCCGCTGTAAACTGATTTTCAGAGATACAAACCCCGTTTTAAACAAAAAATCCCGATAGCTAATGCTATCGGGACAGTTTATGGTGTTTTATTTTTAGAATTTGTAACGTACACCCAGACCAAAATCGGCACCAAAGTTATCACCTCGGTATTCGTCGTTAAAATATACTTCCGGCCTTAGGTCAAGGGAAATTTGTAGTGGAATATCAAAGTTATATTCTATACCTATGTCACCGGCAGCAAATATAAATGCTCCGCTGTCATCACCGTCATAAGGACCATAATCGTCATGGCTCCATGATCCTACACCACCACCTACACCGGCATACCAGTCAAATCCGTTTTCTATGTTCCATACCCACTGGTACAAACCGGCAAGCTTTACAGCGTTCCAGTGATCTGAATCTCTCCATCCTAAATCCAGCTCCAGCCTGTGGTTACTTGATAAATCCCTTTGGTAAGAAACTTCAGCACCAAAACCATCGTTGCTACCCAACCTTACACCAAGTGCATTTTTGCGATCCTGTGCTTGTGCGCTTAGAGCAATCCCTGCTAACAAAAACGCTGTAAATAATACTTTTTTCATAATGATAGTAGTCGTTTTATTTTCCTTATCCAAAATTATAACTACTGTATTAGTAAGAATTGTATTATGTTAAAGTTTTAACAGTTAGATTTTTGTTAAAAATTCTAAGGCCTTTGTTGTAGGGCTTTTAACAATTAAAAATAAAAAAAGTAATAATAACCACGCTTTTTAAAAGCTTTTAGTGGCTATTATTACTTTTTTGCTATTTTATTAATAATAAAGGCTTTGCCAAGTAGGGGCCTTTATAGTTGCTGCTTAATCTACACTATAGGTGTCCAATACTTCGTCTTGGTGGGCGCTTCCGCTTTGCGGTATAGGTAGTGTAATGCCCAGAGACGAGAAGTCGGCCAGGTTGTAGGTAATGTCTGTTGAGGTTTTTACTACGCCCACACCTTGAGCAAAATATTGTGTAGACACTACCACATCTTGTTGTGGTAGCATAGTAAGGCTGAAGGTGTCAAGAGTTATTTTTAGGGTAAGTGTAGTAAGTACCGTTTTAATATTGGTATAGTTACTGCCATTTACAGTAAGGCTCTCGGCATCGTCACCTGCGGTAGTTTTTAAGGTGTAGGTAAATGTTAGTGGAAGACCCTCTATAGTTTGCTGAAATGAACCTGAGGTGCTGCCTATTTGCTGGCCCGACGTGGCATTAGCATCAAAAAAAGCAAAATCAGTAATGGCTATGCTAAACGGTATGTCTGCCGATACGGCTACCGATGTACTTCCGGTAACCAGTAGCTTGCCATCAGAAAGTCTTACACCGTTTCCGCTAAGTGAACCTGAGTAGAAGCCGGTGGCTGCAGCCAGGGTTTTAAATTTCTTATAGGTGTTAGTGCCTATTACGGTATCGTTAGCTACATATAAAGAGTCACGACCCGATGAATCTGCGCTACCATCAGTACTTTCGGTAGTGGTGTCGTATACCCAGTAATTTCCATTATCCAGTGGAAGGTACACATCAGTATTATTTCCGCCGTTTCCGGCATCGTCGTCGCTGCCGCATGAAAAAGCCATTACAGCCATAAGAGCAGTAAGCGTGTAAGCAATTTTTTTCATTAGTGTTAGGGTCATATTAAGTTTTGCGCTAATATAACTAACATTTTAAGATATTTCCTGATTAATTTTTGTTAAATATTAGAGTAGCAACAAGTTGGTGTTCCAGCTGTAACTCAGCTTCTGGTTCTTCCTCAATAGTTTGAATTTTAGGAGCTTCCTCGCTGTAGCGGTACAGTTTCCATTTTTTCTTGTGGTATTCCAGTGCGGTAAGGTTTTCTATCCAGTCGCCCGAATTAAGGTAGGCAACACTTCCTTTCTTGTTTTCTTTAACCGTCATAGAGGGTTCGTGTATGTGCCCGCACACTACGTAGTCGTAGTTGTTTTCTATGGCAATGTCTGCGGCGGTGGTTTCAAAATCTGAAATAAACTTAACAGCCTGTTTTACTCCCGACTTTATTTTTTTGGAAAGAGAATATGGTTCACGGCCCATTTTTACCAATATCCAGTTTACAAAACGGTTTAATAATATAAGGTAGTCATATCCCAGGCCTCCCAGCTTGGCTATCCACTTAGCAGAGTGTACTGAGCTATCGAAAACATCACCGTGGAAGAACCATGCTTTTTTACCATCGAGTTCCAATACTACCTTATTTACTATGCTAAAGTTGCCCATGGTAGTATCTGCAAATTTGCGCAGCATTTCGTCGTGGTTACCGGTTATGTAATACACACGGGTGCCTTTGGCGGCAAAGTCTAGCAGTTTTTTTACTACTTTAAGGTGTGATTTAGGAAAATACGATTTTCTGAATTGCCAGATGTCTATAATATCTCCGTTTAGGATAAGTGTTTTGGGTTTAATGCTTGAAAGGTAGTGTAGTAGTTCTTTGGCGTGGCAGCCGTATGTGCCAAGATGGATATCGGACAATACTACAATATCTACAACTCTTTTTTTCATCTGTCGTGTTTCTTGCAAAAGAAGGGTGTGGTTATAATCTGTTGGTTACTATAAGATTAATAAAATGTTTTGCCGTTGCAATACTATATTATGGTATTGTTTCTAAAAATTTTATTCTGTAAAAGGGTGAGTATTTGTTACATTTGTTTAAAATCAATACAGGAAACATGGCAGGGAATACCTACGGAACACTTTTCAGGCTTACAACATTTGGCGAATCGCATGGCGTTGCTGTAGGCGGCGTAATAGACGGCTGCCCGGCGGGCATAACGCTGGATATGGATGCTATACAATATGAGCTTAACCGCCGTAAGCCCGGCCAAAGTGCTATAGTAACACAACGTAAGGAGCCCGATGAGGTGCAGTTTCTTTCAGGAATATTTGAAGGGAGAACTACAGGTGCGCCTATAGGATTTATGGTGCCTAATACTAACCAGAAGAGTAACGACTATTCTCATATTAAAGATGTGTACCGCCCGTCGCATGCTGATTATACCTATGATAAAAAGTATGGGGTAGGGGTGCGCGACTACCGTGGAGGCGGACGCAGTAGCGCCCGCGAAACCATAAGCAGGGTAGTGGGAGGTGCTATAGCCCGCCAAGTGTTACCGGGTATTACCATACAGGCTTACACATCATCTGTGGGAGATCTTTTTTTAGAGAAGCCTTACCAGGATATTGATTTTAGCCTTGTAGAAAGTAATGCGGTGCGCTGCCCGGATGCTGAGGTGGCGGCAAAAATGGAAGACTATATTAAGGAGGTACGTAAAGACGGTGATACCGTAGGTGGTACTGTAACCTGTGTTATAAAAAATGTACCTGCCGGACTGGGCGAGCCTGTTTTTGATAAACTACATGCCGAACTGGGTAAAGCAATGCTAAGCATTAATGCCGTAAAAGGTTTTGAATATGGTAGTGGTTTTTGTGGTGCTAAGATGCGCGGCAGTGACCATAACGATATTTTTAATGTAGATGGTACTACCAAAACGAACCTTTCAGGCGGGATACAGGGTGGTATTAGTAACGGTATGGATATTTACTTTAGGGTAGCTTTTAAGCCGGTGGCTACCATTATGCAGGCCCAGCAGACTATAGACAGTGCCGGAAATGTAGTGGAAATGCATGGCAAAGGCAGGCACGATCCTTGTGTGGTGCCGCGTGCAGTGCCTATTGTAGAAGCAATGGCGGCACTGGTACTGGCTGATTTTAAGTTAATTTCGGGTTTGTAAGGCGGTTTTTACAATTAATAGTGTTAATTTTTTTACACTCATATTATTGAAATACTACATATTACACCAGTTTTTTGTATAAATTTAATATAAATAAATTGTAACGTATATATTTTTTACTATTTTTGGGGAAAAATAAAAACTATCATCATGAAAAGACATTTACTTCTTGGAGCTTTACTTTTCGGCTCTATCCTTGGGGCCAATGCACAAGGGAATACATGTGCTACTGCTACGGTACCTAACCAGGGTCTTAACGTAGTTGACGCTATTAACGGTACTTACCAAACTGGCTGCTGGTCTCAGGCTGCTTCTTCTCCAAACGGAGAGTGGTATGTTTACTACGCAGAAAACAGCGGTGTTGTAACCATTGCATCTAACATTGCAGAAACACCTCTAAACAACGACGTTAATGACACAAGGGTGAGTGTTTATGAAGCAACAGGTGAATGTACAGGTCTTACTTGTTTAACAGGTAATGACGACGTTAGTACTTCTGACTACCGTTCTTACGTTACTTTTGAGGCTATTGCTGATACTTACTACTACATTGTATGGGATGACAGGTGGTTAGCTACAGGTTTTACATGGTCTTTTGACTTTACTGAGGCTACATGTTTCTCTGCTACTACATTTACTTACCTTTCTACTCCTACTTACAATGAGGTGTCTATAGGATGGACTGCTCCTGTAAACGGTGAGCCGGTAGGTTATCAGTATGTTTATGTGCTTTCTGGTGAAGATATGTCTACAGGTGACGTGTATGATACTGATGCTGAGCAAGCTGACTTATCAGGCCTTCAGTCTGGTACTGACTATGATTTCTACATCAGGACTAACTGTGATAACGGTGACTACAGTACTTGGACTGGCCCTATCACTTTTACAACTGCATTTGAGCCGGCTGATCTTGCTTACGGTAACTCATTCGAAGATAACAACCTTAACGGTTGGGAAAGTGTAACTGCTGCTGGTAACTCTTGGGGTCAGTACGGTACAATCACTTCGCCTTCAACTGTAACTCCTACAGATGGTGATCTTCAAATGGCTGTAGTAGGTTCTACTTCTGCTGCTAGTGATGTGTACTTTGTATCTCGTCCTATCAACTTGCCTGCAACTAGCGTTACTCTTAGCTTTGACATAGCTTCACTTGCGCTTACTTCAGGTGCTTCTCCTGCTGAGTCTAACCTAATTGTACTTTACGGTACTGAACTAGATCCTACAACAATGGAAGTTGCTGCTGAAATCACTGGATTTACAGGGACTGATTACGAGTCTTTCACTTACGATTTTACTCCATCTGCTGCTGGTGTATACTATTTCCTATTTGAGTACACTACTGATGCTGCTCAAACTTCAGCTACACAAACTGCACTTTTCCTTGATAACGTATGGATTGATGTAACTGCTGGTGTTAAAGGTAACGAAGTTTCTAAACTTACTGTATACCCTAACCCTGCTACTAACGTAGTTAACATTTCTAACACAGGTGCTGCTCTTATCAACGGTGTTAACGTAACTGATATCAACGGCCGTACAGTAAAAGCTCTTAGCTTTGACGGTGTTGCTAACGCTCAGGTAAACGTTTCAGACCTTGCTACTGGTGTTTACATGATGACTATCAACTCTGATAAAGGTTCAGTAACTAAGAAAGTTGTTAAAAACTAATTAGTATACCTTTAAAATATACTTTGAAGCCCCGGATTATCCGGGGCTTTTTTTTGTTTACTGCTGTTTTAATTATAGTACTGTTTAATTAGCTCTACGAGGTGATGAGCTTTTTTGTAATAAGAGTCTTAATTTGACGTAGTTTTTTATACCCCCGTTTTTTTTAGGAGGTAATCCCGCTATTTTGTGCGGTAAACGGCCTTTTAGGGGTTTTTTAAGCAGGATGGTTTTTGTTTTCTTTACAGAAATTAAAACTATCACTATAATGAAAAGATTTTTACTTGCAGGCTGTTTGTTTCTAGCATTTTTTACAGCCAATGCTCAGCTTACATTTTCGTTTGAAGAAGCTGAAGGATTTACTACAGGAGATATTACGGGCCAAAGCAGTTACTGGGGAACTTTCTCTGATACTGACCCAATGGAAGTGTCTAGTGACTATGCCAACGATGGAGAAAATTCACTAAAGTTCTCTGCTCCTACCACAAATGATTATACGGGGGGGTACCTTTATTTTAACAACCCTTATACTAATTACAGTATTTCTATGGATGTGCTTACCGATGCTATTTCTTCATCGGGTACAGGTTTCCAAATCAGCGGTCTTAACTACGCTTCATCTGTATACACTACGGCTTCTACATTGTATTTTTACTATGCCAGTGGTGGTATTTATGTATTCTATGGTGATGGCGACTCTGATTACCAACTTATAGGTAGCGTAGATGCTGAAGTGTGGACTAACATAAAGGTAGAATATAACGTAGATAACAATGAAATCTATTATTATGTAAACGAAGAGTTAGTATTTACCAGTGCATTCTATGAAGGTGTACCTGTAGCTGTTAACCTGGTTCAGTTTTTAGCTGATGACGGAGATACTTCTTGGTACATAGATAATGTGGTTGTAGCGGAAGCTACTGCTGCAGTAGCTGTTAATACTAAGCCTGCTTTCTCTGTGTATCCTAACCCTGCAACAGATGTTGTTAACGTATCTGCAGGTAATGCTACTATAAATGCAGTGTCGTTTACAGATATTAACGGACGTGTAGTAAAAACTCAACAAATGAGCGCTACTACTACTGCCCAGGTTAGTATAGCTGATCTTGCTACCGGAGTATATGTTATGAATATTACATCTGATAGCGGTACGATTAGCAAAAAGGTAATCAAGAACTAATTGCCGTTTTTTATTTTTATATTTTGTCCCCTAAACCAGTGGTTTGGGGGATTTTTTTATGTTATCATTTTATAAATATCCTGTGGCGGTAATAAAATAAAGTTTACCTTCGTTTACAGTAAAATCATTTTATAGTCTATGAACCGTATTTGTTTTGTATTGCTGTGTTTTTTTGCTACTGTGACAGGTTACGCCCAGGAGCAGTTTTCGGTATATTTTGAAACCAATAAACATGAACTGAGTAGTGCCGAACAGTCACGCCTGCGCGAATGGATGGCTTCTAACAAAACATCTAAGATACTTGCTATAAACGGTTATACAGACGAAGATGGCTCTGTAGGGCTAAACGATACACTTGCACAGCGTAGGGTAAGTTTTGTATATGATATAGTTAAGGGTAACATGAAAATCCGCCAGGATTTTAAAACCCGCAGCTTTGGTAAACTGCACAAGCAGGATGCCGTAAAGGCCAAGAACCGTAAGGCTACAATCTACTATTTGCTAGAGAAAGACCTGGATAAGGAAAACCAGATATTAGGAATACAAATTCAGCCGTCTAAACCGGTAGAAACAGTTAAGCCTATAGAGTTTCCGGCAACTATAAAAGTGGCTAATATGCGTGGCGGATACGATGATATGAAACTCGATGTGGCGTTTATGAACCGTATAAACACGGCTAAAACCGGCGAAACGATTGTGATACCCAATCTTAATTTTCAGGAAAATACGTTTGCTGTAATGCCTGATTCACGCCCAAGGCTATTTGAACTATTAGAGGTAATGCGTTCTAATCCTGCCTTAAAAATAAAACTACAGGGCCACGTATGCTGCATGACCAAAGACCGTCAAGACCTTTCTACCCAGCGTGCCAAGGCGGTAATGATGTTCCTTTTTCAGAATGGTATAGAAAAAAGCCGCCTTTCTTTTGAAGGCTTCGGTGTGTCTAAACCTATTTACACTATCCCTGAAAAGACACCTGCAGAGCGCGAGGCAAACCGTAGGGTAGAGGTATTTATTATTGCTAATAATTAGTCATCTATAAGTATCCTGTAGCCGTTATTATCTTCTATAGTAAATTCGCGGCTTCCGTATGGGCGGAGTGCTATTTCGGTTATTATAGTTGCGCCACGTTGCTTTATTTCGTTATAAAACGCATCAATTTCGGGTATCCATAAAATGAAATCCGGCAAGTCATTCCTGTGTTTGCTGTTGGGCGTATGTACTTCGGTTTTTCCAAAATGCACTTGGAAACCATTACGCTGTACCATTCCGTATACCGGAGGTTGCAGTAAGGTAGCTATAAGCTCAAATCCCAGTTTTTCTATATAATAGTTTACTGTTTCCTGTACATCGGTTACGGCCAGTATGGGGGCGCTGCCTATAACGTTTGGTGTTTTTGTCATTATGCTTTTGTATATCGTTTTGCAAAATCGCTTGGGGTTTCTCCGGTCTTATTTTTAAATATCCTCGAAAAATAGGCGTAATCTGTGTAGCCCAACACTTCGGCTATACTTTTAAAGTTGCCCCGCCGTAGTACCAGTTCTTTTTTAGCTTCCAGTAAAACCCGGTCCAGTATGGCATCGGTTGCTGTTTTTCCTGTGGTTATTTGTGCTATGCGGTTTAGGTGACGTGGTGTTATGTGCATTTTTTCAGCATAGAATACCGGCAGCTTTTCCTGTATAAAATGCTCTTCGACCAGGCTTTCAAACTGCCTGAATTTTGTATAGTAATTGCTGTTATTATGGTTATGCTCTGTGTTTGCTGTCTCCTGAAATGTCCTTGATGCGGTAATGTATATAAGGTTTATATAACTCATTATTGCAGGTTTCTTAAAACTGTTGCCTGATAAGCTTTCCTGCAAAATACTATTGAAGTAGCTTTCTGTTTGTCGAAGTTCTTTTCCTTCAAGATATATGCACGGGCTGCTGTGCATGCTAAAAAAGAAAGGAAAGACCGATAGTTTGTTCTGTGTATAATACTGTTCATAGTAGTCGCGCGTATGAAAAAAGATATACCCTTCTGTATCGGGCGAAAGTGTCCAGTGGTGGGTTTGCCCCGGGTTCAGGAAGAACAGTGCTCCGGACTTCACCTCATAATCGGCAAAGTCTATTTCATGCCGTCCGGTACCTTTTGTAAATAGTATGGCCAGGTAAAAGTTATGACTGTGGGGTTCGGCTATGTCCTTATGGCGCGTTTGCAAATGGTTTTCCAGTGTATTTGTATGGAAATCCTCTTTATCATCGTTGCTAAACTGGTTTATATTGAGTACGTGTACAGGTTTCATCAGGGTGGAGCATCTTAATGTCCTAAAAGTACAAATTTTTGCGTATATGTGCTATTGCCCCAAGTTGTGTTTTTGGGGTAAATTTGTATATCAAAATTTTATGAGTATGTCACATTTTCATGATATTATTACTGAAAAATGCCCTAAATGCGGAGAAGGCCAGGTGTTTGAAACCAAAGGGAATGTTTTTTTGTTCAGGATGCCTAAAATGTACAAAACTTGTAGTTGCTGCGGGCATCACTTTCATAAGGAAACAGGCTATTTTTTTGGAGCTATGTATGTAAGCTATGCGCTTGCCGTAGCCGAAATGGTGGCACTGTTTATAGTAATGCAGTTTTTTACAAAAAACTTTGGAGCCATGATAGGAGGCGTTGCTGTAATGGCTGTAGTACTGAGTATGTTTAACTTCCGGCTATCGCGCATGTTATGGATTTATATGTTCGACGGTAGAGACCGTAACCTATAAATGTTTGGAAAGTAATGGTTTGGGCGTAAATTGATGTTGTAGCATATTTGCCCTGAAATTTACCTATATTTGTAAAGCAATTTGCACCTGAACCCTTATGCTGCAAACACTTCAAATTAAAAATTTTGCGCTCATAGAGCACCTTCATATCGATTTTTCGGGCAGTTTTTCCATCATTACAGGAGAAACGGGCGCCGGTAAATCCATTCTGCTTGGGGCGCTGGGTTTGGTATCGGGTAACCGTGCCGACCTTGGTTCGCTTAAAGACAAGGAACAGAAATGCGTGGTAGAAGCGCATTTTAAAATTTCCGGGTACAACCTCCGTGATTTTTTTGAGCAAAACGACCTCGACTATGAGGATGTAACTATTATTCGCCGCGAAATACTTCCTTCGGGTAAAAGCCGCGCGTTTATAAACGACAGCCCTGTAAACCTTGCAGAAGTGCAGGAACTGGGTAATTTCCTTATAGATATACACAGCCAGCAACAAACCCGTGAGCTTAGCGACGAGCAATACCAGATGCAAATACTGGATGCCGTGGCCGGCAATGCGGCTTTATTAGAGGTGTACAAAAAACAATTGGCAGTATATAAGTCGGCGCAGAGTGCGCTTAAAAAGTTAACTGAGCAAAAAGCTACTATAAACAGGGAGCAGGACTATAATACGTTTTTGCTAAACGAGCTGGAGGCTGCAAAGCTTAAAGCGGGTGAACAGGCCGAGCTTGAGTCCGAACTTGAAAAGCTGAGTAATGTGGAGTTTATCCGCGAAAATATGGCTAAGGCCATAGCAGTGGCTACAGAGGAGCAGGTAGGCGCTGTGCAAAACCTGAAAGAAATTCGCCAGGCATTGCAAAAAATAAGTGGCTTGTCTGAAGAATATGCTGTATATTACGACAGGGTAAACAGCCTTATTATAGAGCTTGATGATGTGTCTGAAAGTCTTTCGCAGGAATATGAGGGGCTGGTAAACGACCCCGAAGCCCTGGAGCAGGTAAACCAGAAGCTACAGCTTATTTATTCGTTACAAAAAAAACACAGCGTGGCTAGCGTAGAGGAGCTTATGGCCATACAGCAGGAGTTAAGCGAAAAAGTAGTTTTTGCGGAAGGGCTGGATGAGGCTATTGCCGAAAAAGAAGCCGAGGTACAACGTACAAAAACAGAAGCTGATGCAACAGCCGAAGCTCTGCATGAAAAAAGGGTAGCGGCAGTGCCGGTATTGGTAGATAAAATTACGGAGATACTCGTGCAACTGGGTATGCCGAACTCACGTTTTAAATTTGAAATAGGGCAGGGCGAAACCTATTATGCAAACGGTAAGGATAGCATTAACCTGTTGTTCTCTGCTAATAAAGGTACTGATTTCGGGTTGCTGAAAAAGGTAGCTTCGGGTGGCGAGATGTCGCGTATTATGCTTGCGGTAAAGGCGGTATTGGCTACGTATTCTAAACTGCCTACCATTATTTTTGACGAAATAGACACCGGTGTTTCGGGTGAAATAGCCATAAAAATGGGCGATATTATGAAGGGCATGAGTAACGATATGCAGGTATTTGCCATAACGCACCTGCCGCAGATTGCTGCTAAAGGTACTACCCACTACAAAGTATTTAAGAAAACCCAGGGTGATACTACGGTAAGTGAACTGAAACTACTAACAGGCGACGAACGCATCCGCGAAATAGCCGAAATGCTTAGCGGCAAGGATGTAAGCGAATCGGCATTAACGCATGCCAGGGCGTTATTGGGGTAGTTTATTTATTCTTTGGGCTCTTTTTAGTATTGGGATTATTATTGCCATTGAAATACCATAAACAATTGCATATATGGCTAACATTAAAAGAATAACAAGTGCAGTATATTTGAGGGTTTCTAAATTTAGCTCTGAGTGTATTAATGGTTTTATCAACCCTAAAGCTAAAATTACAGTGCAACAAAATATATTGAGTAGTAAAATTTTATAAGCAACGGTACGGGGCTTCAATTGTAACAGGATTTCTCTTTTTGGTAAAATCATGATCAGTGACAAAATAAGAGGTACCAAAAATGTAAAAATTATTGTTATTGTTGCCGTAGTATTTGTAAATAAGCTCCTGTAATACCTTACCATACCAAACCCTATCAGCGATAACAGGCAAGCCACAATGTGAAATTTTACAAACCATCCCTTTGGATTATACTCTTTCGGTAAAAATTCTTCTTCATTAAGCAGGTCGTTCATTTTATGATTGCATTGGTTTGTTTTTAATTTTCTGTACGCGGTTTACTATAGGTAATATAATTGCTATGGCTATTATATAATTCACTACTATACTAAACAAAGGGCTTATAGCATAGATAACTATTATTTCTGTATCTACATCTTGCGAAAATATTGTGTTATATATCTTTATGTATGACATTACGATAATAGGAGAGAGATAGCATAATTGAAGTATTAATACAGCCAATGCGATTGTGCCCTTTTTATTGTGAATTAGCACTTCTTTTTTGCCAAATACCATCATCATAGAAATAGCAAGGGGTAGAATAAAGTTATTTGAGATGCCTACCAGCCTTGATACGGTTTCGCTTGAAAAATGAATGACGTACTTAAAAATCAGTAATATAGTTACTTCTCCTAAAAAAGAATATATAAAAAACTGCCAAAACCACCATCTTGTATTGTGTTCTTTCGGTAAAAACTCGTCTTCGTTTAGCAGGTCGTTCATGTAGTTGATTAGTTTATTGGCTAAAATTACATAATATACTACATAGTTATTTTAGTTTTTTATCTTTGCTTGTCGAAAACGATAAGTACGAATAAAAAATACTGAATTAAACAGTTATGATCATAGAACCAAGAATGCGTGGCTTTATATGCCTTACGGCTCACCCTGTGGGTGCCGCGCAAAGCGTAAAAAACCAAATCGAATACGTAAAATCACATGGCGAAATAGCTAATGGTCCTAAAAAAGTACTTGTTGTAGGTGCTTCTACAGGCTTTGGCCTTGCTTCGCGTATTACAGCGGCCTTTGGTAGCAGTGCCGCTACACTGGGTGTTTTCTTTGAAAAAGAACCTGCCGAAGGTAAAACTGCTACTGCAGGATGGTACAACAGTGCTGCTTTTGAAAACGAAGCCCACGCTGCCGGCCTTTATGCAAAAAGCATTAACGGAGATGCGTTTAGCAACGAAGTAAAACAACAGGCCATAGATATTATTAAAGCCGACCTTGGCCAGGTAGACCTTGTGGTATACAGCCTTGCTTCTCCGGTGCGCCAGCATCCGGTTACAGGTGTGCTGCACCGCAGTGTGCTTAAGCCTATTGGTGGCGTATTCAGTAACAAAACCGTAGATTTTCATACGGGTAAGGTTTCTGAGGTTACTATTCAACCGGCTGTTGAAGGCGATGTAGAGAACACCATTACCGTAATGGGTGGTGAAGACTGGGCTATGTGGATAGACGCTCTTAAAGCGGCGGGTGTACTTGCCGAAGGCGCTACTACTGTGGCATACTCTTATATAGGGCCATCGGTTACTGAAGCGGTTTACCGTAAAGGTACCATCGGTCAGGCTAAAGACCATCTTGAGGCTACTGCTTTTGAAATTTCAGATAGCCTTAAGGATATTAACGGTAAAGCATACGTTTCGGTAAACAAAGCACTGGTTACTCAGGCAAGTTCTGCAATACCGGTTATTCCTTTATATATATCACTACTGTACAAGACCATGAAAGAAATGGGCTTGCACGAGGGTACTATAGAGCAAATAGACCGTCTGTATCGCGAAAGGCTTTATACCGGAGGTGAAGTACCTGTAGATGATAAAGGCCGTATACGAATAGACGACTGGGAAATGCGTGATGATGTTCAGGCAAAAGTATCTGAGCTTTGGACAAAAGCCGATACCGAAAACCTTGCTGAAATAGGCGACCTTGAAGGTTACCGCAAAGATTTTTATAATCTTTTTGGATTTGAAATTCCGGGTGTAGATTATACAGCTGAGACCAATGAAGTAGTTAATATAGAAAGTATAGGTTAATACTTTTAACAGATGCAATGAAAGGCCTCCCTTTAAGGGAGGCCTTTTTGTTTATGATAATTATTAATTCATTTTCATATGTTGTGTTAATGTAATGTGAATAACCAAAAAGTGGTTTTAGTGCTCTGGGTTAAAACTGTAACTTTTTAACATTAAAAAAAATATTTCATATAAGATTAAGCAAATAAATGCTTGTATTAACACAATTTTATTAATGATTTTCTTTAAATGAATTGTGTTTAATAATGTTAAATTAACATAATAAATAAGAATAATATAAGTATTGTTGTGGTTGTTTTGGGTATTTTTTTTTGTTTAACATTTAGTTTGATGTTCTTTTAAAATAATTGCGAAAAATGTAATATTGTTATTATTTTACTATATTTCGTGAATATTAAACTACTGTTAAATGAGAAAAATTACTTTTTTGACGCGTTTTACTGATTATTTTCATTTAAAACGCTGTTACACAGCATTCCTGATGTTGTGTGCGCTTTCTTTTGTTCAGTTTGGGTATTCCCAAACAGGTACAATCGGTATTGGTTCGGGTACTGCTAATAGTAGTGCCAACATACCTGTAACCGCTTACTATGGTTATACCTATTCACAGCAGATTGTAAAAGCTAGTGAGTATGCAACCGGAGGAGGTGTAGCGGGAAACATTACTAAGATTAGGTTTTACGTAAGTAATGCTTCGGCCACTATTTCAACCTGGAATAACTGGACAGTGTATTTGGGGCATACGAGTAAAACAAGTTTTTCGTCTAGTACAGACTGGGAACCTGTAGCTAACCTAACGCAGGTATTTACGGGCACAGTAACTCCTGTAGATAACAGCTGGATGGAAATAACGCTTACTACGCCTTTTAACTACGATGCTACCAGCAATCTTATTGTGGCTGTAGATGAAAACGCTCCTTCGTATTCTAATAGTAATGTGTATTTTGGTTCTTATACAGGGGCTTCAAATACCGGTATTTATTACAGAAGCGATTCTAATAACCCTGATCCGGCCTCACCGCCTTCAGGCACACGTACTGCTACGCTGGCTCGTATTCAGTTTGAAGGAACGTTAGCTTCATGTCTTCCTCCTACAGGATTGGTGGCAGATAATACTGATTTTACAAATGGTAGCTTCAGCTTTACAGCACCACAGGTAGCGCCAAGTGGTTATGACTATTATGTTTCTACAACCAATACTGCTCCTACTGCGGTTACAGATGAAACAGGTTCGCTTCCTGTAACTTCTACAAGTTATAACCTTAGTGGGCTTACTGCAAATACAAACTACTATATTTGGGTAAGGTCTACATGTTCTGATTCGCAAACCAGTTCATGGGTTGGTCCTGTAAGTTTTTATACAGGATACTGTACACCGGCTCCTACATCTGTAGATGGAAGTGGTATTACAAATGTTACCATGGGTACTATTAATAACACTACCACAGGTGAAACAGGTAACTATGCAAACTACACAACACAGTCTACATCAGCAGATGCAGGTTCTACTGTAAACTTTAGTATTACTTATGCTACAGGATATACTTACGGTACTAAAATATGGGTAGACTGGAATAACGATGCAGATTTTGATGATGATGGTGAGCAGGTTTACTTTGGTCTTTCTACTAATGCTAACCCTACAACACTATCTGGTTCATTCCAGGTACCGGCTCTTGCCTCAGTTATAGGTTCTCATACAATGAGGATTGGTGGTACAGATAATGATACTGGTGGAACTACATGTTACGCAGGTGCATACGGTAGCTATGAAGATTATACACTTGTAGTAACTATGCCGGCTGCTCCTGTAATTACAGGCTTTACACCAGCCAGTTACTGTGCTGCAGATGGTGTAATTACCATTACAGGTACTGCCATTGGCAATGCCTCTCTTACAATAGGTGGTACAGCTGTACCTGTTACTACAAATACTACTACACAAATTACTGCTAATGTACCTGCGGGTGTTAGTGGAGTTGTTAGTGTAACAACAGTAGCCGGAGTGGCTACTACTGTTGATACTTTCTCTGTTGCTACACCGGCTGCATTTGCTATCAGTGCTGCTTCAGACACAGTATGTGCAGGTTCAAACACTGTTACTGTTACTGTAACCGAAGGCCTTTCTTCATACGATACTTACGCTTGGTCACCTGCCGAAGGTGTTAGTGGTTCTGCTGCTACCGGCTGGGTATTTAACCCTACTGTAACTACTGAGTATGTTCTTACAGCTTCGCAGTCTGCGGGTCCTTGTGTGGTAAATGCTACATTTGCGGTTTCTGTAAACCCTTTACCTACAGATGTTACTGTTACACCGGCTACATCTGAAGTATGCTATAACTCTGTAGTGGCCCTAACGGGTAATGGTGGGGTTTCTGCTGTACCGCTTACTTACTGTACACCTACTGTTTCAAGCGGTGGCCAGTCTGGAGACTACATAAACAACTTTAGTTTTGGCGGTATTACAAACAATGGTTCGGGAGATACTGCGGCAGATTATACGTATTATAGCGCCCTTACAGCGACAGCGGTTGCTGGTACTGATATGACAATTTCACTACAAGCAGGTTCTGCTTACTCTCAAACATTCAGGGTTTGGATAGACCTTAACCAGGACGGTGTATTTAGTGACTCTGAAAGTGTATATAGCACTACTACTGCGTCTACAGCGGTACAAACAGGTACTATTAACATACCTACATCTGCTTACAACGGTACTACCAGAATGAGGGTTATGTGTAAGTGGAACTCTGCAAGTACTGCAACAGAAGGTTGTGCACTTTCTGGATTCGGTGAGTTTGAAGACTATAATGTTACTATTTCGGGCGCTACAGATAACGTGTTGTATACTTGGGCTCCTGTAGCCGGCCTTTATGCTGATGCTGCAGCAACACAGCCTTATACAGGTCAGCTTATAAAAACAGTTTATGCACTTGCAACTGCAGATGCGACCTATACAGCTACAGCCACAAATACTGATGGTTGTACCGCATCAGGTCAGGGTTCTTATTCGGTAATAATTACTCCGGCTCCTACTGGTGCTTCTACTCAAGTACTATGTGCAGGATCACCGGTAGGTGATGTTGTTGCCGAAGGTACTTCACTACAATACTATACAACTGCTACTGGTGGTACAGCAATAGATGCTTCAACAGTTGCAACAGTTGGTTCTTACTACATTTCTCAAACTGCAAACGGATGTGAAAGTACAGAAAGGCTTGCTGTGTTTGTAGCGCTTAACTATATTGATGCTCCAACAGTAGAAAACAGTGTAGTAACTTTCTGTAATACTGCTACTGTAGCAGATCTTTCAGCTGAAGGTACTGATGTTAAGTGGTATGCTACGGCTACCGGTGGCGATGAGCTTTCTGCTGATGCTGCTCTTGCAGTAGGTACTAACGTATACTATGCTTCTCAAACAGTAAATGGATGCGAAAGCCAGGCAAGGGCTGCGGTATCTGTAACACTTAATGTTACTGCTGCACCGGCTGCTCAAACAGACCAGGTATTCTGTAACTCTGCTATGCTTTCTGATATAGCTATAGAGGGTGATAACATAATGTGGTATACAACAGCCGAAGGTGGCGAAGCTCTTACAGCTGATGCTGCTCTTGAAACTGGTGTTTATTTTGCAAGTCAAACCATAAACGGCTGTACAAGTGCTACCCGTACACAGGTAAACGTTACTGTAAATGTAACTCCGGCTCCTGAGGCAGGCGCAGAACAAGTATTCTGTAATGCTGCTACAGTAGCTTCTATAGATGTTGTGGGTACAGATGTACAATGGTATACTACTGCCGAAGGTGGTGAAGCACTTGCTGCTGATGCTGCCCTGGAAAGTGGTGTTTACTATGCAAGCCAAACGCTTAACGGTTGTGAAAGTGCTACACGTACTGCTGTAGGTGTTATTATCAACGCTGTTATGGTTCCTGCTGTAGCTGATGTTCTTGCTTGCGATAGCTTTGTGCTTCCTGAACTTCCTGAAGGTGTTGCTTACTATACTGCTGCTCAAGGTGGTGGTGATATGATAGCTGCGGGTACTGAAATTACTGAGACTACATTACTTTATGTATTTGCTCAGGTAGGTGAGTGTACTGCTGAGGCTAACTTTGTAGTAACTATAAACGAAACTCCTGTTATTTCTGCAGAGTCTCCACAATCAGTAGGTTATACCGGAACTGTTGCTACAGTGGCTGATATTGTTGTTACTTCAAATGCTGATGTTACCTGGTATGCCTCTGAAGAAGATGCTATGACAGGATCTAATGCTCTTACTGCAGATGCAGAAATCCAGGCTGGTGCTACTTACTATGCTGCTGCTTCTAACGGTTTCTGTGTGGCTTATGCTGCTGTAGAAATTAGCGAACTGCTTGGTAACGATAAGTTTGATGCACGTAGCTTCTCTTACTATCCTAACCCGGTTAATGGCGAGCTGAACATTAAGTACAGCACCGATATTACTTCGGTTGAAGTTTACAACCTGTTAGGCCAGCTGGTACTTACTACTGCACCAAATGCTACAGCTGTTAAGGTAGATACTAATAAACTTGCCGAAGGTACTTATGTAGTTACTGTTAAGGCAGGTGCTGTAAACCATACATTTAAAATTGTGAAAAAACAGTAATAGTTTTTAGCAGATAGCTTAAATTATCTTTAATAAAAACGGAAAGCCGCCAATTTTGGCGGCTTTCTTATTTAGAAAGAGTATCTTTGTTAAAAAAGATTGCATGTTTTTTTCGCTGATAATACCGGTATACAATAGGCCGGATGAAATTGACGAATTGCTGGATAGTCTTACCCGGCAGGATTTTTCCGCTGCTTATGAAGTAGTGGTTGTAGAAGACGGATCTACAATACCGTGCGGAGATATTATAGAAAAGTACAAGGCTGTACTTAATATTTCCTATTTCTTTAAGCCCAATAGTGGCCCGGGCGATTCCCGTAACTACGGTATGGGCGTAGCTAAAGGCAATTACTTTATCATATTAGATTCAGACTGCCTGCTGCCTCCGCATTACCTAAGCAGTATAAATGACAGCCTTACGGCGCATTATGTAGACTGTTTTGGTGGTGCCGATGCTGCCCTGGACAGTTTTAGTGATGTGCAAAAAGCCATCAACTTTGCCATGACCTCATTCCTTACTACAGGAGGTATACGAGGAAAATCAGAAAAAATAGAAAAATTTCAGCCCCGCAGCTTCAATATGGGCATCAGTAAAAAAGCCTTTGAAGCCTCTCAGGGTTTTGGACACATACATCCCGGCGAAGATCCTGATCTTTCTATAAGGCTGTGGAAACTGGGCTTTGAAACCCGCTTGTTTGCCCATTCATACGTATACCACAAACGCCGTATAGACTGGCAAAAGTTTAACAAGCAGGTAAGCAAGTTTGGTAAGGCGCGCCCTATATTAGACAAATGGCACCCTGAGTATAAGAAAATCACTTTTCTTTTTCCTACAGTATTTATGTTGGGCTTGTTTTTAGCTGTTTTACTGGCGTTTACCGGCATACCACTACTCTTATATTTTTATGTTGCTTATTTTGTTGCTGTGCTTGTACTGGCATCGGTACAAAATGGTATTAAGGTAGGTTTACTGGCGCTTGTTGCTGTATTTATGCAGTTTTACGGTTACGGTTTTGGTTACCTGGAGTCGTTTACAAAAGTGCACCTGCTTAAACAGGATCCTAAAAAAGCGTTTCCTGAACTATTCTTCAAATGAAAACAAAGGTAATAGGGCTTACGGGCGGTATAGGCAGTGGTAAAACTACAGTGGCTAAAATGTTTGAAACGCTGGGAGTGCCGGTTTACTATGCCGATGACGAGGCCAAAAAAATATTATATCTGCCCGAAGTTGTGGAGGAACTTATAACTGTTTTTGGTGCGGAAATACTACAAAACGGACAGCCTGACCGCGCGCGCATAGCTGCATTGGTTTTTAATGATAAAGAAAAATTAGCAGCGCTTAACGGTATCATTCATCCCAAGGTAGGGGAGCATTTCAGCAATTGGGCTGCACAGCATGCCACGCATCCTTTTGTGATTAAAGAAGCTGCAATACTCTTTGAAAGTGGTAGTTATAAATTATGCGATGCTGTAATACTGGTTACAGCGCCCATAGAAGAACGCATTAGCCGTGTAATGCAACGCGACGGCACTACTAGGGATCAGGTGCTTCAACGCATGGCTAACCAATGGACTGATGAGCAAAAAAAGCCGCTTAGTCAATTTATAATTGAGAGTAGCGCGCTTGAAGCCACTCAGATGCAAGTAAGTGAGATCTTTAATTTTCTGAATATAATTGAAAAATAACGCCTGCTGTTAATATTTGGTTAATGGTTTTTAGCTTTAAGTGTTAAAATGTTAATTTTGTAAGTGATGAATAAAACCAGGTTTCGATTGTTGGTAATTTTTATGAGCCTATCTCTTTTAGGCATAATAGTTGTGCAATTGTACTGGGTAGATTCTTCATTAAAAAATAGTGACGAACAATTTCGCTATCACATAAAGCAAGTTCTGGGCAGGGTAGCGGGCCAGCTGGAAAACCTTGAAGCAGAGGAGTTTTATAAAGTGTACCAAAAATACGCTGATAGCGTAGGTACTAATCCTTCAAGGGCAGACATGAGGATGTTTTATGATAGCCATCATCAGCGCAAGACGCGAAATGTGGTGTATTCAGGACAACTTACGCCACCCAGTTTTGATGATATGCTCTTTGATAAAGCGGAAGTGGAAGCGTATGTAAAGCGCAAAACCAGTAAGTCGGTGCCCCATAGCAGGGAAGCTGTTGCAGAGCAGGCCGAAGCTGACAGGTATCTAAACTTTCAAATGGAAACGCTCCTTAAAGATTTTAGGGAGTATTACGGGCTCGATTCCTGGCTTAGTTCGCAGCGGCTAAAAGAAGTTATAGCGCGCGAATTAGACCAAAGCGGTGTAAATACACCTTTTGAATTTAGTATTTACTACAACGGTATGCCTACGCGTATTTCATCGGGAGGGTTAAGCCACGAGCCGCAAATGAACGAGCATGTGCTCTTTGAAAACAATAACGGTTATTCTAAATACAGGTTATTTGTTAGTTTTCCGCATAAGGAACGCTATCTATTGTCCTCTATACTGGGTATAACACTGCTGTCATTGGTATTTACACTGGTAATTATTATTGCCTATCTAAGTGCCATAAACCAGCTGATAACCCAGAAGAACATATCGGAAATTAAAACCGATTTCATTAATAACATGACCCACGAGTTTAAAACGCCCATAGCCACGATAAACCTGGCGCTGGATGCGATTAAGAACCCGAAAATTTTTGAAGATAAAGACAGGGTACAGTATTACCTGCAAATGATTCGCGAGGAGAACAAAAGGATGCACTCGCAGGTAGAAAACGTATTGCAGATATCGAGGCTTGACAGGAAGGAATTAGACATTTCTAAGGAAGCTACAGATGTAAATGAAATCCTTGAAAACGCTATAGAACACATTTTATTGCTCATAGAAAACAGGGATGGTGTTTTAACACGACACTTTAGTGCGCTGAGAACCACGGCTTTGTTAAATGAGGTTCATTTCACTAATGTAATTGTTAATATTTTAGACAATGCAATCAAATATTCTCCGGATAAACCCGTTATAGATATTTATACCGAGAATGTTAAAGATTTTATTTTGATAAAAATTCAGGATCAGGGCATGGGGATGAATAAGAATACCCAGAAGATGATTTTTGAAAAATTTTACCGCGAGCACACCGGCGACCGCCATGATGTAAAAGGGCACGGACTGGGGCTTGCATACGTAAAACGCATTATAGACGACCATAATTGCCACATATACGTAGAAAGTGAAAAAGGGAAGGGCAGTACCTTTATTATAAAAATGCCACTAATAAATTAAAATAAATATGGAAGAAGTAAACAAAAAAATTCTTTTAGTGGAAGACGATCCTAACTTTGGTGCCGTACTAAAAGATTACCTGCTGATTAACGATTTTGATGTTACCCTTGCCAAAAATGGTATGGAAGGGTTTGAAAAGTTTAAAAAAGATAATTTCGACCTGTGCATACTGGATGTAATGATGCCTTACAAGGATGGTTACACACTGGCCAGGGAAATCAGGGAAAAAAACAAAGATGTGCCTATTATTTTCCTTACAGCAAAGTCTATGAAAGAAGACGTGCTGAAAGGGTACAAGGTAGGTGCTGATGATTACCTTAACAAGCCATTTGACTCTGAAGTGCTACTGATGAAGATTAAGGCTATTATACAAAGGAAATCAAGCGAAACCAAAACTGATAATTCTAAATTTGAGTTCCAGATAGGTAAATTCCACTTAAACTCTAAGCTGCGTTTCCTTACTTTTGAAAATGATGAGCCTATAAAGCTTTCGCCAAAAGAAAACGAACTGCTTAAAATGCTTGCTCTGCACGAAAATGACCTAATGCCACGCGAACTTGCCCTTACCAAAATATGGAGGGATGACAATTACTTTACATCGCGTAGTATGGATGTTTATATTGCTAAGCTGCGTAAGTACCTAAAACCGGATGAAGAAGTAGAAATACTTAACATACACGGCGAAGGTTTCAGGCTGGTTATAAAAAATAAAGTAGCCGCTGAAGAGAAGTAACAAAAAACGAAACCTATAAAAAAACCTCTGTTCCTAATGTAAGGAACAGAGGTTTTTTAGCTTAGACGGTTAATAGAATGGCTTTTATAGATAACATTTTAGTTGCTGCGCTTCATAATAATCTCATAGCTTTTCCATTCCTTACCATCTTTAGAGTCGTACATTTCTACTTTTCGTGTATTGCTATCAACTATGGTATATACCTCCCTAGCTGGGTTTGTTTTTCCGTCTACGGGGTTTACTATATTACCTTTATAAATTATGGTTTTTCCATCGTTACCGGCTGTCCCCTCCATAGTGATTACTCCTGTGGCCATATTATCCATATATATAGAAGTATAGTGTTTTAAAGCATTATCGTAAGCTACTATTCTTTTTGCTTCAAATAGCATTCCCAAAATGTCGCCGGTGTATGTTATTTCCTGGTAGCGCCCGTCCATTATCATTTTTATTACACAAGTAGTTGTAGATTCTAAAGGAAGACTCTGCGGGTCACTAAAAAATTTCATTGTACATGTCCAGCGCCCTTCTTCGGCTGCAAGTTTTTTATGCTGTGGGCCGGGTGTCATGTAGTCCATCCAGGCTTTTTCTTCAGCTTCGGTCTGTGAAAAGGTAATCTGACAAAACATGCTTACGGCAAGTAGTGCTAAAAAGTTAATTTTTCTCATTATTCAAGTGGTTAATTGTTTATATAAATAAATATAGTAAAATAATTAATATGAATTGATAATGAGTAAAGTACTTATAGCTATGTGTAGTAATAGTTGCTATGTTTTTAAAAAAGCAAGCCCCGCTATTCCGGGCGGAATAAGCGGGACTTAACAAACCAACCAACCAATTATTAACAAACCTCAAAAATTGAGATTTATATAATAAACTTTTAGCAACTTGCGTGCCAAAGCACAAATGTATATCTAATTTTTTTATTTGCAAGGGTTTATGTTCAATAATTTCCTATAAAATTGTGTTAAAATCAAGAAACCCCCGAAAATACTGGTACTTTCGGAGGTTTTCTTAAAACTAACTCAACTTAACTCAAAATTATTTATTGTTGCGTCGGCCTTCTGTAGCCTCAGCTTTCTTGTCTTTGTCTTCACCCTGACGGTAGTAGTAGTTGTCGTTGTAACCACCATCATTGTTGTTATATCCGTTACCATAACCGTTACCATAACTGTTATCGTATTCGCTACCATTATAGCTTCCGCTTGTATTTTGGCAAGGATCGTAATCATAGCCGCGGCTGTTACTGTTTACATATCCCCTGGCATCTATTATACGTCCATAACGGTCATAGTACAGTGTTAACAGGCCTATTTGGCTTAGTGCAAACCTGTTGTAGGTCATATACACGCTGCCTATCCTTTTTACACGACCCACGTTATCATAGTTTATGTATACGTTACCTACGCGGCGTACACGACCGTTATAATCGTGTTCTACAACTACTCCTTGTGGGGCATTGTTGTAGCCTGGGGCACCATAAGTATTGTTAGCACGGCTGCCGGTGCGGTAGTAATTAGTACCGGTAGTGGCAGGCTGAGTGTTAAAGTCCATTTGCCCGTCAGGGAACACCATAAATTCTATTCCACGCTCCATAAAAATCACAGGCTCTGCATTGCGGTAATCTACAGGAGTGTGATAAGCAGCAACAGTTACAACTTTTGTTTCTGTGGCTGAGGCCAGGCTACCAGCAAAAAGTAATCCGGCAACTAAAAGAGTAATTTTTTTCATGACCTTAATAATTTATTTTTTTATGCCTACTCTTGCTTTTCGGCTTCCGCAATCGGCTTTTAAAATTGTGCCTTTGATTACAATATTACAAGTGCCGTGCCAAACTTTTCTAAAACGATATAGTAATTTTTATGTGTTGATTTAAAATATTGTTTATCAGTGTTTTAATGGTTTGTTTTTTCTCTTTTTTGAATTGTGAAAAAGGCGGTTTTATAAACTCTCAAAATCAAGCAATAAAAAAAGATGCACGTAACAGTGCATCTTTAGTGTATTTATGTGTACAATCTTTATCTCTTGCCTACCTCTATCACAGAGCTACCATAGATTCGGATTGTAGATTTTATAAAGTCTTCTTCGTTTGCCTCAAAAATATTATCTACATACTTCTGTGGGTTGCGGTCTATATAAGGGAACCACGTGCTGTGAATTTGCACCATTATTTTATGGCCTTTTTTAAAGGTGTGCAGCAGGTCTTGTAGCGGCACATTTACACGCGTAACCTGATTTGGTACAAACGGTTCAGGTTTTTCAAAACTATTACGGAAACGGCCTCTAAACACCTCAGAGCGTACCAGCTGCTGGTAGCCACCCATGATTATGTTCTTAGGGTTGCCACTATAGTTTGGGGTATCATCTGGGTATACGTCTATTATTTTTACCACAAAGTCGGCATCGGTACCCGTCATCGATACATCCAACTTTGCCAGTATTTCACCTGCAAGGGTATAGTCTTCAGTGAGTACGGATGTTTCAAAGGTAAGTACATCGGGTCTGCGTGAAGCATAACGCTGGTCGTCGCTCATAAAATTACGCGGACTAAACTGAATAGCTTCTATCTGCGAGGTGTACGGTACCGGTTTTGCGGGGTCGCTGGTGTATTCAAAAACGGTTTTATTATCTAGTGGCTTATTTACGCTTAAGGCTTCTTTTGCGCCCAGGTACAGTTTTACATTATCAGCCTTTGGCGGCCATACGTCAAAATTTTTCCATTCCTTAAGCCCGGTATCATACATATAGGCTTCAGGCAGTTTTGGGTTGGCACCATCTTTAAGGTAGTAGGCAAAGAATTTGCTTTCTACATCCTTCAGGAAATTGTCTGAAATGTTTTCGCCAAAATAAATATGGTTGTGTGTAAGCGTACCTACACTACGTGCCCATCCGCCATGTAGCCAGGGCCCCATAACCAAGGTACTGTTGTTTTTTGGCGTAGTGCTTTCTATGCGTTTATAAATGTTTAGTGGGCCGTAAAGGTCTTCGGCATCAAACCAGCCGCCTACGGTAAGCACAGCGGGCTTAATGTCCTTTAGGTGGGGTAGTATGCTGCGCTTTTGCCAAAATGCATCGTAGTTAGGGTGCTCTATGGTTTCTTTCCAGAAAAAATTGTCAGGGTAGTATTTTTTGGTAACGTTTTTCAGAGGGCCAAGGTTCATGTAAAACAGGTACGAATCCGGTATTGGGGTAGAAAAGAACTGCGCTATATCTTTAGCGAACCAATTTTCTTTAGTAGGCCCGTTACTCTTGATGCCAAAAACCGGAAAGGTAGCAGTGTAGCTCTCCAGGTAGGCGCCGTTGTGGTGGAAGTCGTCAAAAAAGAAATCGGATATGGGTGCCTGTGGCGATACCGCCTTAAGTGCCGGGTGTGCATCGGGGAGGGCTGCGGCCGAATAAAACCCGGGGTATGAAATACCGAAGATACCCGCCTTACCATTGTTACCCTTAACGTTTTTTAGCAGCCATTCAATAGTATCGTAGGTGTCTGAGCTTTCGTCGATGTCTTTTTTGTTTTTCGGGTTGTTGCCCGGTATGTTCGGGGTCATGTTTGTAAACTCGCCTTCAGACTGGTAACGCCCGCGCACGTCCTGGAACACAAAAATATAGCCATCTTCTACAAGGTATTTAGACGGATGCCCAAAGGTTTTAAAATCAGTATACCTTGCTACGCTGTAGCAGGTACGGTTTATAAGGAACGGGAATTTTTTGGTTTTATCCTTTGGGGTATACACTACAGTATACAGCTTAGCACCGTCGCGCATGGGTATGCGGTATTCGGCTAAGTCGTAGTTATTACGCATGTATATAGAGTCGGGCTTAAAATCCCTTTCCTGGGCGTTTATTGTTATACATACAAATAAACAGAAGAAAAGATATAAATGTTTCATGAGGCAAGTGTGTTGTAGCCCAAAGATACTGCAAATTATAGAATCTTCTTTTTAAATTATAAAGTGTTGATATTTTTGAAGTTATGCTGTGTAATGTGGCATGCGATTTGTTTTGATATTCTCAAATAGGCAATAATATTTTAATTTACAGAGCTATGATGGATATGATTACAAATGTGGTGATGCAAAACGCTAATGTATCGCACAAGCAGGCCCGCGAGGCCATTGAAGCTGTATTGGCATATATAGCCAATGAAATGCCGGAAACAGGAAAAGCTGTTAGTGATTATGTCCTTTCCAGTAATGGAACTTCAGTGGGTGGGTTTATGGTAGACCAAATATTAGACTCGTATAAAGCTAATTTTGGTGAGGTGCCAAAGAATTAAATGAAGCTGCCGGAGACAATATCGGCAGCTTTATTTTAAATGTATTTATTCTTTTTGAAATTTTTCGCCCAGGAAAAATCAGCATCGCTTATATATTTATTTAAATAAGTATGAATAATTTCCCTGTGAGAATCATAAAAACTTAATCCCTTTTTCCCACAATAATCTTCAAGCAATTCCATAAATTTTAGATTACACAGTTTTTCAAGCATTGAATTAATTGTAAAAACCTCACCGTTAGATTTATTTTTATATACAATTGATGATAAACTTAAATGACCAAACCTTAATCCATAACTATCGAAATCAAATATTAATTCTGAATAATTATTCTCGTATATAATTAAAGGAATTTCTAATGATTTTAATTTAAAATCATGTTCACTAAAATAGGAAGCGAAAGAGCTTTCTATTTTTTCGAATTGCTCTTTAAAATCTAACTTGTAATTCTTTTCCATATAAATTTATATTCAAAAATTTATGATGATTTTCTTTTAAAAAAGGTATTGATATCCTACATTTCCCATACACCTTCTAAGTACAGCTTATATCTTGCCGGTTGCGATTCTCCAAACGAAAAAATATACAACACGCTGTTGCTAATGATATAATATAGTTCCAAACCTTCGTTTGAGAGATAAAATTCTCCAAAATCAAAATCTTTAAAGTGCTTTGCAAAATCATCGTTGGCATTTGTCCTAAATCCACACTCTGCGGTAATCTTTAAAAAAACTTCTTGGGAGATACGACCTTTTAGTTTCTCAATCCTGTTTTCAATAATATCTTTAATGTTAAACACCAGTCCGGTAATATCATGGTTACGTTGGTAAAACCCGTCCGTGTCCATACCGTCATACAGTAATCTTTTACTTTCTAAACGTTTCATATTTTAGTCAACCTGAATTACAACATTTTTAATGGTCCACACGGCATGGCCGTTTGCGCTTACTTCTATGTTGTACGCACCGGTAGCATTGGGTACAAAGCTTTTGGTAAGAGTGTGGTCGTTCTGAACTTTATCGTAGATATACATAAAAACGGTGTCAGTACTTTCGTTTGTTACAATAATGGCCTTTGATGAAATAGCATCTACATCTTTCAGCTTGGCCTTAATTTCCACCACTTGCCCCAATGTAAATACTTGCCCTTCAGTAGGGGAGATGATTTGCACTTCGGGTGCAGGTTCATCACAGGAAACGAGAAGCAGCGGGAATAGTATGATGAATATTTTTTTTATAATTGTATCAATACTTTTCCGGTAATGTCTTGTTTGTCAATAAGCCCGATATAACGCGAATCTTCAGCATTATGGCGGTTATCGCCTAATACGAAATACTTGTTTTCGGGTAGGGTAAGCGGCCCGAAGTTATCCACGTTCCAGTATTTGCGATAAGTGGTGAGAATATATTTATCAGAGATATTCTTTTCCATTACATATCTTTTATCTGTCAACTTATTAAGTGCAGCAAAATCATCGTCTAAAAATACCTTGTAAGCACCACCGTCAGTAATCATTGCGTCGGTGGGTTTAATAAACTTCTGGTTAATAAGCTGCTTTGTTAAGGCATGACTGAGTATGTATATATGTTTAAGATTTAGTGCTGCATCGGTATTTTTTCCGTTAATGTAAAGTACGCCTTTTTTTAGTTCTAACACATCGCCCGGGCTGCCTACGAGACGGTAAACGCGGGTATGGTATCCAAACATCTTGTCGTTATAGTTAAAGGTAATAAAATCGCCGTTATGATATTCCGGTACGTTAGATACCAGCATAGGGGCTTCATATTTAAGTCCGGGTTCATTAGCTGTAGAATTGCAGCTATACTTGCGCAGCATACCGTTTTTTTGTACTGTTATAAGAACTGAAAAGAATACAGCTGCAGCAATAAGTGGTATTTTAATAGATTTTTTCATTGGTTTCTGTTGGTTATTTTCTCCTGCAAACTATGTTTTCTTTAATGTGATAAAGAGTCATAGAATTTATAACTAAAATTTACTGGTTTGGTGATTATAAATGTAGTAAACTAATTTGACATACTGTTTATTACACAAAAACCAACCTAAAAATTAGCGTAGTAGCAGCAACAGCAGCACAACCAGCGCCAGCAACCCGAATATGAGCAATGCAGCAGTACGGGGTATGCTTTCATCTTTTTTAGGTTCGGGTTTGGGGAGTGGGGTGGCAGTGTGGTTTTCCAGCGCGTGTACTTTATCCTTAAAACCGTGGTAGTGCGTGGCCAGTTTTTCCAGTCGGGTATACACATCTGATTTTAAAGGCTCGTGCAAAAAAATACAGCACGTAAGTACCTCGTCTACAATAAGGTTATTGGTAGTGCTATCGCGTTCGGCCAGCAGGTGGCTTATGTTTTCGTCGCTCAGCAGGCTGTTTATAAGGTTAAAAAGCTCCTGCCGGTTTACCTGTCCGCCATTGGTAAGCACCCTGTTTTTTATGGCCTTTATCTGCAACAGGTATTGTATTGGCGACGGCTTGCCCGAAAGCGTACCACGCCCTTTGTACACCGATTTGTAGCCACGGTTGTAGTCGTACTCGTTACGGGCGGCAACATCGTTTAATACCACATACGCCTCGGCTATAAGCTTAAAGCGTTCCTCGCTTTTCTTGTCGCCGGGGTTTTTATCTGGGTGGTGCTTGACTGCCAGCTGCCGGTACGCCTTTTTTATTTCGGCCTGCGGGCAATGCGGGTCAACACCCAGTATGTGGTAGTAGTCTTTCATCCGTGCTTAAAGTGGATGCAAGTTAGGGATTATTTCTCGTTATTTTTTCTGCGTCTGCGGGCGGCTGCTACTATAATTACCCCTGTAGTGGCACCCACCGCCGCCGGTACTATTGAGGTTGGTGATGATTTTTCTTCTTTTGGTTTTTGCTCTGCTTTTTGTGCAATAGCTGCTGTAGTACAAAGTAGTGTAAAAAGGCTTAGCGTAAATAGTTTTTTCACTGAAGGTTGACTTAGATAATTAATAAATACGGAGCAGTTTCCTGCTCCGCATAAAAGTATAAAATATTTTATTCTCTGGTAGGAGTGTAGCCCTAACCGGAAAATTATTTTGTTTTAAGCGAGTTCATTATTTCCTTAGCCACAGGAGTCCAGTTGGTTATATCTTTTTTAGTGCAGTTAAAAGAGCAAATGAGCAGCTTGCCATTAAGATCTGTAATAAAAATAAGGTTGTAAATTTGGGTATCCATTGCCGGGGTCACTAATTCTATATACGCCACTTTTTTACCGTTAATGGTTTTCAGTCCGCTGTCTTTCCAGTCGGCAGTGGGGTGCATGCTTTTAAAACTTTTTACAAAGCTGTCCTTAAGGCTTGGCATCATTTGTTGGTTTGCCTGGTTATTTGTAAGGTTTACTGTTACGTTTATACTTCCTGGTTCGTTAGTGTATACCAGGCTGGCCTGCTTTGAGACGGGTATTTTACTTTTATCATCTCTTCAGGCATTATTGTAAAATCCTTCGGTATTTTTAGCTGCACCTTATTGTTAAGCAGCGATTTTAGTTCTAAATCTACAGGAGTGGTAAATGCAGAGGTGATTACAATTGTAAAAATAATCAGGCCGATTGTTTTGATGCTTTTCATGGTTTTGGGTTGTATGTTTTTTGTTTGTGAGGTGTCTTAATTTAGGAAGAACTCAATAGGTTTTTTATAGTCATTAAACAAAGCGTCTAACTCGGCAAGGAATTCCTGGTATTCTTTTGGGGTTATGACTTCGTTTGCCTTTAGAGAATTCAGGCTGTTTAATTGTAGCTCGTATGAGAGGTTTTTGGTAATGCGTAAATAAGTTTCCCGTAGATATCTTTGTCGCTGGTTAAATAATTCTTCAATAAATTCATCTACTTCAACTTTACTGGGTTTTTTGATGTTAATGAAGATATTACTGTTGTTATGGATGCGTAACCGCCATACTTCTTCTTTATAAAGGAAATGAAATATACAGGTAGCTACCATAAATCCTGCAAGTATCATCCATATATAGGGAATTACATCTTTTTCATTTCGTACTGTAAATGCGATTAAACTGCTTAATGTGAAAGCGCCTATTAGTACTTTAATGTCTTTAATTTCAGAAGTAAATGGTGTGATATGGGCAGTAATATCTTCATAAGGTATACTAACACCCATTTCTTTTCCAAATCTGTTAATATGGATTACAACTTTAGTTTCCTCTATTATGATTTTCCGTTTAATAAAAACGGTGTTTTGGTTTAGCTCCCGAATCATTTTCAGTTGGTTTATATTGCGGTCTCCCAAATTTATAAAATATTTCCTTCAATAGCATGAGTGAAGCTCCAACCTTAAACTTTAAACCTCAAACAAACTACAACTTACTCTTCAAATACTCTCCTGTAATGGATTTAGGGTTCTTAGCCACTTCTTCCGGTGAGCCAAAAGCAATCAGGTGCCCGCCGTTTTCGCCACCCTCAGGGCCTATGTCTATAATATAATCAGCACACTTAATCAGGTCTAAGTTATGCTCTATCACTATGATAGAGTGGCCTTTATCCAACAGGGCATCAAAGCTGGCCAGCAATTTTTTAATATCGTGGAAGTGCAGCCCGGTAGTAGGCTCGTCAAATACAAACAAAGCTTTTTCTTTAGTAGCACCTTTAACCAGAAACGATGCCAGTTTAATACGCTGCGCCTCACCACCCGAAAGGGTAGAGGAGCTTTGCCCCAGCTGTACATAGCCAAGTCCCACATCCTGAAGCGGTTGTAGCTTGGTCATTATCTTGGTTTGCTTATGTTCCCCAAAGAACGCCACGGCATCGTCTATGGTCATGGTCAGGATGTCGTCTATGTTCTTATCCTGAAACATAATTTCAAGGATTTCCTTTTTAAAACGCTTACCACCACAGGTTTCGCACACCAGGTGTACGTCTGCCATAAACTGCATTTCTATGGTTACTTCACCATCTCCTTTACACGTTTCGCAACGGCCGCCATCTACGTTAAACGAAAAATGCTTGCTTTGGTAGCCACGTGCCTGTGCCAGTTTTTGTTTGGCAAACAGGTCGCGTATATCGTCGTAAGCTTTAATGTACGTAACCGGGTTAGAGCGAGAACTACGACCTATAGGGTTTTGGTCTACGTATTCAATATGCTTAATGTGGCCGTAACTGCCACGCAGTTCGGTAAACTGTCCGGCTTTTTCGCCCACGCCTTCCAGTTCTTTTTGCAAGGCAGGGAAGAGGATCTTTTTTACCAGTGTACTCTTTCCACTACCTGATACCCCGGTAATTACCGTAAGGCAATCCAGCGGGAAGGTAACATCTATGCTTTTCAGGTTGTTTTCGCGTGCGCCCACCACATCAATATGGTTTTTAAACTTACGGCGTTTTTTTGGTACCGAAATTTCAAGTTCGCCGTTGAGGTATTTAGCGGTAAGGGAATCGCTTTTTAGTATTTCGTCAAACGTTCCCTGGGCTACCAGCTGGCCGCCGTGTGTACCTGCTTCCGGCCCGATGTCAATAATCATATCGGCCATTTTCATGATGTCCTCGTCGTGCTCTACTACGATAACGGTATTGCCAAGGTCACGCAGGCCTTCCAGTACCTTAATAAGACGTTCGGTGTCTTTTGGATGCAGGCCAATAGAAGGCTCATCCAGTATGTACATACTACCTACCAAGCTACTGCCTAATGATGTTGCAAGGTTAATGCGCTGGCTTTCCCCACCCGAAAGCGTATTAGAACGGCGGTTTAGGGTAAGGTAATCCAGCCCCACTTCCTGCAAAAAGCGCAAGCGATTATTAATCTCTATTAATAGTCTTTTGGCTACTTTGGCATCGTATTCATTTAGTTCCAGCTTGTTAAAGAACTCAACCAGGTTCTTAATTGGCTGGTCTACCAGGTCGGTAATGGTGCTGCCGCCCACTTTTACGTAATTGGCTTCCGGGCGCAGGCGTTTGCCTTTACAGTCAGGGCATTTTGTTTTGCCGCGGTAACGGCTCAGCATTACGCGGTTTTGTATCTTGTAGTTCTTCTCCTCAAGCTCGGCAAAGAAGTCATTCAATCCTGTAAAGTATTGGTTACCGTGCCAAACCAGCAGACGGTCTTTCTCACTAAGCTGGTAGTAGGGCTTATGCACGGGAAAGTTGAACTTATGGCTGTTGTTTACCAGCTGGTCGCGGTACCAGCCCATGCTTTCGCCCCTCCACGGGAAGATGGCGTTTTCGTATATAGAAAGCGCAGTGTTTGGAATCACCAAATCTTCGTCGATACCAATGATGCTGCCGTAACCTTCACAAGAAGGGCAGGCACCATACGGGTTGTTAAAGCTGAACAGATGCACGTTTGGCTCTACGAACGTTACGCCGTCCAACTCAAAGTTGCTGCTAAACGGCAGGCGGTTACCTGTGCTTACATCCTGAAGGAATGCTTCGCCTTTACCTTCGTAAAACGCTGTCTGTATAGCATCGGCAAGGCGGTTGTAAAATTCTTCCTCGTGCTTTACCACAATACGGTCTACCACGAGCAGCACCTCTTTATTGGTAAGGTCTGTACCGGCAAGTTCGTCAAGCCTGAGGGTTTCTCCATCTACCAAAATACGCGCAAAACCCTGCTGTAGCAGTACGCCCAGCTTTTCCTCTATGGTACGGCCTTTCTCGGTATGCACGGGCGCAAGGAGCAGCCAGCGCGTACCTTCTTCAAAGCCCTTAACTGCGTTTACAATATCGGTCACCGTGTGCTTCTTCACCTCACGTCCCGATACGGGTGAGTAGGTGCGGCCCACACGTGCAAACAGCAGCTTCAGGTAGTCGTATATTTCGGTACTGGTGCCCACGGTACTGCGGGCATTGGTAGTATTTACTTTTTGCTCTATGGCTATGGCAGGGGCTATGCCCTTAATGTACTCTACTTTTGGCTTATCAAGACGACCCAAAAACTGGCGCGCGTAAGACGACAGGCTCTCCACATAGCGGCGCTGCCCCTCGGCATACAGCGTATCAAACGCCAGACTCGACTTACCTGAACCCGAAAGCCCGGTTACCACCACCAGCTTATTACGTGGAATGGCTACGTCTATGTTCTTCAGGTTGTGTAGCCCTGCGCCTTTTATCAGTATGTTTTTCTTTGGTTCTAACTTCGAAAAATCAGTCTTTATCATGATGCAAAAGTAATGTACAAAGATACGGGTTTTGAGGGAGATTTTTGTTAAGGGATGAAGAAGTTCCCCAGGTTTTAAAATACAAATATTACTTTGTAAAAAGGATCATAACATTTGTAACCGTTAGAAGTATTAAATTTGGAAAGCTTGAAATAAAATGTCCAATACCTGCTATATGCTGCGTCATTAGGGTATAACATTAAAAAAATATATCATGAAACAGTTTATGCTTATTTTCAGGAACGATTTTAAATCGGAATTTCAGCAATCTCCGGAACAAATGCAACAGGTAATGACACAGTGGATAGACTGGCTTGCCGGTATTACTGCCGAAGGCAAAATGGCCGATAACGGAAACAGACTGGGAAGCACCGGAAAAACCGTAAGAAATGAGCTTGTAACCGATGGGCCTTTTACAGAGATTAAAGAGATAGTAGGAGGCTATATAATTGTTCATGGCAATGAGGTTGGCGAAGCAGTGCTGATTGCACAAAAATGCCCGATACTTAGCTTAGGGGGAAGCGTAGAAGTGCGAAATGTAGTGGATATTAACGGTAATGCCTGATGCAAGGTAAAGGCGTAAATATTATTCCGGGATTATTCAGAACAGAGTACGGCAAAATATTAGCCACACTCTGTTCCCGTTTTTCACAGGTGGAGCTTGAGGTTCTTGAAGATGTGCTTTCTGATACTTTTTTTAAGGCAATGCAGGTATGGCCACACATGGGAGTGCCTAAAAAACCTCAGGCATGGCTGTATACAGTTTCTAAAAATGCGGTATTAAGCTACCTGCGCAGTAAAAAGACAACTGATGTACCACAGCATTTGGGGCAGGATGCAGATGAACCTGACTTTACCAAGGCTGAAATGGACGACAGTCAGTTAAAAATGATTTTGGCTGTATGCAGTACAGATATTGGGGACAAAGCTAAAATAGCTCTGGTGCTTAATGTTTTGTGCGGATTCAGCCCGCAAGAAATTGCCGCCGCATTATTAACCGAAAGAGATACTGTTTATAAAAATCTTCAACGGTCTAAAGCCGCTTTAAAAGATAGTTTAGTATTATCTGAATATATCTGTAGTGCTGAAAATATGGACGTGGTTTTACATATATTGTATTTGCTGTTTAATGAGGGCTACCGCACTGCGGTGTCTGATACCGTGGTAAAACATGAACTTTGTTTTGAAGCCATGCAGCTTTTGTATTTCCTGTTACAATATCCGGAAGTAGCCAATAATAAGTCAAATGCGTTAATGGCTCTTATGTGCTATCAGGCTTCACGAATTGATGCCCGGCTAAAAGACGACCGGCAGCTATTATATCATAAGCAGGATGTTTCACTATGGAACGGTGAATTAATACAAAAAGGGGATTATTATTTACAGAAGTGTATAGGTAATACATTTGCCGAACGCTATACCATTGAGGCGTCTATAGCATACTGGCATGCCCACCCCGAAGTTGATCCTGAAAAATGGGAGTATATTTTAAAGCTTTATGCTTTACTGATACCGATAAATCAGTCGCCGGTTGTGGTGCTTAATTATGTTTACGCTTATTCAAAAGTATACGATAGTAAGAGTGCCTTAAAAATACTGTATGCATCACAAGTACCTCAAGATCATTACTATTATACACTTGCAGGGGTGCTCCTTAAAGAAGATAATCCTCAGGAAGCTATAAAGTGTTTTCAGGCAGCGCTTGTTACTGCCCGGGATAAACAGGTTATAGAGGGGTATATTAATGAAATTTTGTATGATTGATATTTTCCTGAAATTGGAGATTCGGCGACTCAAAAACAAAAAAGATGTAAGTGATTAGGAGTTAAAGGAGGCGCTAATAAAACTATATTTACAATATGAACCATCTTATACAATCTTCCCTTTTAGGGCTTGCCGAAGGTGATGCCCTTGAAGTGTTTTTTATATTTTAAAGCATAAAAAAAATACCCATTGAAAATATGTTTTTCTCAATGGGTATTTAGTTTCTTTTAAGCCTCAGATGTTGGCTCTATTGCGGGAGTGTCATTATTGTCTGACTCCTCTTCTTTTTTCCTGCCTCTCATTCGTCTCCACAGAGCGGTGAAAAATCCGCCAACAGCTATGGCAATTACTTTCCCAAATTTCGCAATTACTGCAAAGAAGCCCACTTTGGCTAATACTTTACCGGCTACAAGTCCACCTATGGTCCATGCTGCAACCTGGTCTACCGATGGGTCGAAATCAGAGTATTTATAACCGTCATTAAACGTTACAATGTTAAGTACGTTATGTATGTCTTTTTTTACCAGTGGTAATTCCTGCATAGACGAAATGGCGTTTAATACCAGTACACCTTTTCGGCCAAGAATCCTTACGTTGTAGTTAAGGGTGTGTAGTTTGTCGTTTCCAAACTGTATATCTTTAGCCCAGTGAAGTATTTTGTGCTCTTTGTCATAAAAAGGACTCGAAGCCCAACCCACAAGTTGTATTGGGTCATAACCCTGCTTGGTGCGCTCTTTGTTTTCTTCTTCAGTGTCTTTTTGCATTTCTGCAAGCAGGTCGTCATAGTTTATATCGTCTGCATCATCATCTTTTACATAGCCTATTTCGTCGTACTGAATATTAAAAACATAGCCATGTTCATCAAGTATACCTTGTTTTTCGGGCAGTATCATACCTAATGAAATGTCTTCGCTGTCCGGGTTTCCCCAAATATCTACAATAACATATTTAGATTGTTCGGGGTTCAGGTATTTAAAACCTTCCGGTACTGTGATTTCTCCAATACCGTTTTTTAGCTGAACTTTACCATGCTGGTACTTAAATGTGTTTTCTATAGAGTCTATTACCGCCTGGTTATCGTTTTGGGCGTGTAAAATCGTGGTAAATACAGTAACCATTAAGGCACTGAATAGCAGTCTCATTTTCATAGTTCGTTGATTTCTGTTAAAGGGGCCAAATATATACATTAGGTTTTTTTTAACAAATTTTTTTAAGTTACCGAAAGAATAAAAAATCATGCCCGGTAATAAATTTTTATTTTTACACATAATGGAAGTAATTATAAACACACAAATAACCCTTGAACGCATACCCGGTAAGGGCGGGTGGACGTACGCGCGTATACCCGGCATTCAAAAGGAAGACGGAGCGGCATTTGGTATGGTACGGGTTAAGGGCAGTATAGACGGTTACGAAATTGATACCTGCAGCATTATGCCTATGGGCAACGGAGGGCATTTTTTGCCGGTAAAGGCCGAGATACGCAAAGCCATTAAAAAGGAGGAGGGCGACTCCGTACACATCATACTCTACAAAGACGATGAGCCTTATAAAGTGCCTGCCGAATTGCAGCTAAGGCTGGAAGAGGAGGGCGTATACAAAAACTTCCTGAAACACAAGCAGTGGGAACAGCGCATGTGTGCCAAATGGATATTCTCGGCTAAACGTACCGAAACAGTAAACGAACGTATTATTAAAACAATATTGAGGCTAAAGCGGAACGAGAAGATTATTTAAGAGTTGTGCCAAAAGCGTAGTACTATACCGTTGTAACCCGAAATTTCGGCAGTTGTATGGGGCCTTAACAAATATTATTGCCTTTTTATTGTTAAAATTTTCTCTGACACTTGTTTTTTATGATTTAATTATATTATATTTGGCTCAACATTAATTCTTAATTAACAAGTAGCCTATAGCATACAATTACTTTTTAGAAAAAACCCGTAAGGTTAGAAACCAAAAATTAAAAACGCTAAAAAGTATCGCTATGGCTAATGTTGTAATCCCTGACGCTGTTCTGGTAACAAATTACATAGGTGGAGATGAAAATGCTCTATCTGTATTAATTAACAGGCACCAATCGAAGATTTACGGTTTTATCTACTCTAAAGTATCTGATAGGGATATCGCTGATGATATCTTTCAGGACACTTTTATAAAAGTGATAAAAACGCTGAAAAGTAACTCCTACAACGAAGAAGGTAAATTTTTGCCATGGGTAATGCGCATTTCGCACAACCTTATTGTGGACCATTTCCGCCGCAACAAAAAAATGCCGATGCAACGTGATACTGAAGAGTTTTCAATTTTCTCTATCATGACCGATAACAGCCCTAACGTGGAAACCCGCATTATAGGCGAACAGGTAGAAAACGACCTGCAGCGCATTATAGAGGAGCTTCCGGCAGACCAGAAAGAGGTGCTGTTAATGCGTATATACCAGGATCTTAGCTTTAAAGAAATAGCTGATCTTACAGGTGTAAGCATCAACACAGCGCTGGGACGTATGCGCTACGCGCTGATGAACCTACGTAAGGTAATTGAAAAAAATAATATTATTTTGACCAATTAGGCAATATAAGAGGGAGTCTTGCGTTCTATTGTTGTAAAGATAACAAATACGCAACTTAGCATGGCAAAACTCTACTCTGAACAAAAACCGGCAACACAGGTTATGCTGCCTAAAACTGAAACAATCGAATTTCTGCTGAACTATTCTAAAGCGCTTTCTTTTGTAAAGACTGAGAATGGTACCTTCGAAAATATTGCTAATTAATTTTTCCTTAAGCCTCCCGTGATTTATTTTCGGGAGGCTTTTTTGTAATATTCTTCGAGCACTGATTTACGGCCTATGGTGGCCGTAATAATATCTTTGTCCAGCTTCCAGCCACGTGCCGGGCTGTACTCTCTTCCGTACCATATTATTTGCAGGTGCAGGTCGTTCCAGCGGTTGCGTGGAAACAGCTTTTTTGCATCCTTTTCGGTTTGTACCACATTTTTCCCGTCGCTCAGTCCCCAGCGGTACATCAGGCGGTGTATGTGCGTATCTACTGGAAATGCAGGTACGCCAAACGCCTGACTCATTACCACACTTGCCGTTTTATGGCCCACACCGGGCAGTTCCTCAAGTTCTTCAAAGCTTTGGGGTACTTCACCGTTGTGTTTTTCCAGTAAAATTTCGCTTAATCCGTGTATTGCCTTAGCTTTAGCAGGTGACAGGCCTACGGGTTTTATAATTTCGCGTATCTCATCTATATCCAGCTTTACCATCATTTTTGGGTTGTCTGCCCTTTCAAATAACAGTGGCGTTATCAGGTTTACGCGTACATCGGTACTCTGTGCACTCATCAGTACGGCAATAAGAAGGGTATACGGGTCTTTATGATCCAGCGGTATGGGAATATTAGGATAAAGTTCATCCAGCGTTTTTATTATGAAAGCGGCCTTTTCTGCTTTGGTCATTTTTCGGTAAATTTGTACACAAATATAAGCCTAAATGACTACACTTAACAAAGGAGATAAAGCGCCTGCCTTTACTGGCGTTGACCAAAACAATAATACCCACACACTTGCCGATTATATAGGAAAAAAACTGGTGGTATTCTTTTATCCTAAAGCCGATACCCCCGGTTGTACAGCTGAAGCGTGCGACCTGCGTGATAACTATCACCGTTTTGAAGCACAGGGGTATGCACTGCTGGGTGTAAGTGCCGATCCGGTAAAGAAACAAGCTAAATTTGCCGATAAATACAAGCTGCCTTTTCCGTTGCTGGCCGATGAAGACCATAGTATACTGAATGCCTTTGGGGTATGGGGACCAAAGAAGTTTATGGGACGCGAATTTGACGGCATACACCGCACTACATTTGTAATAAATGAAGAGGGAATTATTGATGAGGTTATAACTACCGTGAAAACTAAAGAACATACTGCGCAGATACTGGGAGAGTAATTGATAATTACTTAAATGGTGTTAAACTATTGTTTTTTCAGTAGTGTTTTTAGTTATTTTTGAAAGCCAACTTTAGCGACCGAAGAGATGGATATTTATAATGAAGTGAGAAAAATATGGGATATAATACCTACTTCCCAGCAGGCTGTAAATACTGAGTTAAGAGAAGTCCTATACAAAAAGCTTGTTAGTATCTTTCAGGTGGGCACTAACTTTAACTACATTGTTAATGTGCGTAAGCCTTCTATTGAATACATGAGCCCAGAGTTTACACAGGTTTTGGGCTATGATAATGTAGATGTTGACCTTTCTTTCTTCATTAGTATCCTGCATCCCGAAGATGCTCCTTTTTTTGTTAATTTTGAAGCTGAAGCAGAACGTTTTTTTAGTGAAAAAACAAATGACGAATTGTTTAACTACAAAGTGCAATACGATCTTCGGTTTAAACATCTTAATGGTAATTATGTTAGGATACTGCACCAGTACATTATAGTGCAGCATGATGCTGATAACGTACTTACCCTTGCTGTAGATACAGATATTACCCACCTTAAAAGCAGCGGCAACCCGCAGTTGTCTTTCATTGGGCTTAATGGAGCACCTTCTTATTATAATTTAGATATTAAGAGGATTGCCGTTCAGGCGGTTTCTATGTTTACCAAAAGAGAAAAAGAAGTGTTAGCTGCCCTGGCTGAAGGATTGAGCAGTATTGCGGTAGCCGAAAGACTTCATATAAGCCGGCATACTGTAGATGTGCACCGAAAAAGCCTGTTGCGCAAGGCCGAAGTACATTCTACTTTTGATTTAATTCAAAAGGCGCAAAAAAACGGTTGGGTATAATTGTAGGTAATCGTTTGTTTTGACTGATATTACACATCAAGGTCAAACATCTTACGCAGGGCATCCAATGCCGGGTTTATAGCCTTAAGCTTCTCGTATTTTTCTTCGGGGGTAAAGGCATGACGCGATGAAACTTCTTCGTTTACATGGGTTTCTATTACCACATCGTGGTTGTGCAGCTTACCGCGCAGGTAGCCCAGTAGTTCCAACTTATCCCCGTCAAACTGTGCCTTACTGCCCTCATTTGGCAATTCCAGCCTGATGGTAAAACCGTCAGGGGCTAGCACCGGGTCGTTAATCTGCATGTATGTAGCCATGATTTTTTTACCACTGTCGTTAAGACGTTGGGCAAATTTATTCCACAGCAGCTTCATATCAGTTTCGCTAAACGATTGTTTTGGCAGTTCTTCCGCGCGCCTTTGTATGTTCTTCTGGTTTTCCTGAAGTTCTCGTTTTTTAACAATACTCGAAAGTGAAAAAGCGTTAACCCTCGGGCTACCATCATCCAGTGGTTTTTGTACCACAGGAGGTTTTACCACTACGGGCTCTGCTACATCAAGTTGGGTAGGAGGTAAAGGTGTTATTCCGACAGGTTTTTCGGCTACTGCTTCTGCTACTACAGGAGCCACCACAGGCATTTCAGCAGGTTGCGGAACCGCTATTTTTGGGTTGTATTGTTCAAAGTAATGTGCGGGTATTATAAACCCATCAACTTTTTTTTTTCTCCATCAAAGGTGATGGAGGCCAGTTGCATAAGACACAGTTCTACCAGCAGGCGCTGATTTTGGCTGGCCTTGTAGCGCAGGTCGCACTCATTAGCTATGTCTATTCCTTGTAACAAAAATGCCTGGCTGGCCTTTTGGCTTTGGGCGCGGTACAGGTTTTGGGCTACTTCACCGGCTTCAAGCAGGGTAAGGGTTGCCGGGTTTTGGCATACCAAAAGGTCTCGGAAATGCGAGGCAAGGCCGGCTACAAAGTGGTGCCCGTCAAAGCCTTTAGCCAAAACTTCGTTGTATAATAGTAATAAATCGGGTATACGGTTTTCCAGTATCAGGTCGGTTACCTTAATGTAGTACTCATAGTCCAGTACGTTCAGGTTTTCGGTAACGGCCACACGGGTAAGGTTGGTTCCGCAATAGCTCACCACCCTGTCAAATATAGATAGGGCATCGCGCATGGCGCCATCAGCCTTTTGGGCTATAATGTGTAGTGCATCATCTTCTGCTGTTATACCCTGGCTGCGTGCTACCTCGGCAAGGTGTTCCTTGGCATCCTTTACGGTAATACGCTTAAAATCGAATATCTGGCAGCGCGACAGTATGGTAGGGATAATCTTGTGCTTTTCGGTAGTAGCCAGGATGAAGATGGCATGACGCGGCGGTTCTTCCAGCGTTTTCAGGAACGCGTTAAACGCCGCCTGAGACAGCATGTGTACCTCGTCTATAATATACACCTTGTACTTACCGGTTTGTGGCGGTATGCGTACTTGGTCTATAAGGCTACGAATGTCGTCTACCGAGTTGTTACTGGCAGCATCGAGCTCAAACACGTTAAAGGCAAAATCCTCGCTCGGATCGTCATAACCCTCCTGGTTAATTTTGCGTGCCAGGATACGTGCACAGGTGGTTTTACCCACACCACGCGGCCCTGTAAATAACAATGCCTGTGCTAAGTGGTTGTTTTCTATGGCATTCAGCAGCGTATTAGTAATAGCCTGCTGCCCCACAACATCCTTAAAGGTTTGCGGGCGGTATTTACGAGCTGATACAATGAATTGTTCCATAGAATGGCAAAGATACTCAGATTATCGGATTGTTGGATTCTTAGATTGTTAGATTTTTGAAAGAATTATCCACAATAGTTCATTTACCACGAAGAGCACAAAGTTTTCTCACAATGTACACAAGTCAGGCAAGAATATTGGGCTTGTTCCAAACTACTAAGTACACAAGGTTTTACGCGCCTGCTTTGTGTCCGTCATCCTGTGTAACAGGATTAAAATCTTTATGAAGATTTTTTTAGGGACTTTCTTTGTGTTCCCTCGTGGAAAAACTTTGTGTGCTTAGTGGTAAAATTTTTTGCATTAAATCAGGGCTAATTACGTATCACCTTATGGGCGATGCCATTAACCTCTACCAGGTACATGCCTTTTGGCAATGCCTGCATGTTTATGGTTGCGGCGTTTTGGTTTAACTCATAATGATTAACCTGTTGCCCCATTGTTGAATAAATGTTGATTGAAAGTGTAGCTAATGTAGTGGTAATGTTTATTACTTCTGTTGCAGGATTAGGATAAATGGAAACAACATTGTTAGAAATTTCCTCTATTCCCGCTGTGGTAGTGCAATAGTCTATTCTAGGATTATCATCGGCGTTATTACACGGAAACTCATAGTAGCTTTGTAAGTGCAAAGGGTAAGGATTAGAAAAACTTTGTAACGGAGTCATTTCGCCGGGCATGGTTACCTGCGCGGTGCTTCCGTGTCCCAGAGCTACATCCTTACCCGCTGTATTCCCATTAAAGGCATAATCTGCCAACGCATCTATAAAACGGTAATAGGCATAATAATCAAGAGCATCAAAGGCTGTAGCCGTATTCGGCAGGCTGTGGGTGGCCTCGTAGTTATACCCATTTACAGTACTGGATGATACCAATACATAATCCTTTTCTGCCGCACTTACATTCAGGTGGTTAAATACATCAATGGCCATACGGTGGTCGTTTGTACTATCGTCTGCAAATACTTCAATAAGTACTTTTGTGTTGTCTGGGTAGTTGTCCAGTAGGCTATTATCGGCAAAATATGAGTACCACTGGGCCAATGCATAGATAAAGCGCCCGTTGGTTCCCCAGCCATCATTAGTAAACAGTTCCTGAGCAATGGCAAACGAAGCTCCGCCGCCAAACGAGTGCCCCATAAAGCCCACCTTGTCGGTACTGATAATGTTAGGGTAGTCCTGCGCTGCCTTACGGAAACCGGCTTTCAGGTTGTCATAGCGCTGTTGTATGGTAGTGGTTGCCAGGGTTTGGTAAGGCACATACACTATGGCGTAGCCTTTTTTGGCAACAAATTCCAGCATGCCTATAATGTTTTCGGGGTCGTTACCGCCGTAAGCATGGCTGTAAAATATAGTGGGTACCGGGGTGCTAATATCGCCGGGGTGGTAAATGTTTATGGTATGCCCGGCGAAGTTTACATTGGCAAACGTTTCCACGGCTACCGTGTGGCTGCCGTCGCTGCCGTAACCCGTAGCGGGAATAGCGTAATTCGGGTCGGCGTACTGCGCAAAGGCAATTTGGCTTAAAGCCAAAGCAAGAAGGTAAAAATATTTCTTCATTATTGGGATGTGTGTTTCTGTGGAATAAGCTTTTTTACAAGCAGAGGCAGGGTAAGTCCCTGGCCTAACAACGTAAATAATACGGTGGCTACAGAAATGTAGATGATTTCGTTTCGCATAGGGAAGGGGCTGCCATCGGCAAGGGTTGTAGGTAAACCTATCGCTACAGCCAGTGAAACGATGCCACGCATGCCACTCCAGCTGATGATGAGGCTATTGCGTGAATCAATCAACATGTCCTCCTTTACCCGTTTATGGTTGCGCCCGAAGGCTTTTTGCAGGTTCACTTTTTGCATGTATACCCTAAGCATCCGGATGAGCAGCGCCACTACGGTAATTAGTAGAGCGTAAATGGTATATGATGTAACATTGGCTGCGGGTATGTTTTCTAACACATAAGGTAATTGCATGCCAATAAGTATAAAAATGAGTCCGTTCAGCATAAAGATGATGATTTCCCAAATGTGTTTCGACTGGTTTTTTAGCCTGTCCGGGAAAAACTTATTACTGATGAATGATATGCCGAAACCGAATGTTACCACGGCTATTACGCCAGATACGTGCAGTTCTTCGGCTATAAGGTAGACCACAAAGGGCATAAGCAGCAGGAAGCTTACCATAGCCACACTGTTTCCTTTCATAAACTTGAGCAGGAACGAAAGACGCGACATAACAAAGCCGACAAGAAAACCGCCTCCTAAGAGCTTTAAAAACTCAAATGAGGCATCTAAAAATACAAATGCACTGCCTGTAACAGCTGCTACTGCAAAGCGGTAGGCTACCAGCGCCGAGGCATCATTTATAAGGCTTTCTCCCTCTAAAATCACGGTGGTTTTGTGCGATAGCCCTAAGCCTTTTGTAATACCCATAGCGGCTACTGCATCGGTTGCCGATAGTATAGAACCCAATACAAACGCCAGCGGCCAGGTCATGCCCGGTATAAGGTAGCGTGCCACAACGGCTATGCCCAGTGTGGTAAGGAATACCAAGGTTATAGCCAACGTGCTTATGGTATTAATGTGCATTTTAAAATCTTTAAACGATATATTAAATGCGGCATCGTACAATAGCGGTGGCAGGAAGATAAGGAAAATGATTTCAGGATTTAACTCTATTGCGGGCATGGATGGTGTAAAGCCTATGGCTATGCCTGCAATAATAAGCAGTATGGGGTAGGGGAACCTTGTTTTATCGGCTACTGCCGAAAGGCATATCATTACGGCAAGTATAAGTAGTACTACGGTGTAGTTTTCCATTGGCTGCTTAATGTTTTAGGCTATCAGTCGACACAGGTGCTTTTAGCTTTTCGGAGGAAAGCCTTTTTGGCTTTTTGTAATTCCGGAACATTTGGCTCCTTTGTTAAACTTTGTGCTTCCTTGGTGTGCTTTGTGGTAAAATTTCACGCAAAGCCGCCAAGTCGCTAAGATGTGTGTGATAGCTTGTGGTGTAAAAATACAAATATAACCTTTAGCGGTAAGATTATTCGTAGTGAAAGTGCCATTTTGCGGTATGAATAGGCTTATGCTACAACCTTTGCTATATCTTCGGTGCAAAGCAGTTCCAGCAGGGCTTGTTCCTGCTTGTTAAAGGTGTTTTCTGCGTTTCCGTCATTGGTACAATAGTTCCAGATAGAACCCTTTTCATAAGCGGCAATCACCGTAGGGTGCACGTAGTATTTTTTACACACGGTGCGGGTATTACCCAGTTTTTTCGCAACGGAATCCAGTACAACTACAATTTTCTTTTTGCAGTCCGTTATCCCTGTATGTTCACCAATTTCCTGAAAAGCACACAGTGCATTAAGGCTGCCGGCCCACGAACGGAAGTCTTTTGCCGTAAAATCCTCTCCGGTTATTTGCTTAATGTATTGGTTTATATCAGATGAACCAATACTATGGTGTTCACCATTATTATCATAATACTGAAAAAGTTGTTGCCCAGGTATATCCTGACATTTTTTTACCAGGCGTGCCATGCGGCGGCTTTGTAGTTTTATTTTGTGCTTCACACCTTTTTTACCTACAAATTCAAACCATACAGTATCTCCCTGAAACTTAGCGTGCCGGTCGCGCAGGGTGGTTAACCCAAATGAACCGTACAACTTCTTGTAAGCATCATTACCTATACGGATGTTTGTCAACTCTATTAGCTTTACCACCAGTGCTACTACCTTTTCGTAGGGCAATCCATGGCGTGCCAGGTCTTTTTCTACCTGTGCTCGAATGAGAGGCAGGGCGTTGGCAAAATTCCGCATGCGGTAAAACTTGCTTTGGTTGCGTATGCGGTTCCACTCGGGGTGGTAGCGGTACTGCTTGCGGCCTTTAGCATCTATGCCTGTAACCTGCAGGTGACCGTTTTCATGAGGTGAAATCCATACGTTTTGCCATGCCGGCGGAATTACAAGTTGCTTTATACGTGCCAAAACTTCTTTATCGCGCACCGTTGTTCCGTTTTCATCCACATACATAAAGCCGTTTCCCCAGCGCTTCCTGTAATACCCTTTGTGGGTGTCCAATGAATAACGCAGGCCAACGGCTTTGGCTGTAATTTTAGGGTCGCGCCCTATTTTATCGAGCTTTTTCTGAAAACGGTTCATGGTTTAGTGTGTTGCCATCCTTCCCTGTATGCTCATATCCAGCAGTATTTTGGCTGCCTTTTTTTCGGTATACGCTCCCGGGCTTACTACATATACACCTTTTTCACCGCTTTTAATGCTTATGCCGTATACGGTGGCTTCATCTCCGGGGTCGCTTTCACCCTCATAGCGGTAAATGTGTTCTATGGTTACATCTTCTTTTTTAATACGGTCTTCCTCCAGGTTAAAATCTGTAGTATACCCTTTTTCTGCCAGTTCCTGCAATGCTTTGGAAACAGTGGCGTAATGATACATTTGACTGTCCATGATATTATGTTTTTAAGTTAGATTGCTTATTTATAATAAAGTTAGATATTACCTTAATGCACCACAGCCAATGGAGTGTTAAGGGAATGTTTTAGAAGTCATAAAAGTATATGAGTCATAAAGTCTAAAGTCGAAGGTCTTAAAGTTCGCTCTGTATAGACTTACGTCCCTTTCGACTTTCGACATTTGACTTTCGACTAAAAAGCGTACTTTTGCCCACGAAAGCAGGCGGCCTTATCGCTTCCGCAATGGCGGAGGAGGAAAGTCCGGACACCACAGGGCAGCATAGCGGGTAACGCCCGTCACTTTCCGTTTCGGCGGAAGGGAGGACAAGTGCAACAGAAAGTATGTACAGGTAATGCTGTAGTGAAACCAGGTAAACTCTATGCGGTGAAATGCCATGTACACCGGTTATATGTAGGGCGGCTCGCCCGATGCCGGGGGGTAGGCAGATAGATGGTAACAGTAATGTTGCTGCCAGATAAATGATAAGGGTTCCGTTAAGGAGCACAGAATCCGGCTTACAAGCCTGCTTTTAATTTTTTAACTTCCGGCCATGAAAAAGCTATCCCAATTATTTACAATTGCTATTTTCTTTACTGGTTTAATTGCTTCGGCTCAGGTACAGCATACCGACCCGCTGTATGCCCAAATGATACAGATGGACAGCCAACTTTTTGAGCAAGGATTTAATAACTGCAACTATAAAGTATTGGAAGACATACTGGCACCCGACCTGGAGTTTTATCACGACCAGGGTGGTGTGCAAAACAAAAAAGAATTTATAGAGGCTACCCGTAAAAACATTTGCGGGTCTGCTTACGGAAAAATAACCCGCATGCCTGTAAACGGGAGTATTGAGGTATTTCCGATGTATAAAAATGGTGTTTTGTATGGTGTGTATGTAACCGGAACCCATGAGTTTTTTATACAACCTACGGGCAAAGCAAGACAGAAAACCGGCGTGGCGCGATTTTCATGCCTGTGGCTTTTAAACGATAATAAGCAATGGATACTTAAAAGGGTAATAAGCTACGACCATAAGGCTACCGAGTAAATGACAAAAGTGTTTATTCAGTAAATAAATCGTATAGCTAAAAAGAGGATGTTGAAACCGTTTCAATATCCTCTTTTTGTATGTGTACATCAATATGTGTCTGTTATACTATTTCTGCGCTTAGGCCTGCTTCCAGCAGTTGGGTGCATTGCGGTACCAGCTCATTTAAAATGCCGGTTTTTACAGTGCATTTGCCGTTATAGTGCACTATAAGCGAACATTGTTCGGCTTGGTGCGGGGTGTGTTCGCACACACGCATTAGGGTTTCTATTACGTGGTCAAAGGTATTTACATCATCGTTATACAACACAATTTCATTATTATTGGCAATATCCTCTTCAACCAATAAATCCTCTAATACTTGTTCTCTTGTGCTCATATTCAAAACTTTAATAATGCTAATTTATATATTTTAGCGCTACCCAGTTATTTTTTTTATGCTTTTTTATTAACTGTAAACCTTTGGTACTACAGCTTTCGTCTATAGCAGGTATGTCCTCTTCATAGAAGCCGCTAAGCAGCAAAGTACCTCCCTGGTTAAGGCAGTCTACATACGCCTGCATATCGTTTAACAGTATGTTTCGGTTAATGTTGGCTATAATTACATCATATTTTTTGCCAGGCAGTAATGAAGCATCCCCTTCATACACGCTAATATGCTTACAGTTGTTGCGCTCTGCGTTTTCTATAGAGTTCAGGTAACACCAGTTGTCTATGTCAATGGCGTCAATAGGTTGGGCGCCTTTCATTTCGGCAAGAATGGCAAGGATAGCAGTACCGCAACCCATATCAAGGGTTTTCTTACCAGTAAGTTCGGTTTCCAGCAGGTGTTGTATCACCATAAAAGTAGTTTCGTGGTGGCCAGTACCAAAACTCATTTTAGGCTCAATAACAATGTCGTACTGTACCTCTTTGTATTCGTGGAATGGCGCACGCACACGGCATATTCCGTCTACTTCAATAGGGTCGAAGTTCTTTTCCCACTCTTCGTTCCAGTTTACCTGCTCTATTTCTTCATACGTATAGGTAATCTTAAACTCCTCCGATTGCAGTATGTATACATCAGCCAGTACATCTTCCGTCCAGAATTGTTTCTGGATGTAAGCACTAAGTCCGGTTTCGGTTTCCTCAAAACTCTCAAACGGGGTTTCGCCCAGTTCGGCAATAAGTATTTCGGTAGCAGGTTCTTTTGGTTCTATGGTAAAGTGGTATCCTATGTAAGCTAATTCGGCCATCGTGTAAAATTTGGCACAAAGGTAGTATTAATGTGATAATGTATCAATTGTTTAATGTAGCAATTTCCAAATGTAGCAGTATATAAATTTTTCAATGTAGCAATTTAGAGTTCCATTAATTGATGAATTGGTACATCGAAGAATTGTTACATCATTGCACTGGTACATTGAAAAAATGCTACATTAGCATAAACCAAACAATCATGAAAAAGAATACCAAAAAAATCCTGAAAGTTATTTCTGTCATCATCGGGGGATTAGGCTTGATTTACTTAATATTGTTATTCATTAATGTTGGTTTTTGCTGGAAAGACTACAACAAAGCATACTACGAGTGGTTACCATATTCTAAAGATGATATTATTTTATTTAGTAATGGAAAAACTGACCAGCAATATAAAGTTACGGAAGTACATAAATACCACACAGAAAGTTATCGCCGTTTTTGTAAATGTGGTTATTGTGATGACACTTTTATGGCCACTCTGACCGGGGATTCTAATGTTATTAATATCATTGTTAGAAACTATGACAATCCGGATTCTAATGAACAAGCAGAAATTGAAGTAATTATTGACAAAGATTATTATACAAGTGATACTGTTTTTCCTGAATCGGGAAAACAACTTATTTCAAAGCATATCTTGTTAAAAAAAGCCGAAGGACTTACTCGGTTTAGTTATAAAGGAAAGGTTTGGCAACTAAAACAACATACTAAAAAGGGAACTGAACCTGAGATTGAATCAATTTAGTTAATGTAACAATTCTTTAATGTAGCAATTTGGCGCCCCCTTTAATTGGTACATTGATACATTATACAATCGCTACATTAAACAATTGCTACATTAAAACACTACCTTTGCAGCTTATAATGAACAATTAATGATTGAAATAGGAAAACACAATGCCCTTACCATAGCGCGTGGCACCAGCGTAGGCCTGTACCTTACCGATGGTTCTACCGATGTACTGTTACCCAACAAGTACGTGCCGGCCGAATGGAATGAGGGGGACGAAATGACCGTATTTATTTACCTGGACCAGGAGGAACGCCTTGTAGCCACTACCTTGGAACCGCTTATCAGGCTGAATGATTTTGCACTACTTCGTGTAAACTTTATAAACAAGTTTGGCGCCTTTGTAGGTATAGGCCTTGAGAAAGACTTGTTTGTACCCTTTAGGGAGCAGGCACGCCCTATGGAAGTAGGTAAACGCTACCTGGTACACATGTACCTGGACGAAAAGAGCAACCGCCTTGCCGGAAGTAGCAAGCTAAGCCAGTTTTTAGACAACGAAACCCTTACCGTAACCGAAGGCGAGGAAGTAGACATTATTGTGTCGCACTTTACCGATCTGGGTATAAACGTAATTATAAACAGTAAGCACCGTGGCTTACTATACAAAAACGATGTTTACGACGATATTCGCTTAGGTGAAAGGCTTGTGGCTTACATAAAAACCATTCGCCCGGATAATAAGATAGACGTTAGCCTGCAAAAACCGGGTGTAGAAGGCATAGAACCAAATGCGGAAAAGATACTGGACGAACTGCGCGCCAGCCGCGGGTTTCTGCGCCTGCACGACGACAGCCACCCTGAGGACATAAAAACAGTACTGAAAATGAGTAAGAAGGCGTTTAAAAAAGCCATAGGCTCATTGTACAAACAAAGGCTTATCGATATTAAAGAAGATGGTATTTACCTTATACAATCCTAATGGTATATTAATTTTATAAATACACAATCTTTACCGATATTTGCTTTACTATAACGATAGGAGGAAACACGAAATGATGAATAAAAATACTGTACTGGGATGGGCTACACTCATCATGGTACTTATGGGAGTTTTACTGATATGCCTTGGTGCATTTCGGTACGACGATATTGCCGGTTATGGATTTGCAGCCGTAGGTGTAGGATTTTTTTCCATAGCATGGGTTTTTAATGCGCTTAAGGGGCGTGTTTAGTGGCAGAGTAAGCAACCTTAAACTTGAAACTTTAAACAAATAGAACATTAACAATGTCTGACGATAAGAAAGTAATATTTTCAATGTCCCGCGTCAATAAGACGTATCAGGGAGCGCAAAAACCGGTACTTAAGGATATTTACCTTAGCTTCTTTTACGGGGCTAAAATTGGTATCCTTGGTCTTAATGGTTCGGGTAAATCAACCCTTTTAAAAATCATTGCCGGTGTAGACAAGAGCTACCAGGGCGATGTGGTGTTTTCACCGGGTTATACCGTGGGTTACCTTGAGCAGGAGCCTAAGCTGGACGAAACCAAAACGGTTATAGAAATTGTACGCGAAGGCGTAGCCGAAACCGTAGCCATCCTTGAGGAGTTTAACAGCATTAACGACCAGTTTATGCTACCCGAGGTATACGAGGACGCCGATAAAATGCAGAAACTGATGGACCGCCAGGCCGATTTACAAGATAAAATCGATGCTGCCGGCGCATGGGAACTGGATACCAAGCTGGAAATAGCAATGGACGCACTACGCACTCCTGATGCTGATACGCCTATCAGTGTACTTTCGGGTGGTGAAAAACGCCGTGTGGCACTATGCCGCCTATTGCTTCAGCAGCCTGATGTACTGTTACTGGATGAGCCTACCAACCACCTTGACGCCGAGAGCGTACTGTGGCTGGAACAACACTTGTCGCAATATGCAGGTACGGTAATCGCCGTAACGCACGACCGTTATTTCCTTGATAACGTAGCAGGTTGGATCCTTGAGCTTGACCGTGGCGAGGGTATTCCTTGGAAAGGTAACTACTCGTCTTGGCTGGATCAGAAAGCAAAACGCCTGGAGCAGGAAGAGAAAACCGCTTCTAAGCGCCGTAAGACCCTGGAGCGCGAGCTCGACTGGGTACGTCAGGGTGCCAAAGGCCGCCAGACAAAACAGAAAGCACGTTTACAGAACTACGACAGGCTACTTAACGAGGACCAAAAGGAACTTGACGAAAAACTGGAACTTTATATACCTAACGGGCCAAGGCTTGGTACTAATGTTATTGAAGCTAAAGGCGTTGCCAAAGGTTTTGGTGATAAACTATTGTATGACAACCTGAACTTTACACTGCCACAGGCGGGTATAGTAGGTATCATTGGGCCGAACGGTGCCGGTAAAACCACTATTTTCCGTATGATAATGGGCGAACAGCAGCCTGACAAAGGTGAGTTTGCAGTGGGCGAAACCGTAAAGATTGCCTATGTAGACCAAAGCCACGCCAACATAGATCCTGAAAAGTCAATTTGGGAAAACTTTGCCGATGGACAGGAACTTATCATGATGGGAGGCCGCCAGGTAAACAGCCGTGCTTACCTTAGCCGTTTTAACTTTAGCGGAAGCGACCAGAATAAGAAAGTAAGCACGCTTTCGGGTGGTGAGCGAAACAGGCTGCACCTTGCCATAACACTTAAGGAAGAAGGTAACGTACTCCTACTGGATGAGCCTACTAACGACCTTGACGTTAACACGCTGCGTGCACTTGAAGAAGGTCTTGACAACTTTGCGGGTTGTGCCGTAATCATCAGCCACGACCGTTGGTTCCTGGATAGGGTATGTACGCACATCCTTGCTTTTGAAGGTGACTCTGAGGTGTACTTCTTTGAAGGCAGTTTCTCTGAATACGAAGAAAACCGCAGGAAACGCCTTGGTGGCGACCTTACTCCTAAGCGTATTAAATACAAAAAACTTATAAGGGGATAATTGAGTCTAAGGTCGAAAGTCCTAAAGTCATAACGTCCCGTACTGCAATAGCAAACCCCGTTCGAAAGAGCGGGGTTTTTCTATTTTGGGCGTAGTCGGAAAATCTTGTGGCTTTTTTCAAGCATCGTCTTTGCGGGCATAGCGCGGCAATCTTTTTGTATAGCCAGAGTTAGTTCATCTAATAGACTAAAGCCGTATCTTATATCTCCTCGTTTTCCCCAAAGCAAAATTATCCCACGAAAAAAATACCGGTGCCCTTTTATGAACTGTAAGAGTATTGTACATTTACAACAAAGTAAACCAGTAATGCAACTACAATACAACAGCACTTACCCATCGGTAGAAGATCTTATAAAACGAGCAAAGCAAAAAATACCCCGCTTTGCATTTGAATATCTGGATGGCGGGTGTAACGAGGACGTAAACCTTGTAAAGAATACTGCCGAAATACGTGAGGTAGAGCTTAAACCGTACTACCTGAGCAAACACATAAAATCGGAACAAAAAACCGAATTGTTCGGGCATACCTATGATGCACCGTTTGGTATATCTCCGGTAGGCCTGCAGGGACTTATGTGGCCTAATGCCCCGGAAATCCTTGCCAAGGCGGCGTATGAGCATAACATACCTTTTATACTGAGTACCGTTACTACAGCCAGCATAGAACGTATAGCCGAGATAACCCATGGCCAAGCATGGTACCAGCTGTACCACCCGGCTGAGGCAGCAGTGCGTAACGATATTATTAAAAGGGCAGAGGCTGCTGAATATCCTGTATTGGTTGTGCTTTGTGATGTACCTACGTTTGGGGTACGCCCAAGAGACATTCGTAATGGTCTTGCCATGCCACCAAGGATGACGCTAAAAAACATACTGCAAATACTGGGCAGGCCGGAATGGGCCATGAAAACCCTGATTCACGGGCAGCCAAGCTTTAAAACCCTGGAACCATACATGGAAAAGGGTATGAACATGAAGCAACTGGGTCAGTTTATGAACCGCACCTTTAGCGGCAGGGTAAACGAAGAACGCATAGCACCCATCCGTGATATGTGGAACGGCAAGCTGGTGCTGAAAGGAGTAGCCAGTGAGGAAGATACTGAGATGGCTATTAAACTGGGTTTTGATGGAGTAATAGTGTCAAATCACGGCGGCAGACAACTCGATGCCGGGCAAAGCGCCATAGCATCTATGGAGCCCATTGTACAGAACTATAAAGACAAGATAAAGATAATGATGGACAGCGGTATTCGCAGTGGTGTGGATGTAGCCCGTACACTGGCCAGTGGCGCCGACTTTACCTTTATGGGGCGTACGTTTATGTACAGCGTGGCAGCATTGGGGAACGAAGGAGGTAACCACGCCATAAGCATGCTGAAAGTGCAGCTGCAACAGGTAATGGAGCAGGTGTGCTGCGAAAGGGTGGAGGATTTCCCGAACCATCTTATAAAATAGTTATCTGCTTTTTAAGAAGAAATAATCATAATATATCCGGGGAGTAATGCTTTATTTTCCGGATTTTTTATTCATAATCTTTATGAAAAAACACAGTATTGTTTTGTGCCTGTTGCTGGTTTCAGCATTTGCATTTGGTCAACGAAAAAATAAGGAGGTACGCACTAATGTACCTCTTGATTCCATCAGGCTAAGCGACCCGTTTGTATTGGCCGATAAGAAAACCAATATGTACTACATGACAGGTACGGGTGGTATGCTGTGGAAAAGTAAAGACCTGAAGCTTTGGGATGGTCCGTATGCTGTGGCAAAAACCGATGATGCTTCATGGATGGGTCCGGACCCAATGATATGGGCTGCCGAGATTCATGAATATAAGGGCAAGTATTACTACTTTGCCACATTTACCAATAAGAATGTTATTATAGATACCGTAAAGGGAAACAAAATAGAACGCAGGGCATCGCACGTGCTGGTAAGCAATAAGCCGGATGGACCTTTCGTGCCTATGAAAGACAAAACCTACCTGCCGGCTGATAAGCCTACGCTCGATGGTACTTTTTGGGTAGATGAAAATGGCAAGCCCTATATGGTGTATTGCTACGAATGGCTTCAGGCTATAGACGGCACTATAGAAAAGATAGAACTAAAGTCCGACCTGAGTGGTACGATAGGGGAAGGTAAGCTGCTGTTTAAAGCAAGTGCTTCGCCGTGGAGCCGGGAAAAGGATGAAAACGCTAAGGATGTACCAAACCGTGTTACAGATGGGCCTTATGTGTTTAAAACCGGTACGGGCCGCCTGGGTATGATATGGACCAGCTGGATATACAATGTGTATACGCAGGGTGTGGCGTATTCGGTAAGCGGCACCTTAGACGGACCGTGGGTACAGGAGCCGCAGCCGATAACCCCGCCAAATTTTGGTCATGGTATGTTATTCCGAACGCTCGATGGCAGGTTGTTAATGAGCCTTCATAGCCATAAGGAGATTAACGGGCACTACCACAGAGTACCTCATTTTTTTGAAGTTGATATTACCGGTGACAACCTTATTGTAGGCAAACCTTACATCCCTTAAAAGATTTACTCAGGGCAATTTGTTATGTAAAAGGTAAATAACTTTCCGGTTGTTAGTAAAACAACGATAATAAATAAGGTAGTTCTCTAAAAAATGACGAAATTTATGTTTGTACCTAAAACCAATTAAATGAACATTTATCTTATCCTGGTAGCCTTAATAAGCCTGTCGGCTGCATTTGCATACATAAACCACCGGTTTATAAAAATGCCTTTTGTTATAGGGCTGTTTTTTCTGTCTACTATTTTATCGCTCTTTATTTTAAGCGAGCACTGGTGGGATTTAGGACTGTACCTTGAAACCAAAGCATACCTTGCCCAGGTTAAGCTAAGTAGCGTGATTTTAGACGTAATGCTTGGGTTCCTGTTATTTGCAGGCTCGTTACACACCCGTTGGGATGAAATCAAATTACAGCTTAAACCCATTTCGTTTTTTGCAGTGCCGGGCGTTGTGTTTTCTACCATAATAATAGGCGGTGTTGTATTTTATGTTTCCTCGCTTATTGATGTTCAACTGAGCTTATTGCATTGTCTTATTTTCGGGGCTTTAATTTCACCTACCGATCCTATTGCGGTGTTAGGTATTCTTACCAAGGCCAATGTATCAAAAAAGGTAGAGTCTACCATAGTAGGCGAGTCGCTTTTTAATGATGGTATAGGTGTGGTAATTTTTGTTGCCCTGCTGGAAACCTTAAAATTAGGCAACAACCATATAGACTTTAGTCATTTTGGTACTTTGTTCCTTCAGGAAGCTGTGGGAGGTTTACTGTTTGGGCTTGTACTTGGCTATCTGCTCCATTATCTTTTAAAGAGCATAGACAATTATGAAACCGAGGTACTGCTAACCATTGCTTTTGTAATGGGAGGGTATGCCCTTAGTAATTACTTCCATTTATCAGGGGCGCTTGCCATGGTGGTAATGGGGCTTTTTGTGGGGAACTATAAACGTGAAGCTTCTATGAGTGATAAAACGCAGGAATACGTGCATAAGTTTTGGGAGCTGGTAGATGTTATCCTGAATGCGGTATTGTTTATCAGTATAGGCTTTGTTTTGGTATTTATCAACTTTAAAACCGAATACATCATCATCGGCGCAATTTCAGTTTTGGTAGTCCTTTTATCGCGCATTATGGTTATAGGTCTTCCTGCCATGATTTTTAAAAGCATTATACCATTTACAAAAAATGAGGTGAAAATTATTGCCTGGGGAGGTCTGCGTGGTGGTCTTTCTATAGCCCTTGTATTGTCTTTACCGGACAGTGAAGCCAAGAATATTTTAATTGTGGCTACTTACTGCTGTGTTGTATTCAGTATACTTGTGCAGGGGCTTACGGTAGGTACTATAGCCCAAAAACTCATAAAAAAAACCGGAAAATAGCATTGCTGTGTTTCCGGTTCTTTTATTAAGGTTTTAATAATGTTTTTTACTGATCCATTATTGTTTTTTTCTTTTGTAGCACGTCTACCTTTTCTTTTTCTATAACTTCACCTTTAAGTTTTAGCACCACAGTGCCTCCGGTAACGTTTACGGCATTGCTTTGTACCGTAATTGTTTTGCGTATGGGGCCTGCATGCATGTTGTATTTCACCTCTATTTTACCGGTTTGTCCGGGTTTTATAGGGTCTTTTGGCTTGCTGGGTACCGTACATCCGCAAGATGATTTTACATCGGTAATTATCAGGTCGGCATCGCCGGTATTTTTAAACTCAAACACCCTCAGTCCGTTATCGTCGTCTTTGTTAGTGGTACCGTAATCTATGGTATCGCTTTTATACTCTATTTTGGCGCCCTGTTGTGCATTTGCTGCAACAACAATAAATAACATGGCTACTAAGTGTAAAAATTTTTTCATTGTTTAACCCATTTTATATCCGTAAAAATAAACATATCCATTGTACCCACAAATAATGCCCGTGTTTTTTTGTAATTGTGCTTATATGGTTACTTTTGCATTTAATTTTACAAAATTCACACCATTTTTTTGGATGATTATTTAAGTTAACTGATATATGAGTATTCCAGCACAATTTGACCCAAAAGCAGTAGAGAGTAAGTGGTACGACTACTGGATGAAAAACAATTATTTTCATTCAGAGCCAGACAGCCGTACACCATACACCATAGTAATCCCGCCACCAAACGTCACCGGGGTGCTGCACATGGGCCATATGCTAAATAATACCATACAGGATGTGCTTATACGCCGTGCACGCCTTAAGGGCTTTAATGCCTGCTGGGTGCCGGGTACAGACCATGCCAGTATAGCTACCGAAGCTAAGGTTGTGGCTAAGCTGAAAGCTGAAGGCATTAATAAAGCCGACCTTAGCCGCGAGGAGTTTCTGAAACATGCATGGGAATGGACTGATAAGTACGGCGGTGTAATTTTGGAACAGCTTAAAAAACTGGGCGCATCATGCGACTGGGAGCGTACCAAGTTTACTATGGACCCGGACATGAGTGCTTCGGTTATAAGGTCGTTTGTAGACCTGTATAACAAAGGCCTTATTTACCGCGGTTACCGTATGGTAAACTGGGACCCGGAAGCTAAAACCACACTATCTGACGAAGAAGTTATTTATGAAGAACGTCAGGGTAAACTGTACCACATTAAGTACCAGATAGAAGGTACTAATGATGTTATTATCATAGCTACTACACGCCCTGAAACTATTTTGGGTGATACCGCTATATGTATTAACCCGAACGACGAGCGCTACACACACCTGCAAGGCAAAAAGGCTATTGTGCCGATTGCTAACCGTGTAATACCTATCATTTTTGATGAGTATGTAGACATGGAATTTGGTACGGGTGCGCTAAAAGTTACCCCGGCACACGATGTGAATGACAAGGAACTGGGCGAAAAGCACAACCTTGAAATCATAGATATATTTAATGAAGATGCTACGCTTAACAGTTTTGGCCTGCATTATGCCGGTAAAGACCGTTTTGTGGTGCGCGATGAAATAGCTAAGGAGCTTGAAACTATAGGCAGCCTTGAAAAAATTGAAACGCACATTAACAAAGTAGGTACATCTGAACGTACCAAGGCAGTTATAGAGCCAAGGCTAAGCGATCAGTGGTTCCTGAAAATGGAAGAGCTTGTTAAGCCGGCCATTAAAGCAGTACTTGAAACTGAAGAAGTAAAGTTGTACCCAAGCCGTTTTAACAACACTTACCGCCACTGGATGGAAAACATACGCGACTGGAACATTTCGCGCCAGCTGTGGTGGGGCCAGCAGATACCTGCTTATTATTATGGCGATGGCAAAGAGGACTTTGTTGTAGCCGAAACTCCTGCACAGGCACTGGAGTTGGCAATAGCCAAAACGGGTAATGCAGCACTAACGGCTAACGATCTTACTCAGGACGTAGATGCCCTTGATACCTGGTTCAGTTCATGGCTGTGGCCAATGAGCGTTTTTGGCGGTATTATGGATCCTGAAAGTGAAGACTTTAAATACTATTATCCTACTAACGACCTTGTTACCGGACCGGATATCCTGTTCTTCTGGGTAGCACGTATGATTATTGCCGGATATGAGTATGCCGGAGATAAGCCGTTTACCAATGTATACCTTACGGGTATTGTGCGTGATAAACAGCGCCGTAAAATGAGTAAGTCTCTTGGTAACTCACCGGATCCGCTGGATTTGATTGAAAAATTCGGTGCCGATGGTGTACGCGTGGGGCTACTATTAAGTGCTTCTGCGGGTAACGATATCCTTTTTGATGAGGAACTTTGCGCACAGGGTAAAGGCTTTACCACTAAGGTGTGGAATGCATTCCGACTGATTAAAGGGTGGGAGGTAGCCGATATAGCCCAACCGGAACATTCGGCGAAAGCCATAGCATGGTACGAGGCCAAATTGCAAAAAACACTTGCAGAGATTGAAGACCATTTTGAAAAATACCGTATCAGCGATGCGCTTATGGCTATTTACAAGCTGGTGTGGGATGATTTCTGCTCGTGGTTCCTGGAAATGATTAAACCGGGATACCAGCAGCCAATAGACAGTACTACATTTGCTAAGGCAATAGAACTGCTTGAAAGCAACCTGAAATTGCTGCATCCGTTTATGCCATTCCTTTCAGAAGAGATATGGCAGCACATAGCAGACCGTAGTACTGAGGAAGCACTTATCATTTCGAAATGGCCTGAAGCCAAACCGTATGATGAGAAACTGCTTGCCGATTTTGATTTTGCTACTGAGGTTATTGCAGGTATCCGTACCATAAGGAAAGATAAGAACATTCCGTTTAAAGATGCTATAGAGCTTAAGGTGGTTAACGCCGAAAATGCTTCTGAAGCGTTTGACAGCGTGATTTCTAAATTAGGTAATGTAACTGCTGTAGAGTATATTACAGACAAAGTAAGCGGTGCACTTACCTTCCGTGTTAAGAGTAATGAGTATTTTATTCCGGTAACGGGTAATGTAAACATAGAGGAAGAAATAGCCAAACTACAACAGGAGCTTGACTATAACCGTGGTTTCCTAAAATCAGTACAGGGCAAGCTGAGCAACGAGAAATTTGTAAATAGCGCCCCAGAAAAGGTAGTAGCCATAGAGCGCCAAAAGGAAGCTGATGCCCTGGCTAAAATAGCCGTACTGGAGCAAAGTATTGCAAGCCTTAAATAAAATACAGCCTTTGTATACATAAGAAAAGGGAACCATTTGGTTCCCTTTTTTAGTACTGTGTAACGCGTGTTGTTTACAGGTTAACCCCAAACATTACGCCGTTTGAGCCTACATTGCCTATCTGTGTATGAACGAAGTCTACACGCAGTACCCTGAATGCACCAATGCCTATGTGGTCAAAGCCCACGGTAAACTCGTGGTAAGGCTTGGTATCAGGTGTCATAAGGCCGTGGTAGCCTACTATAAGGTTCCATTGCAGCAGGTTCAGCAACGGTATTTTGTTCATAATATAGCCTTTAAAATCATGCTCGGCGTGCACTTCCAGGAAACTGTTGTTAGTGCTGGCAGTATAGTATGGCAGCATATTAAATGCGCTTAGCCTGTCGCCTTTATCTGTAAAGTGCGTTTGGTTACCGTTAAAGTGGTGGTAGTCGGCAAATGAGATACCATCAGCGCCAAAGAATTTCCCTGCCTTAACTGATACCCCGAAGTCACCTTTGTTAGAAAAACTGGTTTTGTACATAGAAAACACACTTGCATAATCATACTTGTACTCGTCTTTATTTGCTGCAACGGCCTTTTCGTAATGAAAACGCAGGCTTGGGTAAATATCCTCACTCACCTTTATTTTACCGCCATCGGGCCTGCTTATGTAATCATAAGGCCATATAAAGCTACCGTCTATGCTGGCTTTGGTTACATAGTGCGTGGCAAATGGCACACTGGTTTCGTCTAACGGGTTAAGCGGGTTGTTCGAAAAGTAATCGTCCTTGTTTTTAATCAGTACATAATCGGTATTGTTAAACAACGCTTTACGGCGCGAATATTCTACCCTTCCGGTTAGGGTAATCCTGTCAAACAATGTTTTAGAATATGATACCCCTGCAAAGGTTTTATCATACAACTTCATGTAATTGTCTTTAAACACTAAAGTGCTTACCATGTTTACCAATGGTGATATAGGCTCACTTGGGTTAAATTGCGCTATGCTGTTACCTCCGGTAAAATAAAAGGTTCCCACCTTTTTTATGTATGGTGCAAAGCTTCCGCGTACCCTAAGCCTGTCTTCGGCAAGGCCGTAGTTAAAGGTAACTGATGCCGAGAATGGAAACTTTTTGCCGTATTTGCTGTAGCTGAAACCGTTTTCTACATTCCAGCCCTGAACCGTATTGTAAGACGGCAGGTCGAAACCATTATATGTAAACTGGTTTTTAATAACACGTGCTGTAGTATCCTTGCGGGTACCGTACCAGGTATGGCCTGTAATAATGTCCATTACCGCAAAATGATTTCGAGCTTTGGCTATGGAGTCCAGTTTTACCGGATCATTTTTTGCAATGCGTATGCTGTCTTTTTTTACGTAGTCTTTAGATTCCTCATCTGTTAATGGAACGGGGCGTGTGGTTTTCCAGTAGGTAGAGTCTTTTTTATTGGCTTCCTTTTCGTAAGATACTATTTCATGCCCGAAAGTTTTCTTTTCAAAAGCGTCATGAAAGGTATAATTACTGTATACGTGGGTAAACTTGCCTGAGAAGTTAATGCCAAACATTCCGGCTTTAAAGTCGAAGGTTTGCGAGTTTTTTGCCCATAATCCGTTTGACTCGTTGTAGCTGAAATTCTGCTGAAGGTTTAGCGTTTCCAGTGGAGGCATTTGCACGCGGTAGCCCTTAACATCAAGGTCTATTGCATAAATGGCCCAACTGCCACTGATGATATAGATATACCCTTCAAAAACAGGCTCTTTATCCCTTTTTGGAATTACTTTTATCTTGTTTATTTCATGTCCCTGTTCGTCAAACGTGCTACCTTCAAATTTGAATTTGTAATACCCCATAGCACCTTTAGCAATAGGAGATACCATTTTTACTTCAAAGTCGATATAATCGTCATAAAAATTATAAAAGGTACCCAGTGCAGTGTTATAGCTAAAACCGCTGTCGCTGCCACTTACCTTACTGGCTATAATGCGCTCTTTTAGCTTATTGGGTTGTTCAAAGGTAATGTGCGATACGGTTTCGCTCAGGTAAATAACCCCTGTGCCCTCTTTGTCCAGCCCTTCAGGGGCTTCTATGGTCATGCCCATAAGCTTTTTAGGCAGGTTAGCCACCCTGAATATTCCCTTGCTGTAAAAGTCGGCCTCAAATCGTCCCAGCTTTTCGCTGTTTTCTTTTTTATGTTTTATAGCCTGTCGGATGATTTCATAAGCAGGGTCTTCAGCATTGCTTACCACTAATTCTTTAAGCTCATAAATATCTTCGTCAAGCGTTACGTTTTCGGTATAGGGCAGTTGGGTAACGTTTAACGCTACTTTTTTTGTTTTGTAGCCCAGGCTCTGAAATACCAGGGTGTATTTACCCGGTTGCTTTACCGCTATTTCGTAGCCGCCGTTTTCATTGGCTGTAGTGTTATTGTAGGTGTTTTCTATGGCAACGCTTACAAACGGAATTCCTTGTCCTGATTTGTCTGTAATGCGCCCTTTAATTTGTGCCTGTAGCGAAAAGCCTGCCAGCACCAGCAGTAGTGTAAGTAGTTGTTTCATTTAGGTTACTATTGGTTAATGATTTGCCCTCATTTTAAGGATAGACGTATAACGCTGCAATAAGGTTGTATGGTATACGAAAAAAAGTGCTTTAGCCAAAAAACAAGCCTTATACTCGTAACAACCCACGAAAACCGCGTGCCGCGTAATAAGACGATGCCCCATTATGGTACACAAACACAGTGCCGTAGCGATAGTCGGCAAAGATGGCGCCACCCAACTTACGAATGTTATCGGGAGTTTTTATCCAGCTCGAAGTTTTTGCATCAAAAGCTCCCAGTTGTTGCAGGTAGCGGTATTGTTCCTCGTCCAGTAGTGCTATGCCCATAGCATCGGCTACGGCTTCTACACTATTTTCAGGCTTATGTTCCTTGCGTTCGTCCAGTGCCTTTTGGTCGTAACAATAGCTGCGTCGTCCTTTAGGGCTTTCGGCAGCACAGTCCATAAACAAATATTCGGCTGTGGTGGAGTCAAATCCCACCACATCGGGTTCGCCGCCGGTATCTTCCATTTCGCTTAGCGACCAAAGTTTTTGCGGATTAGCCTCAAGCTTTGCCTGTACGGCGGGCCACTCTATGCCCTCATGTCGTTTTGAGTTTTTCCCGAACCGGGTTTTGAGTATGCTTATAAGCGCTTCAGTTTCCTGCGGGGATAGTGTTTTTGATGTGGCCATACTGTTGTTGTTTGATTGTATGCTAAGATACTAAAAACACCTGAAGACCAAACGGAAGACTATTGCGTAATATACCATTTATAGAGGTAATAGTCTTTTTCTTCAATATCTTTTCTCATTAGAACTGATTCTTCTAATGATTTTTTGATTCGTCTTTTTACAGTAAATAAATAAAAGTTATACTCAGTTAATATTTTTTGTTTTCCTATATGTTTTTTCGGCTCTAAAAATATCCTGTTATTTACTATGGTATAGGTGCCTTCTTCAAGGAACCATCCTTCGTCTCGTCCTACAAATGAAAATAAGGTGTATTGATACAGTCCGTCTTCTGTTAATTTAAAGATATAGCCGGCATCAGGTGCAAAGCTTAACTGAAAACTTGCATTAACAGTCGTGTTTATTTTTTCACTTGCATGCGCGAGCTTTTTAAAGAAAGCGTCTATTTCAGATTTATCCTGTGCTGTGCATGTGGTACAGGTAAATAATAAACTACACAGTAAATAAAATAATTGGCGGTGTAAGGTATTCATACTAAAAATATTATTTATCAAACAAATTTACGGTACTGTTCTCTACATTTTCAACTTTACCTTCACTTAATATAAATTGCCATACCGGCATTTCTCCTACAAGCGCACTTTCGTCATCTGGTGCTTTATTCAGCCATGCACCCGAAATACTGTCTCCGGTTTTTGTAAAGAGCTTACCGGTTTCACCGATAACCACAACCACAATGCCGTTGTACATAAAGTATCCTCCCAGGGTATACTTTTTGTCTTTCAGGGGTTGCGAATTATCAGGGGGTAAGGCTACCCTTATATCGTAGGTATTGTTTTGCTTTATAAAATTCATAAGGTACACACGCTGGTCCGGCATAAAACGTTGAGAGTTGTTGTACACTGTTTCTACAATGGTATTAATAGCAGCATCGGTAGGTTTTAGTTCCTGCAAGCGGTTGTTTTGCTGCGCATGTATAAATTGGAATACGAAGGTAAATACAATTAGTAGTGTTCTTTTCATGGCTTTATTACCTCTCTAAAGATTATTGGTTTATTATGTTTTAGCTTATGTGGTTGCGGTTCAAATATAAATAAAAATGGCTGTTTTGGTTAGGTGTTTGCTGTTAAGGTTTGTTTGTTTTGTTGAAAAACGTCTCAGGAAAATGTACTTTTGTTTCATGGTTAAGCCGTAGTTTTGTTTACCGCAGTTTAGCCGTTATGCGCCGCAATTTTTTACAGGATTGCTGTGCAAAATTTAACTTTACCCTGGTTACAATAATGAAAGAAACAACCGAGGCACACGATGCCGGGCTAAAAACCACCCTTACCGGTATAGTAGTAAGCAGCATACTTGCTGTGGCTAAGGCATTGGGCGGTATTTTTGGTAATTCTTATGCCCTTATTGCCGATGCTATAGAAAGCACTACCGATATAGTAACCAGTGGCTTACTGTATGTAGGCCTTAAATGGAGTGGCAAGCCTGCCGACAAAGAACACCCGTACGGGCATGGCAAGGCCGAAGCACTTATAGCACTGGGTATAGCCCTGGCGCTTTGTGGAGCAGCTGCGCTTATAGCAGTAGATAGTGTGCATAATATAAATACTCCGCACAAGGCACCTAAGGCGTTTACGCTTATAATACTGGCAGGGGTGATTATAACCAAAGAGCTGCTGTACCGTTATGTGCTTAAAACAGGGGAAGAGCTGAACAGTGGTGCGGTAAAGGCCGATGCTTTTCATCATCGTAGTGATGCCATAAGCAGCGGTGCTGCGTTTATAGGCATTACCATTGGCATACTGGGCGGACCGGGTTATGAAGTGGCCGATGACTGGGCTGCGCTTATTGCTGCCATAATAATTGTAATAAATGCCTGGCTGATAGCCCGCCCTGCCATAGGGGAACTGCTGGACGAAAATCTGCAGCCGGAACTAATAGAGCGGGTAAAGGAACTGGCAAGCGAAGTAGCAGGGGTGGTGTATGTACAAAAGGTGCACATTCGTAAAATGGGGATTATGAACCATGCCGATATGCACGTGTGGGTTAACAAACATCTTACAGTAGAGGAGGGGCACAATATAGCCCATGCCGTAAAAGACCACATACAGCATACATTACCGCAATTTGCGTATATTCACATCCATATAGAGCCCGATGGGCACATAGATTAAGTACACCAAACCTAAAAACAAATACAGATATGAACGAAAAACGTTTTACACTTGCCAACAGGCTTATACACTGGGGCATTGCATTTACTTTTCTTTACCTTATGCTTACCGTGTTTTTGCGCATCGGCTGGATGAACAAAGGCGGAATGGCACAAACCATACAGCACAACCTGGCTGAAAAAAGCCTTACGGTAGATGACGATACAGCCCGCGGTGTTGCCGGTGCTATACGCCACCCTATGTGGGAAACACACGAACTTGCCGGTTATGTAATACTGGGCCTGTTTATAATACGCCTTATTATTACTTTTACCCAGGGTGCAGCATTTCCTAATCCGTTTAAAAAAGACGTTAGCGGAAAAGATAAGTTTAAATCATGGGTATATATAGTATTTTATGTATTGCTTGCCATGTCTTTAATTTCGGCACTGCTTATGGAGTTTGGCCCGGGCAGTATTCATCATGAAATGGAAGAGCTGCACGAAAAAGGCACCGTATACATGATAGCCTTTATAGTAATACATACTGCCGGTGTACTCCTTGCCGAAACCGGAAAAGAGCGCGGTATTATCTCTAAAATGATTAGCGGCGACAAATAAGCTGTTACCCCAATAAACATCTTTTAAAAACCAAAGTGCGGTATTGTTATGTGCCGTATCTTTGGTTTTTTGCTATTTTTACCGATATGAAAAAGATTACTGAGGCCCTTATGCGGAAAGATGCTTCTGTGCGCAAGTTGCAGTTTGACCGCGAATGGTTTTATGCCATAGACGATGTAGCTGATTACCTGGGGGAAGATTTGAGCGGTGTAGAAACCGTAACACTGCCTGTAATTGTAGATGGCGAAAGCTATAACGAAAAGTGTGCTACCTGGGAAGATATAGAACGCTACCGCAACCGTGAGCCCCTGAAGGATTATAAGGGAAGTATTTTCCGTACCCCAACTGTTGAGGTTAAGAAGGTTGTAAATAACCGTAAGAATAAATAATTATACATGACCAACCATATTAAGCAACTTGTTGCGGAGGAATTGCAAAACCCTTCTTTCTTCATGACGGGTGAGTATTTAAAAGTACTGCAACCGCTTTATAAAAATGGTTTACCTCAGGTTATTAAAGTTGACATAGACAATGTTAATGCAATTGCAAAGGCTTATGTGGTGGTTAAAGATGAGTCTTTTTATCTTCTTTTTTTGTTTGATATAGAAAAGGAGGTAGTGCTTTCATGTGTAGAAACGGCTCCTTTTGTGCGTATTAGCTACACTGCTGTTTCAAAGGAATTAGAATTAGAAGATTTACTTGGTTTAACTACTGTTTTGCCTACAACTATAATTAAAAAAGGCGAAAAATGTGGCAGGGGCTTTGAGTATGATTATAACGGACTCGAGTTTGTAAGTACCGATGACCCTGCGGATTTTTTGGATAAACTAGCCGCTTTTCTGGATGTACTTGAAACGGATAGTGAAGGAATAAAACACCTATCTGAAAAAACCTTGTGCCATGAGATTTTTGTTACCATTATCTATCATAATGATGTGGCCAGTTTTACAGGGCTTTGGCTGGAAAGTGTTTTAATGAAACGACTGTCTGAACTTAATCTTGGTCTTACATTTGATATTTATCCAAGCGGAAAAAGATTATACAGCGGTGATTAGTTTCTTCTTTATAGCCAAAAATAACAAAGCAGCCTCAAGTGGGCTGCTTTGTTATTTTAGGACTAGTCAGATTACTTGTCTTTACTTTTTCCGTTTTTAAAACGAACTTTTTCCACTACCGGAATTGGCTTTTTAGCTTTTGGTGGCGCAGCTTTTTTAAAAGGCTTTTTAGCTGGCGCCTTAGCAGCCGGTTTATTATCTGTACTTTCCTGCTTTGGCCTGGCAGTTTTTACAGCCTGTTTGTTTTGATCCAATATTACTTTTGGGTCTCTTGGGTTATCCTTAGTGCCGCGCAAGTGGATTATAAGCCCGTTAAGGAAGTTTCGTAATACCTGGTCGCCACAATCCATATAGTTAGGGTGGTCTGCATTACGGAAAAAAGCGCCCAATTCGGCTTTGGTAATCCTGAAATCAACAAGCTGTAGTATTTCTACAATCTGGTCATCGCGCAGTTGCAGTGCCACTCTTAGCTTTTTGAATATATCGTTGTTGTTCATGTACTATTTTTTGCAAAGGTAGCCTTTTTTTAATGGCGGTTAAAAAAATAACCGCCACAATGTGACGGTTATTGGGGGAACAATATATAAAGGGGGCTTAGAAGACAATGCGTTTGCTTACTTTACCGTTTACAGTATTTATTTCTACGATAAGTACCTGCTGTTCTGCTGTTAGATTACTTATTTTCACTTGAGAGTTGTTAATGCCGTTTTGGCTGTAAAGTTGCCTTCCGCGCATGTCGTAAATTGCTACACTGTTCATTAGGGTGTTACCGCTGTTTATGCCTATTGTTGCACCTTCTGTGTATACAATTACGTTGTTGTTTGTAAGGGTAGGATTATCTGTACTCAGTGCCTGAGTAGTGTAGAATACTTCAAAACGTGTATTAAATGTACCTGCCTCAGTAGTAAATGTATAATCATATTGAGTAAGATCTCTTACAAGGCCTTCTACATTATCTCTAACATAGATTTTCTGTCCTTCGGTAAAGATGCCTTCTGCATGATCCAGCGCTATTGTAAATGTACCTGCTGCTGGGGTGGTAAAGCCCACAGATACAACATCTGAGTTTTCGAAGCCCGGCCTTGCCTGTATGGCAAGTGGTGTTTCTTCGGCAATAGAATACATTACCGGCATACCGCCTTCGGTAAACTGTTTTGCATCATAGCCATAATCAATCCCCAATGTACTTTCGTTAAAGTATCCTATCATGGTTTGGCTCGCTGCGTTGTTATCGCCTGTAAGGTTCAGCCAAAAACGTGAAGGGGTTTCTGTACTGACAGTTGCGGCTGCAGCAGCCGACTTGAAGAAGGCCATTGATGCACCCGGAGTTGCACGGCGCATACTGTTTGTAAAGGTAATTTGTGGATTAGTAACACCACTTTTGGTTTTTACAAAGAAACCCTGCCCTTGCGAAAGTACCCATGATGTATTTAATCCTGAGAAGAAACTTGCCAAATCTGAACCACCACCTTCTGCAGGGTTGGCTACATACCCTGCCTGGCTTAAAGTAGCATATGTAGGATTGTTTTGGTTGTTACGTTTTCTCCACAGATAGATACCCGATGCCATGTTCATAACATCACTGTTAGCATTAAAGAAGTCAATTATACTTATTGGTGAGGGGTATGGGTTACCTATAGCAGTATAAAGATTACCTTCAGTAGATAGCGGGTACGTAATTGTTCCATTATGGGGTACTCCTGTAAACACTCCATCAAATAGGTAGTTTCCGGTTCCGTTTGCATATTCAGACGGTGTGGTTACACCGCCGTTTGTAGTGCCTGTTACATTAGCTGTAAGCACATTGGGCATACGGATAAGGAACCCTTTGGCGGTAACAAAGTTCATGGCGCTGTTTACTGTTGAGTAAAGATTTGCATTTTCTGAGTAATCGTATTTGTACTCATAGAAACGGCTGCTTGCTGTAGCCGGAGAGAAATTGAACAGGTTTTGTCCGTCTACCGGAGAAGACCATAGTGTGTAATCCAGCCTGTATAGCGGGTTGGTTGTTTTATGCACGGTTATGTTTCCTGTGTTTGTAGCATTATTAACCTGTACAAGAGCTGCGTTGTTATTAAAAGTAAGGCTACTGCCTGTGGCTACATTCACAGCATTTTGTACTGTTGCAGTATACCCTGATGGTACCACCACCTGTGCATTGTTTTGTACTGTAAGTGTACATGCAGCAAAGCTTGATGTTGCGGTATAATTTGCATTGAATATTACTGCTGTTCCGCCAGACGGGAAACCATTACTCCATGAAGTACCATCCCATATTGTAGAGCCTACAGAAAGAATAGCCACACCAGAGTAAGCTGAGCCACAGTTACCACTTTGTACTAATGCACGGAAGTAGGTTGTAGCAGAAAGTGTTCCTATTTCGTTACTACTTAGTGTGGCAGTTGTATTATTTATAGTTGTATAGCTTCCAAAATCAGCGGTTGCAGAACGTTCCCAGTGTACTACGTTTCCTGTATAACCTGTAAGGGTAAGCGCTCCAGGCAGGTCACCGTTACATACAGCCTGTGATGAAGGAAGACTACCGCCGTTTACTGCTGGAGTTACCGTTATAAGGGTTACAGTAGACGTTACTGTACTACAGGTACCGCTGCCTACCATAGCCCTGTAATAAGTATTTGTTGTTAATGCTGCCGTAGTGTAGGTTGCAGCAGTAGCATTTGATATATAACTCCAGTTACTGTTATCAGTAGACTGCTGCCATTGTATTGTACCCGAATATCCGCTTAGTGTTAAAGAAGCTGTATTACCTGAACAAATTGTTGATTGGGTTGCTGCTGTAGTACCTGCCACAGGTGTTCCATATACTGTTACCTGCATTACATTAGAATAAGTTGGGGCACAGCTCATACCTACAGGATAGGTAGCCACATAATAACGTTTTGTTCCGGCTTCGGTTACCGGTGGAGTGTATGTTGATGAGGTAGCTCCGCTTATAGCAGTCCCACCTGTTGTTGTAGTACCAGTACCATTGTTAGATGTTAAATACCATTGATATTGTGGGTTAGTGCCCGTTCCCGTAGCGGTTAATGTAGATGAGGTGCCCAGGCAGGTGTTAAAACCTGTACTCGATGTAGTGGTTAAGAAAATACTGTTTAGGTAAGCCATATTACTAAAAGCCGCACCTGTAACATTAGTAACCACACAGCGGTAAATACCGTAATCTGCCGAGGTTATATTGGTTATAGTTAGAGTAGCCGATGTGGCTCCGCTTACATTACCACCATTAGATATTGCCACACCGTTTTTTTCCCACTGATATGTAGGAGATTCGGTACCGGTAGAATTATTAGTAAGCGTAACGGTAAATGTTGCGGTACTACCCGGGCATAAATTCTGGTCTGCTGGTTGGTTAGCAATTTCAGGCGCAGGTACCTCAAAAGTATCCCTGTTGTACGCCATAAAGGCCATATCGTCAGTACCATTTGTAAGTACCTGAAAACGTTTAACAGCTGTTCTGTTAGTTTCGTTAATACCAAAATCTGAAAGTTGATACGCTAGTATGCGTATATCCCTGGTGGGCCCTCCTGGGTTTCCTACACCATTTACAGTGGCGGTGTTAAACGACTGCCCCGATGTAAGTGTAAAGAAATCACTTTTGTAAGTGCCTAACTTTGATATTGAGTACATGTTTATCTCTACAGGATTACCCACAATATTACCGTTTACATCAACAAAGCAGTAGGTGGTAAAAGCAGAATTAGTGGGGTCGGCAATTTGGGTAACCATAATATCCGGCACTCCGTCTGTTGATTTTTCTGCAACGATAGATCCTGAATCAAATGACAAAGGGCTGGTAGATGGCAGGTTTGTTAAACCTGTTCCTAATCCAAGTCCGCGTGTACCGTCTATAAGGACATCACGGGCAGAAAGGCCTACCACAGACGGAGCAGTGGATACTGATGTTGTAGCGCTACCGTCTATAAGACCTGCAAGAACAATATATACCGATGAGCTTGAAGGTACATTCCCTGAAATGCTATTAATAGGTATGGCGCGCCAGTTACCTGTTGTGTATGTTCCTGTAGTTGTAGCATTACTGCCACCTAATACATTTGTTATAGCAGTTTCGCTACCGGTACTGTACAGTGTGGTACCATATCTAAAAGCCATAAGGCTGTGTTGCAGGTCGGGCATTGTACTGTTTACAGCATAGGTCGAGCCGTTTCCACTACTCCAGTAGCCATTATAGTCTGTTATAATACGGTTTACTACAGAACTGCTTGGCGTTGCAGCGCATGGGGTAAAGGTATACGCTACTGCATTACTGGTTAATACTGTGCCCGATACTGTTTTAGATACGCTTAGGTATTTTGTTGCTGCGGCATTGCCCGTAGCTATTACTGCCGGTACCACAACCGTAAGCTTTGTAGACGAAACGTATGTAGTGCTAAGAGCCGCTACTGAGGTACCACTACTACCACTTGCATAGAAGTTTACAGAGGTGCCAGATGTAAAGTTTGTACCGGTAATAGTCATTGTGGTACGGTAAGTAACATTAGTAGGTGAAGTTGCTGTTACCGTGGGAGCTTGTGAAAATGAGGTGGTTACGCTCATTAATAAAATAAATAATGAGAAGAATTTCGTAATATTTTTCATAGGTTTTACTTGGTGTTGTTGCCACAAAAGTAGCATCAAAATCCTTTGAAATATTTTGCGCAATCGTTAAAATGCATTTTTAACCGACGAATTACACACTTTTCTATGTTTTAATTTTTTTTTAGTTAATTATTCAATTTTTAACACACAAAACTGAAGTTGTTGTAAAACAGTTGGTTAACATATGTTAGGCTTTTTGTGAAAGATTTGTGTTTAGAGTAAATATTACGAGTGTTTTACTAAGAAAATTCTGTGTAGTAACAGAATTTTACTCATTAGACCGTTTTGAAATAGGTTAATGCAAGAGCAAATTCATTCGGAGGTAATTTCCATTTCAATAATAAGTAGACTGACTATACTATCTTAGAATGAGATAGTCTTTAAATAGAAAACGGGATTGTATAAACTTACAATCCCGTTTTTTTATTCGTTGAGTCTATGTTTCTAAAAAACTATTTTTTTAGAAATCATGCCCTTTGAAGTATATATCTGAATAATGAGCAGTTGTTTTTTTGCTTCAATCGCATCTATTACTATTTCAGTAAGGTTGAGGCCTGATTTACCATGTAGTTTCCTGCCGTTAATGTCATATAAGGTAATGCCGGTAATAGTTGCAGTATCCGATTTTATATTTATGCCTCCTGCATTTTGAAATACAGTTACATTTGAATTTAGTTCCGTAACCGCATCGGTTCCTAGAGCATTAGGGGTATACTGTACGTGAAAACGGTCGTTAAACTCGCCTGCTGTGCTGGTAAAACTGTAGCTACCCTCACTTAAGTTTGTTGTAATTCCATTTAAATTGTCTTTGATATACACATTTTGTCCTTCCGAAAATACACCTTCATAATGGTTTATGTTTATAGTATAGGTACCTGCTGCCGATGCCGTATACCCCAATACAACATTACCGGAATCATTAAATTCGGGTAGTGCCTGTATAATTAAATGATAGTCTTCTACAATTGTGTAGATAGAGGTTACATTTGATTGTGGAAAAATGCTTGCATCAAAACCATAATCTATGCCTTCTGTACATGGAGACATGTATACAATAAGTGTTTGTGCAGCAATTCCTGCCGAATCTAAAATATCAAGGTATAAACGCGAAACAGTAGAAGTAGTAGTAACAGGCTGTACCTGCAAACCGGTTGTAAATACTACATTTTCAGCAGCTTTAGCTGATCCAAATGCCATAAAAAGCATTAAGAATGTAGCAATCTTAGGGGTGTATATTTTTTCCATATCTTAAATTTACTACTGTAAAATTATTAATATGGTAATATTTAACATTAAATTTACCTAAATATGCATTTTTATGCAGTTCAGCGGTTGTTTAGCTCAGTTCAACCGTTTGTCGATACTTTTTGTAGTCTTATTCTTGGTATTTTTTGCTAAAAATAAACGTTTCTTACTGTATCTAAAAAAAGCACCCGAATTTTATCCGGGTGCTTTCTATATAATATTTGCTGTGGGTATTAGCTCTTTTGTTCTTTATTAAAGTAAACCAGATAGTAGTACATCTGTTTTTCTTCGTCCCAGCCTTTTTCCACAAATTTCTCTGCACTATCTGCATTCACAAAATCCAGTTTAATCTGAATATTAGTGTCCAGGTTAATTACGTTCTTTATTTTTTTTCTGGCATCAGTTACGGCAGCATTAGCAATAGGGAAGTTAGTCACATCTTCTATGCTGTACTTAGGTGCTTTTTCTACCTTGTAATTTTTAAATTCAGGTATCAGATCCGGGTTGTCCAATACCTCATTAAGGAAAGCCGTTTCTTCAAACTCGTCGTTCTTAGCAAAATAGTTAACCGAACGGTTCATAAACATTACTTCCTCTTTTTTATCTTCAGCCGGCAGTACTACATCTTTTGCAAAGTCTTTTACAAACTGCATGTACTTCTTAGTCATAAAGTTTTCATCCTGAAAAACATCTACACTAAGAAAATGCTCCAGCCAGTAGCGGGCGTCGTAGCGGTTATGGTCTATAGTAAGTATTTTGTAGCCTTCTTCTTTTTTGTAGTTAAATATAAGGCAGCCTTTGTCCAGCTTATTAAGGTTGATACCCTGTTGCAACTTCATTTCCAGGTTAGTGCCTTCCTCGTCTACCAAAAGGAAGTCGGTTTTAATCTCACTTTTAAAAATGCCTATAGCATCTACAGGGTTATTATCTACAGTAAGGTTTGTAAGGTACAGCACATACACTTCGCCATTTTTTATATGCGGGTGGTTACTTTGCTCAAAAAGGTGTTTGGTTATTTTCTTAGATACCTCATGCGCAGCTCCGGGGTTATTAAACACTTCCGAAGCGTAGTTGTACATATCATTATAGTCCAAATCCACATCGTGGGCAAACTGGTAGTAGTTTTCTTCCTTTTCTCGAAACGGTTTAAAGAAATACTCCTTTAGTAGTGGTGTAAGCTCATCGCTAAGTGCATAAGGTGTTTCCGATAAAAATATAGCCTCACTGCGGCTTTTGTTGCCCACGCGGTGCACCGAAAGGCAATCTATATGTGCATTAAATAAGTTAATCATTTTTTAGAGCTACTTAGCTACTTAGTTGCTTAGCTTCTTAGCAAACAACATTAGCTGTCGTGTTTAATTTTATTAATAAATGACATGAGCATTATTTCAAGCTCACGAGTATTCTCGTAAAGTTTTTTGAAAGTAGCTTCATCAATATACTTAATATTATATGCTATTTCAATTTGGGTTTGTAATTCAAAAAGAGACCCAAGGGTAATACCAAAAAAACGTTTCAGTTCTATATCACCACCCCTTCCATAGCCTTCGGCAATATTACTGGGTATTGATACACTGCAACGCCTTATTTGGCTTGTAAGGCCATAAGCCTCTTCTTTAGGGAAAGCTTGAGTTACTTCATAAATTTTAGTAACTAGGACCATTGACTTTTGCCAAATGAGCAAATTCCTGAAATTTCCCATATCTAAATTTTGGTGCTTGGCTAAGGGGCTTAAAAGCTAAGAAGCTCAGACGCTTTTTCTTTTAATTCCAATTATGGTCGTCGTAACCACCTATGTCTTCAAAGCCTTCGTCGTTAAACATATCCATGTCTTCTTCGTCATAGTCGTCGTCAAACTCGCCATAAATATCATCATCCATATCTGCGCTAAACGCATTTTCAGGAGCACTTGCAGGCATTTCACCGTGAGCAAAAAGCAGGTCTGGGTACGTAGCACCTGATTCTGATTCTTCTATTGCGGCAAGTTCTACAAAGAAAGTCCACATATTAAGGAAATCGTATACATAGATAATCTTAGTAGCGTCCTCGTTTAAAATAGCGTTAAGCGGATAGTCTGCCATAGTTTTTTGCTCGCCCGGGGTATCGCCGGTGTCAAAAAGCGGAATTTCATCACCCTGGCTCCATTCGTCGTCACTGGTGTAAAAAGAACCCGGTTCCAGTCCGTCAAAGCCAAACGCATTAATAATAGCGTTATGCAGGTCTTCCAGCGTATCTTCTTCTAATATAGCTATGTCCCTGAATACATCCTCTTCAGCATCCAGGATTACCCTAAATTTGTAAACCATTTTCTTCGTAATTATTTAGGCCAAAGGTAGCCATTAATTCTATATTTCTGTTTTTGGATTTTTAGAAAAAAATAATATCGGTAATTACTTTACCTCATAAAATTCTATCGGTAATCCGTCGGGATCGGCAATGAATGTAAAGCGGCTTCCGGTAAACTCATCTATGCGAAGTGGCTCGTATGCAACGCCTTTTTCATCCAGGCATTTCAGGGTTTCCTCAATATCCGGTACCTGGAAGGCTATGTGGCGTAATCCTACTGCTTCTGGGCGCGATGGCCTTGCCGGTGGGGCAGGGAAGGAGAATAGCTCTATGACATACTCACCATTAAGGGCTAAATCCAGCTTGTACGACTGCCTTTCCTCACGGTATACCTCTGCAAGCACGCTAAGCCCCAGCACATCGGTATAAAACGTTTTTGAAACTTCGTAGTTACTGCATATTATGGCAGTATGGTGTATTTTGTGTATGTTCATAACTTAGATTTATCCCTGGCAAATCCACCATTGGTTACCAAACAGATCTTCAAATCCGCCGCTGTAACCGTAGTTTTGTTGCGTGGGTTTCATTAGCGATGTTGCTCCATGCTGCAGTGCAGCGTTGTATATGGCATCGGCATCATTTACAAATATAAACATTCCGCTTGTTTTGGTTCCCCACTGTTCGCTGCCACCGGCAAACATAATCACGGCATCGCCAATCCTTATTTCGCCATGCATTATGGCTCTTTCGCTTTCGCCGGGTACTATAAGCTGCTCTAGTGCGCTAAATACATTTTTACAAAAATCAAGAAATGCCACTGCATCATCTACAATAATGTACGGCATTACAGGCAGGTATTGTTGCGGAATGGTCATGGTACTTTAATTTTTAGTTAAATTACACAATTAAATCCGGAACAATTATTTAAGCATTACAAAATTTGGTACGAAAGCACCAGTCCATAGCTGCTGTAAAGTGCAGAACGATAAGCGTAGTTAATTAAATCACGGTTAAAAGTGTAGCGTAGCTCTGCATTAATACGTTTGTAGCTGTAACCTGCACCTGCCAGCCAGTTCAGGCGGTTTGAAAGGTCGTAGACAGTTGTGTTTTTTTGCAATTTGCCATCGCCAATATTTACATTAATAGCATAGGCAACATTTATAAACACTTTAGAACTCTGGTTTAAAAACATATAATAACGGAAACCAACAGGTATGCTTATCGATTTAAACTCGGCACTCCAGTGCTGGGGTACCTGGCTGCCCTGTGCAGGCATATTTGTTCCGTCATTTTTGTATGATGTAAAGTAAGGACTTATAAAAACCGACCATTTGTTGTTATTAAACGGTAATACCATTTCTGCTTCGCCTCCTACGTTAAATACGGCTTTAGCATCAAAATCATAATTATCAGGATACGTGCCCAGAGACGATTCCATTTTAAGGGAAGACATAGCCGCGCCTGCGGTTACCCTCAGCATAAATTTCGATTTGTTTTGATGCACAGTTTTATCTACTGCGGCTTCAGTACCTTCGACGCCGCTGTTTTTTATAAAGAAATCTTTTAACGATTCTTCACTGTATTTAACTCTTGCAAAGGCGCTTTGAGGAAGCTTTGCGTCAGCAAACAAAAATGCAAGCTGGTATTGGTAGCGTTTATTTTCCTTAACCATTTGCTCTTCTTCATATTGTTTAAACAGTAAAAGCTGCGGTACATTATCGGTGCCGGTTTTATAAAAGAACTTGCGTACGTTACCGTCTTCATAACCGTACAGCGTTGTTTTACCTTCAACAATTACTTTTAAGAAAAGTGTTTCGGTGGTATAATCAGGAGCAGGTTTGGTATCCATATACCCCACATTAGTAAGCGAGCGTTCTATTTGTACCGTATAACGTTCAAATTTATACCCGCCTGTTTCAAATGCCGATACATGGGTTATTTGTTGCTGCTTTTCGGTATCATTTTCACTAAGCTTATAGTCAAACGACGTTGGGCTATTTTTCCAGGCTACGTTTTTAATAAGGCATTCTGTTTTTGTACCGTTGTTATCTATAAAGTAACCCGGTTCAAATTTAATTTGTGCAAAAACCGCAATAGGGAAAAGCATTAGTGATAAAAGTAATTTTTTCATTGGTTAGGTTTTTATTTAGAAAATCTTGTAATTCAAAAGTAATGCTGTGCCAGAGTATTTGCTGCCCCAAAATGCGTAATTGTTCATTATTTCTCGTTGAAAATAGTAACGCATTTCTATACCTGCATTTTTATAATGATAAGCAAGGCCGGCCATTAGCCCGGAACTGTTAGTAATATCAGCCTGGTTTTGATATTCGGAAAAATTGCTGGTGCTGGAAAATTTCACTTTGTTATTACCCAGCTTAAACGAATATAGATATGCAAGACTTAACGATATTTTTGAGCCAGCATTCAGGAAAAAATGGTGCTTAATGCCCAGTGGCACATCTATACTGGTGTATTTAATATCCCAGTTATAGTACTCAGTGCTTATACCTTCATACCTGGAAGTACTTCCAGTTTGTGAATATGATTGATAATAAGGCTGTACAAATACTGACCATTTGTTTCTGTTTACAGGTAGCACCCATTCGGCTTCAAAACCCAGTTGTGGAGTTATTTTAGCATCCATATCCATGCTAACGTCTAAATTTCGGTTTGTATTTTTGGTCGTTATTAATCCGGCTCCTGCAACAACTCTAAAATTAAAGGTGTGTTTTGTTTCTGTATTTTGGGTTACCGGAAGGTTTTCCTGACCATTATATTTTAAAAATAGCTTTGTAAGTTCGCGTTCAGAGCAATTTGTTTTTTTTATAAGCTCATTATCCTTAATCTTATCATTCATCAGCCTGTACAGCTGTCCTTTGTAGGTACTGTTGTACGCTATACCATCGTCGGCTTTATAGGGTTTATATACCAGTTGCTCCGGGTTTAAACCATCCTTACTGTAAAAGAAACGGAGCAGGTTACCATCCTCATATTTATACAAAGTAGCATTGCCTGATACAAGTTCTAGAAGGTAAACGGTTTCCTGTACATAAACCGGCTGCTTCTCGTTGCTCATTTCGCTAACATCATTACTGCTACGGTCTATATTCACGGTAAAGCGCTTAAAATGATATGAACCCACACTAAATTCAGAAACGGTTGTTAGTTCATTTTTCAGGGAAGAGGCTGTTTCATTTTGTTTATAATCAAAACTTTTCGGATTGTTTTTCCACCCTATATTTCGGATAAGACATTCTGTTTTTGTACCATTGTTATCTATAAAATAACCCGGTTCAAATTTAATTTGTGCAAAAACCGCGATAGGGAAAAGTAGTAGGGATAAGAGTAATTTTTTCATTTATTGGTTGTTGTTTAAAAAATGGTGTAACTGGCAAAGGCGCCTATACCTGTAAAATTTGAGCTCCAGTTTCCGTAGCCGTTGGTAATAGATCTTTTACCAAAGTAACGAACGCTAAGCGCAAACTTTGAATAAGAAACCCCCAAGCCGGCCATATAGCTCGATTGCTTTTTTATTTCTGCATCTACAACTAACGACGGACCATTAACGTTACCCTCAGTAAAGGTTAGTTTAGAATCACCCAAGCCAGTGCTGTATACATAAGTGCCCTCTACAAAAAGTTTTGTCTTATCGTTTAAAAACATATAATAACGGGCACCTAAAGGCACGTTTATGGCCTTATAGTCCACATCCCATTTGTTGTAAGTCTGGCTGATGCCTTCGCCGTAGGTTTTAGAACTACTATTGGTATACGACATATACGACGGCGCTATAAAAAATGCCCATTTGTTTTTATTAATAGGTAGTATCCATTCTACTTCGGCACCCATTACGGCAATGGCCTTACTACCCGAATCAAATTCTTCGTCGGCATACGTAGCAAAGTCTGCTTTTAATGATGCAAGCAGCGCACCTGCAGTAACTTTCAGGTGAATTTTACCACGGCTTTTCTCTTCATTTTCAGCAACGCTGCTTTTATCAGCAGTAATGCCATTGTAAGAATTGAATAATTTTACAAGGTCTTTATCTTTATAGTCTAAGTCCTTAAAAACTGTGGCATCAACAATTTTATCCCTCATCAGCTTTTGAAGGGTACTCTTATAGGTTTTATTGTATAGGATTTTGTTGTCTTCACGATCTACTTTGCCCCTGTACATTTTGCAGATAAGCTGTTGAGGCCCTTCCATATCCGGAGTAGAATAAAAGTAGCGCAGCATTTCGCCATCATAGTATTTGTATAATGATACAGGCGCCGCAACCATTACCTTTAAAAATACTTTTTCTCTTTGGTACACAGGATCGCTGCTGGTTGTAAGATATGCTACCGCATCAGATGAACGGTCTATATTTACCGTATACTTCCTGAAAGTTTGGTTGCCTACACTTATCTCGAGTGTGTTTTCGGTTGTGGCTTTTTCTACTGCGGCATTTTCAGAAACCTTATATTCAAAGCTTTCCGGGGTTTGGTGCCAGTCGCGGTTTTTTACAAGGCATTCGGTTTTTACACCTTCGTTATTAACAATATAGCCTTGTTCAAATTTAATTTGTGCAAAAATGCTGAAGCACGGCATTAACAGTAATGCCATCAGGAGTTTTTTCATGATTTGATTGGTTTAATAAAAATGCAAATGTAACTTTTTTAGATAAAAGCATAAAAAAAGCCACCGGTTAAAGTGGCTTTGCTGTAAAATGTTTTTTAGCGTTTAAATACCCGCGTGGTGCCGTTTTGGTTCGATGCACTGGTGCTTAATACCAGGTTAGAGCCCGTTATTACATATGCACCTTCGTTTTCTCCGTTAACATACAGGTAGTTTACTCCACGATTTTTTTGAACATAATATTCGTATGTTCCTCCGGGCAGGCCGGCGTAGGTATCTGTTGTAAGTGTCATTAGGGTGGTGGTTACCGTAAGGGAATGGCTTTGGTCATTAAATAGCCATACCACAGCACCTTCTTCATATTCTATATTTGCGCCATCGGCGGCAGTAGCATTTATCAGTTTCCATGTACCGTTAAGTTCTTCAGTGTCATTATCTGCACTACATGAAGACAATGCTATACTGCAAACTACAGGTATCAGTAATTTATATAACCTCATAGGCTGTATTAGTAGTTACTTTTGTTTTGGCAGGGCTAAAATATAAAAAATAACATTACTATTTCGATTTCTCTCGTTACGGTTACATTTCGTCATGCTTATGCTACAGTTCGGTAACAATTTTTGGCTTAGCTAATAGGTAATATACATCTTTGCGGTATCAAAAACGAACCAGTTATGAAAACAATTATTACGCTATTTACATTTTTAAGCTGCCTGATAATACAGGCACAAACAACTCTTACGGGTAAGGTTACCGATGCCAAAGGCCACCCGGTGGCATATGCAAATGTATTTGTAGATGGTACTTATGATGGTGCAATAACAGGCGAAGACGGTACTTTTAGCTTTACGACCGATGCTACCGGGAGCCAAATATTGTCTATAACCTCATTAGGATTTGAAAATGTAAAGCAGCCTGTTAATATAGAAAACTATACACCTCAGGATATTAAACTTCGTGAAAGCGTTAATACGCTTGATGCCGTGGTAATATCGGCAGGTACGTTTAGTGCCGGTGATAATACCAAGGTTACGGCGCTTAAGCCCATGGATATTGTTACCACAGCAGGTTCGGCGGGTAATATTATTGCCGCCCTGCAAACCCTGCCCGGTACGCAAACGGTGGGCGAAAGCGGCAGGCTGTTTGTACGCGGTGGCGAGTCGGACGAAACACAAACTTTTGTAGACGGTATCCGTGTGGCACAACCTTACAGTGCTACGGCAAATAACCTGCCTACACGCGGGCGTTTTTCGCCCTTCCTTTTTAAGGGGATGACGTTTTCTACCGGAGGGTATTCGGCTGAGTTTGGTGAGGCGCTGTCCAGTGTTTTGCTCATGAATACCATTGAAGAGCCCGACATGGCACGTACCGACGTATCGCTTATGACGGTAGGGGCAGGAGTGGGGCACACCTCTAAATGGGAAAAAAGCTCGCTGAGTGTTAATACCTCTTATATTAATCTGCAGCCTTATCAGTGGGTAGTACCACAAAACGTATCGTGGAATAAAGCATACCAAACTTTTTCAGGTGAAACGGTTTACCGCTATAAGCTGGCAAGCGGTACCATAAAATTTTACACTGCCTTTGATCATTCTGATTTTAGCGTAAACCAGGACGACGTAAACCAACCCGAACCCATACGTACCGGTATAAACAACGATAACCTGTACATGAATACGTCTTACAAAGGTTCGCTGGGCAATCAATGGACACTGCAAGCGGGCATTGGCTATGGGTACAGCCATAATAAAATTGGTCTTGATGAAAACAGGGTGAAAAATACCGAAAACAGTGCTCACCTTAAACTTAAAGTTATTAAAGGATTTGGCAGCCGATTTAAGGTAACCTTTGGGGCCGACCATTTTATTACTGACTTTAGCGAGGACTACAATGAGCCAGCCGGATTTTCATACAACAGCGGTTACTACAATGGTATTACAGCCGGCTATGCCGAAGGCGATTTGATTTTCTCTAAAGATTTTGCGCTTAAGGCAGGTGTGCGTACTACATATAGTAGCGTAATAGGGCAGGGTGCTGTAGAACCCCGTGTAGCACTGGGCTATAAGCCCGGAAAAAAAGGACAGTTTTCATTAGCTTATGGCGATTTTCATCAAACGCCAAAGCAGGATTACCTGAAATACTTCCGTAACCTGGAATACGAAACCACAGCACACTATATTTTTAACTACATGTACAATGCCGAAGGCAAAACCTTTAGGGCTGAAGCCTATTATAAAGACTATAACAACCTTGTAAAATATGATGGTACACAGGCTGCTTACGATAGTAATTATAATAACAAGGGGTATGGCTATGCGCAGGGTATTGATTTGTTTTACAGGGATAGCAAAAGCATACGCTACCTTGATTATTGGATTTCATATTCTTATATAGACAGTAAGCGTGATTACAGAAATTATGAAAAAGAGGTAACACCATCATACATAGCACGCCACAATTTTTCTATTGTTACTAAGTACTGGATAGACAGTATGCGTTCTCAGCTCGGCGTTACCTACAGCTACAACAGCGGAAGGCCGTATGATAATGCCAATGAAGCTGCTTTTATGAACAGCCATACCAAAAGCTACAATAACCTTAGCCTTAGCTGGGCTTATCTTATCAGCCAACAAAAGATATTGTACTTTTCTGTGTCTAACGTTACGGGGAGCAATAATATATTTGGCTATACGTATGCTAACAATCCAGGAGCCGATGGTATGTATGCACGCCAGGCTATAACCCAGCCTGCAAGCCGTTTCTTTTTTGTAGGCTTCTTCTGGACGATAAGCGACAACAAAAAAACAAACCAACTGGAAAACCTATAGCCTTAAAGTTTATATAAATAGAGTACGGCACAGTGTTTACTACTGTGCCGTACTCCGTTTTAAAAATATTTAATCCCCGTATTATTGTTTATTCTTGTGGTTCGTACCAGCCGTAACGGTTGTCGCTCCTGTTGTGATTACTATGGTCGCAGTTTATATAATCGCCTGCATCATGGTGTCCTTCTTCAAATTGGTACTCATAGTTTTCCTCTTCATCCTGGCTACCGGTCCAAAGTTCTTCATTACCATTAGTGGTAAACAGGTTAAAATTGTTATGGTTTACAATCCTGCCTATCAGTAAAGGATTTCTGTTTTCAAGGTTTTTATCAGCGGTTCTCATGGCTATAGTATTAAAGTTTATTTTCGTGTTGATAATAGTTAAGGTGGCTTTACATGGTCTTCAGCTGTGGTTGTAGCACAGGCGGTATCTGTCTTTCTCAAAGAATCACAATCCTTACGCTTTATAATTTCTTAAATATGATTGTAACTTTTTGATTTTTAATCACTTTGTAAAGTTCAGAAACTTTTTTCATTATCCGAATGCTAATTAACACTGCATTCTGAAAGAGTTTCTTACAGGCTTGTGTTAAAATGTATTATAATGATAAAATTTGGTTTTAAACCATAAAAAATCCCGCCTGCTATATGGGACATAGCAAGCGGGAACCTAAAAAAAGAACTGGAAAAAAATTGGTTTTCTTAGTTGTTAAAGTAAAAACCTGCCGGGGCCACACCTACACTAAAACTTGATGTAAGGGTACCGCTAAGCGAGTAGATGTATACATCACCATTAGATGTATAATCACCGGCATCGGCTACATATACTTTACCGTTGTTTACTGCAAAAGCATACAGGCTTGTTACCCCTTCACCGTCTACGTTAAATAACGCAGCAGTAGGCAGGCTTGTAGCGGTTACAGGCATACTGTATATTTCATTGCCCAGTGTGTAGTAAAAAGTATTGTTATCTTCTACCAGGTAAGCAGGGTGCTGTCCTGTGGTAAAAGAAAGCGTGCTTGTTACCGTATTTGTAGCAAGGTTTATAACGCTAAGGCTGCCCGGTGTTTCAGCGTCTGCATAATATGGAAGACCACTGTTTAGTACATATAGGTTACCATTTTCTATTTCAAGAGAATCAGGCAGGTCACCAACTGTTATGGTTGTTGTAACAGTGTTTGTGTGGCCGTTAATCACTGTTATTGTGTTACCAAAATTCCAGCCACCTTTGTGTGCCACGTACAGGTTGCCGTCTTCTTCTATAATGCGTTCCGGGCCTTCGGCTACGGGTATTGTATTGGTTACCTCGTTTGTAGCAAGGTTTATTATTGCCACATAGTCGTCTGTAGTATCGCTGCCAAGTCCCCAGTTAGTTACATACGCCTTACCACCTTCAAAAGCTATATAACGAGGGTTTTCTAAACCGTCTTCTATGGTAGCCACATGCTGGAAGCTATAGCGGTTTACCACCTCTATTTTGTTAGAGTAGTTTACTACTATATAAGCGTAGTCTCCCTCCAGGCCTATGTCCTGTCCGGTATCGCCCAGTGTTAAGCCCGGGTTGTTAGAACCGTAAACATCTGTTGAAAGTAGTGCATCTGAATTAAATGAAACCGAAGCATTACCGGCCAAAAAGCCGCCTTGGTTTAATATAAATACACCATTGTCATAAGTGCCTTGTGGAGCATCGTTGTTGTTGTCATCATCAGAACAGGAAACGAAGAAAAGTGATCCTGCAATGGCTGTAAGTAGTAGTTTGTTCAGTTTCATATTGGGTTATATTAAAATTTAAAGATTAAATACATAGTATAGTTTCGCCCAGGCATCGGCCTGCTGGCTACGTTCATATAATGCTCGTTGTACAGGTTGTTTGCCTGTGCACCTACACTAAGTCCTTTTATTACCTTAAAGGTGTATTGTGCACCAATTCCCGATACATTATAGTGGTCAATTCCCGCACTGTTATCGGTAGTGTAGTAAACTTTGCCTGTAAATAGCTGCCTGTAATACACCGAAAACCGATTATAAGCGTAAGCCGCTGTAGCCACGGCACGGTGTTTTGGTACATACATAAGTTGAGCATTGCTGCCGTCTTTTTTAGATACGGTATATGAGTACGAAGCATCAAGGTTTATGTGGTGCGGGCCGAACGCTTTTTGGTAACTTAGTGTTGTTTCTGCGCCATAGCTTTTGGCTTTATCCAGGTTTTCAGGCCTCCATACGCCATCTGTGCCGGGTACCCAACGCAGCATATCCTGTAGCCTGATGTAATAGCCCGTAATACCCAGCTTTACATTTTTGTATTCAAACATATTGCCCAGCTCTGCTTGGTACGAGTGTTCGGGCTTCAGGTTTTTGTTGCCCGTACTTTCCCAGTACAGGTCGTTAAAGGTAGGAGCACGGAAGTTCCTCGACCCGTTTATCCTGATGCTGTACAGCGGGTTTACGGTGTAGCGGGCTCCTGCCGAAAACAGCAACGGGCTGCTGTATACGTTACCCGATTCCTGTCGTAGTCCTCCTTCGTATTGAAACTTGTCGGTTACGGCATGGCTCCATAGTAATGCTCCCGAAAATGTAGTACGCGTATTATTGCCAAAACTGCTGCCTATACCGTGGTTAGACGTAAGGTCGGCTATGCCGTTCAGTTTCATCTTTGGGTTGAACTGGTACAGTGCATCGTAGCGGCCCACTATGGTTTGTACTTTGCCGTAGCTGTATGTAGGCGAAGTATAGCTTTCGTGGTATTTAAAATACTCGTACAGGTATGCAGCCTTAACACGCGATGTAAATTTGCCGTACAATCCCGTCCATTCCAGCAGGTGGCGGGTATTGGTGTCGTTATACAGGCTCTTAGAAGGCGCCGCAAGTGTACGGCTAAAATGCCTTTCGCCATCAAAAACATAGTTGTACAGGCGCAGTATGTTCTTGTTATTCAGCTTAAAACCCAGTGCTGAGTTCAGGCTGGTGTTATAAAATTGACCGTTGTCGTTGTAGGTATTGTAGCCGGGATATTTGTAGCGGTTGTCGCTGCCATTGCGGCTTAAAGATAACCCCGCACTGAAATTTTCGGTACCTGCATCAAGCTTGTAGTTCAGCCCGTAGGTGTCGTAGCTGCCACCATCGGCACGAAGTTCGTTGTTAAAGTGCTTGTTAAACAGTAGTTTGTTATCCAGGTGTACACTGCCGCCTATGGCGCTGCTGCCGTATACCACGCTGCCGCCACCTGCTTTTACGGCTACTTCGGTAAAATCACGTGCGTTTAGGGTATTAAAGTCGGTTTGCCCGTTCAGTTGCGAATTGATGTTGATTCCGTTCCACACTACGGCGGTCTGCTGTGCTGAGGTACCCCTGAAGGATGGTGATGATACCATGCCGGGGCCATTTTCCTTAAAGTATATGGCAGAATTGTTTAGCAGTAATGCCGTAAGTGAGGCTCCGCTGCGGGCAATGGTAGAATCTGAAAGTTGCTGTACCGATTGTGTTTTGGCAAAATCATGCAGTTGTGTATCAGATATTACTACTTCCTTAAGGGCAATAGTATCCTGCTGGGCGCGTGCTATAGCGAACCCTAAAATAAACAATGCGATAAACAGATTTCTTAATGCCATAACCGGTAAGCCTTTTTTCCCGAAGGCCATACGTTTTGTTATGCTTAAGGCAGGTCTCCTGGCTTGCGTACTGTTGTGTGCCTTCCCATCTTTTACAGACAGTGGCTTAGCAGAGCTACAACAGCCTCCCCGTGTGGGGATAAGCTTACAGTTGCGGGAACAGCCCAGGTATTTAACCTGATTCCCTTTTAATGCATGTACACGTTAGTGCACCTACAACCTTAAACCGCTGCAAAGATAAACGTTTTGTTGAAACATTGTAATTTATACCTTTGCCCTCACCGAATATTTTTTATGAAAAAGCTTACCGTTATATTTTTTGTGTTTTCTCTGGCATTATTTTCCTGTAAGGGAGAATCTGCAAAAAAAGATGTTACACAATCTGTGCAGGCCAACAGCATTAAGTACGCCAAAGGGCTTCGATTGTATAGATACAAGGACTTTAGTGTTGTAAAAGTTACCCGTCCGTGGCCCGATGCCACTACCACATTTACTTACGTAATGTTGCAAAAAGGTGCCGTGCTACCTGATAGCCTAAAGCAATACACTGTGGTAAATGTACCGGTAACAAAACTGGTAGCTACGAGTACAACGCACATTCCGTCGCTGGAAATTCTGGGGGTAGAAAATACGCTGGTGGGTTTTCCCGGAACGAATTATATTTCATCTGAAAAGACAAGGGCGCTTATTGATGGCGGAAAGATAAAAGAAGCCGGTGCCAATGAAAGCCTGAACACCGAAGTAGTCGTAGACCTGCAACCCGATGCCATAGTGGCCTTTGCGGTAGATGGTGCCAATAAAAGCCTGCAAGCGCTACAAAATGCCGGACTGAAAGTATTGTACAACGGCGACTGGACTGAACAAACCCCTATGGGTAAAGCCGAATGGATAAAACTTTTTGGGGCGCTGTATGGACTTGATGATAAGGCAGACGAAATATTTACAGGTATTGAAAAAGATTATAATGAAGCCCTGAAACTTGCACAGGTGGTCAAACAAAAACCTACCGTTATGGCAGGCGCCATGCTGAATGATCAATGGCTGATGCCGCAGGGCGACAGCTGGTTTGCGCAGTTTTATAAAGATGCCGGGGGAACTTACTTTTGGGCCAATACTAAAGGTACGGGCAGCCTGAGCCTTTCGTTTGAGCAGGTGCTGGAACGCGCACAAAATGCCGATGTATGGATAGGGCCTGGGCAGTATACTTCATTACTACAAATGCAGGAAGCCAACCCGCACTATGCGCAGTTTAAGGCTTTCAGGGAAAAAAGGGTATATTCGTACAGCAATAAAACGGGTAAAACCGGAGGACTTATCTTTTATGAGCTGGCTCCAAACCGCCCCGACCTGGTACTTAAAGACCTGGTATACATATTCCATCCGGAGCTTTTGCCGGGATACAAACTGCATTTTTTTGAACAATTAAAATAATACATTGCTATGCCTTATCAACGCCGCAGTAATATGCTGTTCCTTATAATGAGCTTGTGTTTGTTACTGCTTTTTGTAGCCAACGTAAGTTTGGGCAGTGTACACATTCCACTCGGCGAAGTGCTGAAACCTTTTTATGGGCAGCTGGCATCGCGCCCTTCATGGGATTATATCATTACCGAATACCGCCTGCCTAAAGCCATAGTGGCCGTAATTGCCGGTATGGCATTATCGGTTAGTGGCCTGCTCATGCAAACGCTTTTTCGCAACCCGCTTGCCGGGCCCGATGTATTGGGGCTTAGCAGCGGTGCCAGCCTTGGGGTGGCATTGGTAATATTAGGTTCAGGGTTGCTGCCGCTTACGATATCCTCTTATTTCCTTTCGGGCTATGGGCTGGTGCTGGCTTCGGTGGCAGGTACCTTTGGCGTATTACTATTGGTTTTGGCTGTATCACAACGCCTGCGCGATACCATGGCCATACTCATTACCGGTATTATGTTTGGTAGTTTTACAGGGGCTATAGTTGGGGTACTCAGTTATTTCAGCCAGGCCGAAAAATTACAGAAATATACGTTTTGGTCGCTGGGCAGCCTGGGTAACCTGCCGTGGAATTCGGTACTGCTGCTTGCGGTACTTACCATTGTAGGCATAGGTATGGGTATTGCCTGTATAAAACCACTTGATGCTTTAATGCTGGGTGAGCGTTATGCTGTAAGTATGGGGATAAACATTAACCGTTCGCGATTGCTTATTATACTGGCCACAAGCCTGCTTACGGGTTGCGTTACGGCCTTTACAGGGCCCATATCGTTTGTGGGGTTAATAGTGCCACACATAGCAAGGTTAATATTCCGGGCGGGTAACCATAGGGTACTTTTCTTTGCTACGATGCTTACCGGAGCCCTGCTTATGCTGTTGTGCGATATTTTTACCCAACTTCCCGGTACTGATTTAGTATTACCCATAAACGGAATAACATCAATAATAGGAGCGCCTGTAGTGGTGGGATTGTTGCTCCAAAACAGAAAGGGGGCTTTTAGATGAATACAAACATAAGCGTTCTTGAAGCCGAAAACCTGAGTATTGGTTACCACGGTAAAACCAATGCTATAATTGCCGGTGGCCTTAATCTTAGCCTGAATAAAGGCATACTATACACGCTTATTGGTGCCAATGGTATTGGCAAAAGCACCCTTTTGCGTACGCTGTGCGGTTTACAGTCATCATTGCAGGGATCGGTTTTGCTGGCGGGGAGAGATATTACAGGCTACACTGCTAACATGCTTGCACAAAGCCTTGCATTAGTCCTTACCGATACCCTGCCACAAGGTAACCTGTCGGTATACGAACTTGTATCACTGGGCAGGCAGCCGTACACCAACTGGATGGGGGCGCTTTCGTCATCAGACAGGGCAAAGGTGGATAATGCACTACAACTTACCGATACGTTTAATCTTGCGCATAAAAAGATACATGAACTTAGTGATGGCCAACTTCAAAATGTGCTTATAGCCCGTGCATTGGCACAGGATACTAATGTTATAGTGCTCGATGAACCTACTACCCACCTTGATTTGCCACATAAAGTAGCATTGCTTAAATTGCTTCGTAAGCTGGCAGAAGAGGAGGGGAAGTGTATACTGTATTCTACCCACGATTTAGATTTGGCACTACAGCTTAGCAATGAAATCATTATCATGAAAAAAGGCAGTCTGGTGCAGGGTACGCTACAGGAGCTTCAGGAAAAAGATGCCCTAAATAATATTTTTGATACGCCGGGTATTGTTTTTGATAAACAATCGGGTAGGTTTATTTTTAAGTAGTTAACTCGGATTACGATTTAATACAATTTTAAACCAGGTCTTAACAGTCTTTAAACACGTATATGTGCTTTATTGGTGTAATTTTAGGTTAAATAAAAACCTAAATGTTATGGGAAATCAATTCACAGTAAAGTATCCGGGAGACAAATCACAGCTTATCAGTAAAATACGTAGTGCTGTAGGGAATAAAGGTAAACTGGACGGTAACGAACAAAAAGGCAGTTTTGAAGGTAGCACCCCTGTGGGTGACTTTGAAGGATCGTATGTAATAAACGGGAACGATATTACTGTTACCATAAGTAAAAAACCTTTTCTGGTATCGCATGGGCGCATACAGGAAGAGTTTGAAAAAGCATTAAAAAATGTATAATATGAAGGTATTGTTTTTAGGTATTTGTTTATTGTTTTCGGTGCTGCTATCTGCGCAGGTGCCACAGCTTGAATTGAAACCTAATGGGTTTGACCCGGTTACTGTAACCCTTCCGCCTGCTAATACTAAAAAGCTTATAGCGCTTACTAAATCATGGGTGTCTGAACACCGTCGCAGTAGTGAGGTAGTGGAAGTAAGCAATATTACTGATAACAGTCTTATCATTACGGTTTACAAGCAGCACGCGTTTTATTACCGTGAGCGCGGCGAAGCATTTTACCAAAATATAAAAATGTTGATGAAGGTAGAATTCAGGAACGAGTCATTTAATCTTGCCGTATCTGTACCCGAAATATACAGCGAGGAAGGCCGCTTGCTGAAGTACCATATACCCGATTATTTTACCAGCGAAGGTAATATGAAAGACGGTTATGACGGACTTAAGGAATCGCTTGAGCTAACCGTAAACAGAATAGCGGGCAACTATTATAATTTTTTGGTAAATTATCGCTAAGGCAAAATTTTGTAATACTTAGTGCCATTGAAAGGGTAATAGAACTACCTGAAAAGCAAATTTTACTCCATATACACAAAGGGCGCAACCGATGAGGTTGCGCCCTTTGTGTATTTATAGCCCTATCAATTATTTTTTATGGGTAGGGCTTACAATCTGTACATTCTGGAATGCTATGGCACCACGTACCACACCTGTAATGGTAGAGCGTAAGGCATCTATTATCTGAACTTTCAATTCTTTTTTGTTGTAAATAAGGCTTACCTCACGCGATGGTTGCGGGTCTTTAAAATGGCGTAGTTTCTGAGCTGCTTTTTCTGGCATTTCCAGCGTGTGCAGGTACGGCAGCAGTGTCATGCCCAGGCCTTCATCGGCAAGTTTTACCATGGTTTCAAAGCTTCCGCATTCTATAGAAAAATGGTGGTTTTGTGGCAGGTTTGCCGCCTTGCAAATGTTCAGTACATTATTCCGGAAACAATGGCCGTCCTGCAACAGCAGTATGTTGTTCAGGTTCATTTCCAGGTCTTCTATATCGAACTCTTTTTTCTGGTACGCCGGGTTATTTTCTGGTACGTAGGCCACAAAGGGCTCGTAGTACAATACTACTTCTTTTATGGTATCTTCATTAAGAGGTGTTGCGGCTATGGCAGCGTCAAGCTGTCCGTTCTTCAGCATACGGATTATTTCTTCTGTAGGGCGTTCCTCTACAATCAGGTTTACTTTTGGGTACTTTTTTATAAAGTTTGCCATAAACATAGGCAGCAGGGTAGGTGTTACTGTAGGGATGATTCCCAACTTAAAATCACCTCCTATAAAACCTTTTTGCTGGTCTACAATGTCTTTAATGCGTGTAGACTCGTTTACAATGTTCTTGGCCTGCTGTACTATTTTTTCGCCCACATCAGTAAGTTGGATAGGTTTTTTGCTGCGGTCAAATATCTGTACATCCAGTTCTTCCTCAAGTTTTTGTATCTGCATACTCAGCGTGGGCTGGGTTACAAAGCATTTTTCGGCGGCTGAGGTAAAGTTCTTATGTTCGGCTACAGCAAGTACATACTGAAGTTGTGTAATTGTCATGTTATAGATTTTTATGATAAAATTATAAAAACCATTGATAATACCTATAGTTTTAATGCTTAAATTTACTCTAACTTTATATCTGTAAAAACTTACAAACTAATTAGCATATATAGCCATGAAAACAAAAGAACAAGCCTTTAACGTACTTGGTTTACCCGTAAAAGAAGCAGAAGTGATTGCAGCAGAGCTTAATATACTGCTGGCAAACTTTCAGGTATATTACCAAAATCTTCGCGGTATACACTGGAACATACGCGGCAAACGTTTCTTTCAGCTTCACGTAAAATTTGAAGAACTGTATAACGATGCCCAACTTAAAATAGATATGATTGCTGAAAGGGTATTAACACTGGGCGGAACACCTTTACATACATTTGAGGATTATATAGCCAATAACAAACTGAAGGTAGGTAAAAACATTAGCAAAGATACCGAAGCGGTAGCGCTTATAATAGAATCGCTGGCTAACCTGCTTAAAATAGAGCGTGTAATACTGGAAGAATCTGCAAAAATAGAAGACGAAGGTACTAACAGTATGATGAGCGATTTTATCAAGGAACAGGAAAAAACAGTGTGGATGATGAAAGCCTGGAGCGAAGAGGAAATTTGATTTTGATTTATTAGGTTTTTATCAAAAAAGTGCTATTTTCGCACCTATGAAGGTGTTGATAAACATAATTGTACTTTTTTTCCTCGTTTTTTTGGCGGCTCCCACTATAGTAAGCCTGCTACAGGACGATGATACAAAAACATCTGTTGTTTACGGCCTGGACGAAGAAGAACTTCAAAAAGAAATAAAAGAGGTAAAAATTGGAGTAGCTTATATTTATGAGCCTGCAATTGTACCTGTTGTTACAAGGTCTTTACCTATAAACGCCCATAATCTCCAAAAACATGAAAATGTTTCTGGAGATATTTTTTTGCTCCCTCCCGAAAAATGTTGCTAATCAGCTAACATTTCCTTTTACAGGAGTATAATTAGTTTTCCTAAAACAATTTATTGTTGACTCTACCTGTATAGTATACGGGCTTATCCATTTTTTGAGATACTATAGCTATGCTATAAAGCGTAGTATAAAGGTAAGAGGAAAGATGTTTCGGGATGAAACCGAAAAGGATTTGTACCTTTGCATACGTTAACCTCACAATTATATTGCGGCTTAAAGCCGGAGGTTAATGCATTAATAAGAGTTTTTAAGGTGATGTGTGTGCGGGCCCCTGACCAGTAATGGCGGGGGTCTGCTATTTTACAGCAGCCTCATAATTATTTCAGTTTCCAGTTAAATAAGGTGAGCGAAACGATAGGGTGGGGCCAGGTTTCTTCGCCTGCTATTTTTGGCATTACATCCAGTATGCTCGTTGTGGCCCATGCATTACTTTTAGGTGTATACATCAGGGCTTCGTAGTGCAGCGGTTTATCAAAAGGATTGTTTACTACAAGCATCATATAGGTACCGCCATCCTCTTGTTTTTCATACTCAAAACTCATGGTTATGGTCCTTTCCGGATGCAGGTTATCCTTCACCACTTTCATAGAGGCTATGTTGCCATCTTTCATTTCGGCCTCCACGTTCAGCTTTTCTCCCGGGTATATTTGCAGCAATGTAGGTTGCACAAAATAAGGCGACTTAGCCACATCCAGTGTATAAAAATGCACTTTGTCTACCGGTAGCTCCAGTGTGAATTCCTCGCGGTCGGGCTTATCGTTTTGTGCAAAACAAAACAATGTATTCAGAGCTATGATAAGGAAAAGCATTTTTTTCATGACAGCCGGTTTTCTTTTAATAACGCATTAAGCAACCGGCTTATTTTTCCGGCTGGCAAAAACAGAAACTATTAATGTGGTTATAACTCCCAGTATGGCACTACCCGCTAATCCCTGTAGGATATAGCTTTTCAGGTTAAAATAAGCCTCGGCGTCGGCCTGTGTGGTAAGGTTATGCGATACGCCGTAGTGAATAGCATTTTTAAAGAAATCGGGTGTTATATACGTCATGGTTATGTACTGGGCTAACGGACTTAAAAGGGTAATGAAACCGGTAATAATAAGCCCCGAGCTTACTGCCTGCTTGTAGGTAATGCGCCCGCCATAAAACCTGCGCCTTATTTCATTTATAGAAAATATGTACAAGGCTATGGCCGGAAAAGCAATAAGATTAGTATATATGGGGTGTTTTTCTATATGTACATCGTGCAGGCCTACAAGTTTTTCTCCGCCTACCCATATCATCCCCATGAGGGTAAAAGCCACAGCCCATTTAAATTCGGTGCCCAGTTTTTTCATGTGTGGTATTCAGTAATAAATTAAACAGAAGATTTTTGCCTTATGTACAGTATAAAAAGTACCAGTATGGCTATAGGTGAGCCAAAAGTGATAACCAGCATAGGCAGCCACAGGATTTCGAAAATGGCACCCACAACAGCGTTTTCATACACGTTAAAACTATTTCCTGTAATACGGAATAGTACCGAAACCATAAAGGCTATCAGTAGTATCAGGATAAACTTGGCGTACTTAGATTTTTTCAAGGCAATATAAATTTATACCCAAAAATAAGCAATATTGCTTAAAGTGTGTCTTCCTCTTCCAGGTTTTCGTTTAGGGCGCTGGGCAGTAACTGCGGAATAAATTTAATAAGCAGCGGTAACAGCAGGCTACCACCAGGCAACAGGAAAATGGTAAGGGATGGTACTGTTTTGCATATTTCCAACAGCTGTTTTTTTACCTTTTTCTTTTCCTTATCGTTAAGGCTGCGGTGGGTAGAGTGGGTAAGCAGCAGCATTAGCTCGCCGTTATTGCCCAGTTCTTTTATAAGGCGGTTTTTATTGCGAATGATAAGGTTAATCACGCTTTGCGACGCATGGTCGTAAAAATGCTTTACAGGGTTACTGTAATTAAAAAACGGTATGTGCTTTTTATTATGTTTAATAAAGGCATTGTATGAATCCAAGCTTTCCCTTGCGGCTTCCTCGCGCAATCCCAACTTTTGGTTCAGGCTGTGCAAAAAGTCAATTTCACTTTGTTGTGCCTGTCCATCACTCCATATTGCCATGGCTGCTACATCGAGCAGGTAGTTTTTCTCGGACTTGGATTCAAAGTAATCAAAACCGGCTTCGTCAAGGCTTTCTACGCTAATATGCGACAGCTTGGTATACCGCACTGATGATTCAAACAGTTTTATAAGCAGGTCGTCATACTGGGTTTTGTCCTGCTTGCTGTTTAGCGCCAGGTTTACTATGGTAACTACCGTTTCCTCAAGCTTTTTAAGGTATTTCTGCGGAAGTTCCCCTACAATAAGAAACTGCCTGAACGCCAGTACATCCATAAACAGTAGCGCATTGGTAAGTATATGGCTAAAGTTGCGGCTTATAATATTATCGTTGGTTTTTATACGCTCGTCAAGCAGGTTTTCCAGTTGGTAGCTTGGCGGAGACGATGGCAGTACTTTTTTTAGCAATACAAAACTCTCCGGATGCATTTCGGTATAAAAAGCTGTGGCACGGGCTATAAATCCTGTTGTATCCTGAGTTTTTGTTATTAGCCGGTAGGCATCATACAAGCCGTTCAGTAAGGCTACTTTGGTCACTTCCTCTACGGTCCAGTTACCGGTTTCTTTTGCATCAAGGTTTTTAAACTTAGCCACATGCCCGTATATAAAGCCGGTGTCGCGTATCGCCCTGTAAAAGGCGTGCGAGTTTTCATACTGGGGCAGGCGCCCCGAAAGCGTTCCGAAAAACTTGTCTATCCAGCCGCTGGCGCTTGGGTTTATCATGATGCCTGTTGCTATTGCTGTACAAATCTATGAAAAATGTACGGGCTAAAACAACAGTTAAATATATCATATAATTTATTTCCTGTTAATTCTGTTCTGCAAAAGCATACTAACTTTAAGTAAAAAACATGCTATGAGTCTTAAAGCAGGATATCCTTTATGGCTGGTACGCGATGGCCTGCCGTTTACCTACCCTAAATTGGATCATGATATAGAAACTGAAGTGGTAATACTTGGCGCCGGTATATCTGGGGCGCTTGCCCGATACTATCTTGTAGAGGCAGGAATACCTTGTGTTACCGTTGATGCCCGTACCATTGGTCTGGGCAGTACCAGTGCCAGTACATCGTTGCTGCAATATGAAATAGACGTGCCACTATACCGCCTTACCGAAATGATAGGTAAAGAAAAGGCAGAACGCGCTTACCGCCTGTGTGGCGATGCCATACTGGAGCTTGAGCGCATAACCTACGATGTGGGAATTAAGTATTTCGAACGGAAACAGAGCCTGTACTACGCAGCCTATAAAAAGGATGTAGCCTGGCTTAAAAAGGAATACGAAGCCCGTAAGGCGGCCAACTTTGCCGTTACCTGGCTCGACCCCGATGCTATTAAAGAACAGTACGGTTTTGATTCTTATGGGGGGATATTATCTGAGCTTGCAGCGCAAACCAATGCCTATATGTTGGCGCACTGCCTGCTGCGCCATAAATATGAAGAAGGTACTATTTACGATCGCAGCCCGGTAACCGACATTAAGCATACCACAAAAGGCGTAACCCTTACTACAGAAAACGGATATACGCTTAAGGCTAAGAAACTGGTATATGCGGTAGGGTATGAGGTGGTGAATTTTATTCAAAAGGATATAGTAAAACTGCTGAGCACTTATGCGGTGGTAAGCGAGCAGTATAACGAACGCAACTTTTGGAAGGATGAAGTTTTGATTTGGAACACAGCCGACCCTTACCTGTATCTGCGTACCACAGCCGACAACCGTGTGCTGGTAGGGGGTAGAGATGAGGATTTCCATGCCGACTGGAAGCGTGATAAGCTAATCAAAAAGAAAACGGAGCAACTGAAAGGAGATGTAGATAAGCTGTTTCCGGAGCTGGATTTTAAACCGGAGTTTAGCTGGACGGGTACATTTGGTTCCACTAAGGATGGATTGCCGTACATAGGCGAATATAAAGGAAAACCCAACGGGTATTTCTCGCTGGGTTTTGGTGGCAATGGTATTACATTTAGCCAGATTGGTGCTGTAATTATTCGGGATATGATACTGGGCAAGGAAAACAAGGATGCCCATTTGTTCAGTTTTGACAGGTAGGTTATTGCACAATTTTTTTTATAGCAATACTTACATAATTAAACAGAAAAAGCTGCCTTTCGGCAGCTTCCTCGTTTACAAAGTAGTTTTTGTATCCGAATCAGAATTGGTGTTTGGTTTGTTAAGTTCCATCATTTCCATTAGTTTAAGTCCAAGGAGGCCGCTTATGGGGCCATCGCTGGCACCGTTACCGCCTATCAGTACATCAGGGATAATTTTGATGTTGCCTTTGGCTATCTCCTCAGTAATCTTAAATCGTGTAAAGTTATCTCCACCCATAGCCGATACCTGTAGCTCATACGATTCGGCGGTTGATTTACCTATTGCCATAATTTTTTCAGCTTCAGCTAAGCCGGTTTTAGAAATACGCTCTGCTTCGGCACTGGCATTAAGCTTGGTAGCTTCTGCCTGTGCACCGGCGCGTGCTTTTGTAGCTTCTGCTTCTGCGCTTGCACGCATTTTAGTAGCTTCCGCTTCCGCATTTACGCTTAGTTTAAGGCTGGTAGCATCACCTTCAGCTTTTTTCACGGTAGCATCGGCGGTGCGCTGTGCAATTTCCACGCTTTGTGCAGCACGTACTATTTCCTTCTGCATATCGGCAATAGCAGTTTCTTTTTCCACACCCTGGCGCTGCTCTTGTGCCATACGCTGGGTTTGATAGGTTTTTTGTTCTTCCTCGGCTATTTTTCGGTCGGTTAGGGTTTTCATTAGCGACTCCGGAGGTACAATGTCACCTATCAGGGTATCCACAGCGTTTACGTTATATTCGTCAAGCACATCTTTAATATGGTTCTTGGCCGATTGTTGTCTTTCTTTACGGGTAGTAAGGAACGAAATCACATCACTATCCTGTGCCGAGTTACGGAAGTAGTTACCTATGGTAGGCTCCAGTACCTGCGATACAAGGTTGTTCATACTACCGAAACGGGCTATTACCTTAGGGGCTTCATTTGCCGGAATGTGTATAATCTGTGCCACATCCAGGTTAAAAGGGAAACCATCTTTACTACGCACGGTTATGGTACTCAGGTTTTTATCCAGGTTATGCGACTCACAGCGTGCATTGGCCCAGTTTAGTACCAGGTTAGTGGTAGGTACCAGTTCCAGCTTGGTGCTGTATTTGTTTAGCGCGTACTTACCGGGTCCCAGAGGCTCCAGCCATACACCGCGTTGTCCTTTTTTTACAATGTTACCGTGCTTAAAGCTTTCTCCGGTAAGGTCTTCACCGTCTTCACCTATATAAGAGATAACCACACCTACAGAGCCAATAGGCACATCGGTCATTGGGGTTTGCTCTATCTGTACCCCCCAGGTGTTAAGGTAGTACGAACCTGCAAGCATTACCTGCGGCTGAAGACCACGGTTACCGCCGTTTTCAAGAAACTTGTCAAAGTCCTGGAAGTTGTTGTGTCCGTCTACATACTTACCTGCTATTTGTCCCAGCGGAATAGGATCACCATCAAGCGCGGTTACAACGCCCACCATATTCTCAAATATCTTGAGCTGTTCGGCTATTACCACGTCAAACAGGTAGGTGTTTATCCTGTAAGAACCTGTGGTAATAAAGGCCGTTTGCCTACCTTTTTGTCCGCCGTTATCTAGGAATGCTACAGCATCCTGAAAGTTGTCGCTGTCTACCCTGCGGGCAAGGATTCTACCGGTAGGTATCTCTTTACCGTCTTTACTCAGCACAAGGCCTATTTTACCTTCTGGGATAATGGTAAACGGTGTCATGTCTATACTGTACTGCCATATCCATTTCATCCAGTACAGTCCGGGAGCAAGCGTTTGCGCCTGAAAACCCGCCTCGCCTTTAGTGGCCACAATACGTCCGTCGGGTAGTGACGTGTGTTCGCCAAAAAGCACAAATTTTTTGGTAACAAGGCCTATCCTGTCTTCGGGCACTATTACCATACCAAAGAAAACGCGAAGTACAAACTTGTACCCCACCACACATAAAACTATTAGCATAATCCACCAATAGTTGCTTAATACTGTTGCCATTTTTATAAAGATTTATATGACAAATGTAGAAGGCCGGAATATGCAGGAATAGCAAAATCGTAATTTTAACTAAACGGTGTTTTGGGGCTTTCAGGGTGCCTTAAAATAGCCTTTTTAAGGCCTTAAATTGACATCAGGTTAAATAATTTTTTAAAATGTCAGACATAGTTGGTTTTTTCAAAAATACCCTGTTTTAGGGCAATTTTAACATTTTCTGCTACTATATCGATTGTAGTAAAGTGTAAAATTCTGTAAGAATTTTGTTTGATTTGTAAGAAAAACGTCGAGTTGAGGGTTTAAAGCACTGAAATGTGATCAAAAAGGTCTATCTCCTTGGTTAATTCCATCTTGGTTGCAAGGCGTTCTTTTCGCTTTTTACAAGCCACAATAGTTATATTAAGTATCGATGCAATCTCCTTAATAGTAAGATTCATTTTAAGGTAAGCCACAAACCGAAGGTCATTAGCATTAAGGGTAGGGTACTGTTTTTTAAGGCGGGTTAAAAAACCGTGGTTCACTTCTTCAAAGTGGGTAAAGAAGCTGCTGTACTCATTATCTGTTCGCAGGTTATCTTTAAGCGAACGCACGTAGGCCGATAGTGTTCTGTCCGCAGCATAGCGAGGCTTTTTAGAAAGGTATTCCACTATTTCTTCTATCACCTCATTACGGTCAGACAAGTAAAGCGCCTTAGCCGAAAGTTTACGGCTGCGTTCTTCTACGGCGTCTTTCAGGTGCTCCTGTTCCAGGAGGGCATCGGTTATTTGTTTTTCCAGTTGCAGGTTCAGGTTTTTTTCCATTTCCAGGCTCAGTGCAGCCTGGTTACGCAGCTGTTCTGCCTTAAGGCTTTTGTGCCTGAATACCAGAACCAGGATAATAACTGCTGCAATAAGTGCCACAAGCGATGATATAAAGGTTATGCGCTCTACCCTTATTTTTTCTTCCTTATTTGCTACTTCATTGCGGTAATTTTGCAGTTCAAATTTTACACGATTATTTTCAAATAGCCTGCCGTTTGTTAATTCAGTTATCTTGGTATTCAGTGAAATAACCGAGTCTTTTGCAACTAATGCTTTATCGTAACTGTGGGTGGCAGCATAAACTTTTGCCAGGATTTCGTAGTTGTCTCGGCTTACCTCTTCGTCCTTGCTGGCCTTTATAACCTTACGGGCGTACGCCTCTGCATTGGTATAATCCTTGTCTTTTAAATAGCTTTCGGCAATTACCTGCCACAAATAGGTATTAAGGTCGTACTTATACAGTTCCGGATATTTTTTCAGCATTGTAAAGCTGGCCATGCGTGCCTTTGCTGTATTGCCCAGCAGCATATCATTTTCAGCTATAAGCACCTGTGCCGATATGCTGTCGTCATACTTTTTCATGTATTGCAACGACTCTACCAAGTAAGGGCGCGCTTTTACAGGCTTATTAAGTTTATTGTATATCATACCTATGTTCATCAGCGGTATGCCCATACGTTTTTCTACTTTATTTTCCTTAGCTGTTTCAAAAGCTTTTGTATAATATTCCAGCGCTTTAGGGTACAGTTTTTGGCGCATGTATACATTGGCAATATTATTCAGCGCCGAAATTTCGTCTTTTGGCTCCAGCTCTTTTACCGCTATGTTATAGCTTTCCAGATACAGGTCCATTGCCTCAGCATAGTCCAGCATAAAATAATAGGTAAGCCCCATATTAAACACGGCATTGTATTCCTGCTTGTACCAATGATGATTTTGAGCTAATGCACGCGAACGCTCCAGGAGTTCCAGAGATTTTTCATACTCCTTATTATAAGTGTATTCTACTGCCTTATCTACAATAGAATCACATTGCTCTCGCGTTTGCGCAAAAACGGCAGATGCGCCCACCGTTAAATACAGCAATATCAGGCTTAAATAGCCGCTAAGGTTGTTCATCTGGTTTTGCATTAGTGTGTAATTGGGATTTTTTAACGTTCAAATATAACATATGGTAGTAATAACCATATTGTTTTGAGTGTTAAAATTTTAACTTTTTACTGTGATTTTTATTTCAAACGTTATAAAAAACTTATATAATTACGCTTCAAAATAAAGCATTAATGATTATTTTGCATTTTCAAGTCTGTGTAGTCTTACTTATCTTTAATTGAAATTAAAATTTAAAAAAATGAAACTACTCGCCTTTGCAGGAAGCAGCAGCTCTACATCTATTAATAAAAAACTGGCTACTTATGCTGCATCATTATTTGTTAATGCAGAAGTTGAGGTAATAGACCTTAATGATTATGAATTGCCGCTTTTTAGTGTAGTTAAAGAAAAGCTTATAGGGCAACCTCCTGCCGCCAAAGCTTTTTACGAAAAAATAGAGCAGGCCGATATGCTGGTACTCTCTGTAGCCGAACACAATGCCGGGCTTACAGCGGCGTTTAAAAACATTTACGACTGGGCTTCGCGCCAAAAAAAGCTGGTGTTTGATAATAAGCCCATGCTACTTATGTCTACCTCTCCGGGGAAAATGGGCGGTAAAAATGCCCTTGAGGCCGCACAGATTAGCCTTAAGTGGTATGGGGGCAATATTAAGGCTACTTTTTCGCTGCCGTCTTTCAATGAAAATTTTGATACTCAAGCTGGAAAAATATCCAATATTGAACACGATATTGCGTTAAAAGATATTATAAACCATTTCAACTATGAATAAATCAATCAGGAGATTGCTCCGCTTTACTTTACGTTTTGCTTTAGCTATAGTTGCCTTCGTGGTACTATACCTGCTTTCGGTATTTATATTATATCGAATTCCGGTTAACCGCCACCCAACTGAGGGCGGAGATATTGCAATTTACATCCGCACAAACGGCGTACATACCGATATTGTTGTACCCATTAAAAACGAAATAAAGGACTGGACAACCGACCTGAAATTTGCCCATACCCAGGCTAATGACACTTTGGCTAAGTATGCTGCCTTTGGGTGGGGTGACAAGGGCTTTTACCTGTACACGCCCGAGTGGAGCGACCTGAAGGCAAGTACGGCTTTTAAGGCTGCCTTTTACCTGAGTACATCGGCCATGCATACTACGTTTTACCGCACCATGAAGGAGGATGCCGAGTGTAAAAAGATAATGGTAACCAAAGAGGACTATGCTGATTTGGTACAATATATAAGTGATAGTTTTCAGCCCGGTGCCGATGATAACCTGCAATGGATACAAGGACATAGCTACGGGCGTAACGACGCTTTTTATGAAGCTACCGGTCGCTATAGCCTGTTCTACACCTGTAACACCTGGGCAAACGGTGCCCTGAAATCCGCGCACCAGCGCGCTGCGTTATGGACGCCGTATGATAAGGGTATTTTTTATCATTATGAATGAGTCATAAAGTCAAAGGTCAAAAGTCATAAAGCATGCTACGGACTTTATGACTTTTGACCTTTGACCTTTGACTTTCGGCTTTAACAATAAATGGCAAAGTATTTGGTTTTCTATGTGTATGAAGATGAGGACTAAACTTTACGCTGTTATTGTTTTGGGTATGCTTGCCCTGGGTTCGTATGCCCAGGATTTTGTAAAAGTAGACAATACAGTAAAAACATACCCTACAACTTACAACAGCCTGGACAGGCTTGCATCGCGCATACAGTCTGATTTTAGATCGGATGAAGACCGCGCCCGTGCTATTTTTACCTGGATAGCACTAAACATCAAATACGATACCTCGCCGGGGGCGCTGGGGCGTGCGCCTATAAAATATTCTTACAGTACTGAGGCCGAACGCCAGGCCAAGATTGCGGAAATAGAAATGAACCTTGCCCGTGAAACCCTGCAAAAGAAAACAGGGGTGTGCCACGGTTATGCCATGTTGTATAAAATTCTTGCCGAAAAAATGGGTATAGAAACAGAGGTAATACACGGCAATGCCAAGATATTACCCAAGGACATTGGCAAAGGCCCGGTAACCAGCAACCACGCCTGGAATGCCGTAAATATAAACGGCCAATGGAAACTGATTGACGTTACCTGGGGTTCGGGGGGTATTATTGGAACTACCCGTAAGTTTGGTTTTTTGTTTGACGATAATTACTTCTTTACCCAGCCCGATGTGTTTTTTCGTAACCACTTCCCCGATGATAAGAAGTGGCTGCTTACCAATAAAAACGAACAGGATTTTGCTGAACAGCCGCTGTACTATGATTTGGGGTACGACCTTATTGCCCCAAACTTCGGGGTGCTTAAAATACAGAAGGGGGCAGGGCAGGTGCCGTTTAAAATAAAAGGCATAGAATCTACCGATGAGGTGGCGTACCAGTTTACATCGGGTATGTACTCTAAAAAAGTGACCCCGAATATAGTAAACGGTGTTGCCGAGTTTAATGTTCAGGTAGATGCTGCCACAAAAGGTACGCTTACCATTTTTGTAAATAAAATGTCGGTAGCGGCTTATACGGTACAGCGTTAGAAAATAATAGCCGGATGCGAATGAAATCGTAAAGTTTTCGGGCATCCGGCTTTCTTTTTTTGTGCAGATAATTTATATTAGCACAAAATACGCTTTTACCCCTATGTCAGAACAAAATCAGTACACGGAAGATAATATACGATCACTCGACTGGAAAGAACACATCCGCATGCGTCCCGGTATGTACATCGGGAAACTGGGCGACGGTTCATCGCCCGATGATGGTATATACATCCTTCTGAAAGAGGTTATTGATAACTCCATAGACGAATTTGTAATGGGTACCGGTAAAACCATTGAGGTTACCGTACGCGACAAGACTGTAACCATACGTGATTACGGCCGCGGTATTCCATTGGGTAAAGTGGTAGATGTGGTGAGTAAAATGAACACCGGTGGTAAGTACGACTCTAAAGCCTTTAAAAAATCAGTAGGATTAAACGGGGTAGGTACCAAGGCGGTGAATGCGCTTTCCAATTTTTTCAGGGTAGAATCAGTTCGCGATAACCAGCTTAAGGTTGCGGAGTTTTCGGCAGGGGAGCTAACCAGCGAAGAACCGCTTGCAGAAACTACCCGTCGTCGTGGTACCAAAGTACAGTTTGTAGCCGACGATACTATTTTTAAAAACTACAAGTACCGTAACGAGTATATTATAAAAATGCTGAAGAACTATTGTTACCTGAACACCGGGCTGACAATAATGTACAACGGCGAAAAACTATACAGCGATAACGGCCTTAAAGACCTGCTTGCTGAAAACATTCAGGAGGAAGATCGTATTTACGATATCATTCACCTTAAGGATGATGATATTGAAATAGCCATGACGCACAGTAAAACCCAGTACAGCGAGGAATACTATTCGTTTGTAAACGGACAAAACACCACACAGGGTGGTACTCACCTTGGGGCATTCCGTGAGGCTATTGTACGCACCATAAAGGAGTTTTACAACAAAAACTTCGAGGCTTCAGATATTCGAAAGTCTATTGTAAGTGCCATAAGCGTTAAGGTGGAAGAACCGGTGTTTGAGTCTCAGACCAAAACCAAACTGGGCTCTACCGATATGGGACCCGATCAGCCGAGTGTGCGTACGTTTGTAAATGACTTTATTAAAAACAAGCTCGATAACTTTTTGCACCGCAACCCTGAGGTAGCCGATGCATTACTGAAAAAAATACTTCAGGCCGAACGCGAACGTAAAGAACTTAGTGGTATCCGTAAACTGGCGCGCGACAGGGCTAAAAAAGCCAGCCTGCATAATAAAAAGCTGCGTGACTGCCGTGTGCACCTTACCGATGCAAAGAACCCGCGTAGCCTTGAAAGTACCCTTTTTATTACCGAGGGAGACTCGGCTTCCGGGTCTATTACAAAATCTCGCGATGTGAATACCCAGGCGGTTTTCAGCCTTCGTGGTAAGCCGCTGAACTCGTATGGCATGAGTAAGAAGATTGTGTACGAGAATGAGGAGTTCAACCTGCTTCAGGCAGCACTGGATATAGAGGAGGAAATGGAAAACCTGCGTTATAACAATATTGTTATAGCCACCGATGCCGATGTAGACGGTATGCACATACGCCTGCTGTTAATTACGTTCTTCCTGCAGTTTTTTCCTGAGCTTATCAAGGAAAACCATTTGTACATATTACAAACACCATTGTTCCGTGTACGTAATAAAAAGGAAACAATTTACTGCTACAGCGACGAAGAACGCCGCGCAGCCATAGAAAAGCTAAAAGGAAAACCTGAAATCACCCGATTTAAAGGTTTGGGCGAAATATCGCCGGATGAGTTTAAGCACTTTATAGGGCAGGACATAAGGCTTGATCCTGTGCTTATGGATAATGCCACTTCTATACAAAACCTGCTGGAGTTTTATATGGGGAAAAACACCCCGGACAGGCAGGAGTTCATCATCAATAACCTTAAGGTGGAAATTGATATGGCAGAATAATAGTTTAGTGTGCAGTTTTCAGTCGCAGTGGGTAGTTTGTTAACTGTAAACTGCGACTGAAAACTGTGACTAATAATTATTTTTTTTCTAATACCCTTTTTACTTCATTTAAAAGTAGCGGATAAGCCGGATCGGTCATCATGTGGCCATAGCCATCCAGTTCGTAATGTTTGGTTTGTGTATGCCCGTTTAGCTTCATCATACGCGCCATATAAGCGTTTTCATCGTAGCGGCCTAAGAGTTCAAGTTCTCTGTCGCCTGTAATTAGTAACAGGGGAGGAGCATCACCCCTTACATAGTATAGTGGCGCCCATTCATCAATAACCGGTTGTTTTTCGGGTATGCCCATTTCCTTTCGTGCAGTAAAGTGTGTAATACACTGCGGGCTGAAAGGGATTAGTCCTGCAATGTTGTTAGCATCGATATTGTATTTGGCGAGCCACTTTTTATCGAGCCCCACCATTAAATCGAGGTAACCACCCGCCGAGTGCCCCGAAAGGAATATCTTAGAAGCATCACCACCATATTTTTCTATATTATTAAATGTCCATGCTATGGCGGCCGCGGCATCTTCTATACATTGTTTTACCTTAACCTTAGGGCTTAGGCGGTAACCCACACCTATAATGGCATAGCCTTTATCTTTTAATGCTTGTGGTATTTCCTTACTACCTCCGGTAAGCCCACCGCCGTGAAACCATAGTATGGTAGCAAAGTCCTTTGTATCTTTAGGGTAGTAGACATCCAGCACGCAGCGTTCGGCTGCGTAAGCGTCGTTTTTGTAACTGGCTTCGGGGTAGTAACGAATGTTTGTTTTAGTGTCGTATTCTGTTTTTTGTGCGATAGCAAGCGAGCAGACAAACAACAGCAGTACTGAAAAAATGTTTCTCATGATTTTAAAATGTTTTGGAAAGCTTAAAGATACGCTTTTCTTCCCGAACCTACATTTTCGAGTTTTTCCAGTATACTTAATACAGTGTCTACATCTTTTATGCGGTATTGTGCACTAGTATTCCCAGGGCCTACTTTAACCGAAAATTCATTGGCTCCGGTAAGCTGTTCAAACATATCTTCATCGGTACGGTCATCGCCAAATGCAATTACAAAATCATGGTTTCCGGTAAGTATACTGTTTCGGCAGGTGGTGCCTTTATGGGCTAAGTAATGTTTTACCTCTATAACTTTATTACCGTCTATTATTTGTACGGGTTCGTTATACATGTGGTTTTTAAGCAGCGTAAGCAGCTCGCGTGAGGTAAGAAAACCCAGTTTTTCATCTACATTGCGGTAGTGCCATGCCACCCCGAACTCTTTTTCTTCAATAAAGCTCTCGGCGTTACGGTCTGTAAATTCCTCCATAATATTAATGACACGCTTTTTCCAGTTGTTAGTGCCCTGTATAACCGGTTCCCAACTTTCACGTTTTATCCAGCCGCCATGTTCGGCAACCAGTCCGGTACCGGTATCGCCCAGGTGCTTTTCCAGAAAGTTACGGTCGCGGCCACTAACTGCCCACACTTCGTTTGCAGGGTCTGATGAGAGTGTTTTTAGCAGTGTTTTTACCCTATCGTCAGGTACTGCCATTTCCGGTTTTGGTTGCAGTTTTACAAGAGTGCCGTCAAAGTCCAGTAGGAACAACCTGTTTTTAGCTGTTTGAAATTTCAACAATATTTCTTCAAGTGTGTTACCGCTAAGTACTACAGCCCTGTTATCGTTAGCATACATTTCTTCGGTATCCGCCAGAAAGCGGCTTGCCCATAAAAATACGTCGTGCTTGCGCAGGTACTGCTGCATGCGCCCCATACGGCGTTCCTGTTCTTGCAGGGGCATGGTAAGTGCCTGCCGAATCCTTTCGGCAGTATGATCGGTATCAAACGGGTTTATGGTTATAGAATCCTGTAGCTCTTTAATAGCTCCTGCCATAACGCTTAGCAGCAATACTCCGTGCTTGTCCTTGCGCGATGCCACATACTCTTTTGCAACCAGGTTCATACCGTCGCGCACGGGCGATATTAAGGCTACATCGGCACTATTGTACAAGGCTATAAGCCTTTCAAAGTCTACAGATTGATATTGGTATACTACAGGGCTCCACTTATAGTTACCCAGTGCTCCGTTTATGCGTCCTACATTATGCTCTATCATTCGCTTACGTTCGCCGTACTTGCCTATTTCCTCTCTTGATGGTACAATTACAAGCAGGAAAACCACTTTCTCTTTCCATTCGGGGTATTTGTTCAGGAAGGCTTCAAAAGCGTTGAGTCGGTTGTTTATCCCTTTTGAATAGTCAAGGCGGTCTACTGAAAAAATGATTTTTTTGTCGGGGTACAATGAAGTAATTTCCTCCCGTAGTTTTACTACTTCAGGCTTATCGTAAGCATCGTTGAATTTATCAAAGTCAATGCTTATGGGGTAAGACCCCACCTTTGTACGATGGCTTTCCTGAGAAAAGATGAAACCGTTTTGGTTATAGCCCAGCAGTTTTTCTACACACTCAGTAAAATGATTAGCGTTATCCCAGGTATGGAATCCGGCCAGGTTAGCGCCCAGTATACCTTCAAGCAGGTAGCGTTTTACCTGATTGGGTAATATGCGGAAAATTTCAAAATTAGGGAAAGGGATGTGCAGGAAGAAACTTATAATAGCATTGGGGTGCAGTTCGCGGATTAGCTTTGGTAATCCCATAAAATGGTAATCATGTATCCATATAATATCTCCGGGTTCATAGATTGTACTGATTTTTTCGGCTACAATTTCATTTGCGGTTTTATAAGCTTCAAAGGCTTCGGGGTGGTATTCCATAAATGAAGGGAAATAGTGAAATAAAGCCCATAGTATGGAGTTGCTAAATACATTGTAGAAGTTTTTATTCAGTCTTTTATCCAGGAATATCGGTTCGATTTCAAAGTTTTTCGGAAAACTGTCGCGGTTTGCTTCCCATACGGTTTTTTCAAAATCGGCTATGCCTACCCAGGTCAGGTCTTTACTGCTTTTCTCAGAGTAGGAGAGCACAGCAGTGGCAAGTCCGCCCGAAGTTTGTTTAATGGTGGTTTTTTGATTTTGTTTTTTAATGGAAAGGGGTAATCGATACGATACAGTAATAATTTTCATGATAATTTTATTTGCCGGCGGCCTAAACCTGACGGTTTTCATAAAATTACAAAACACAAAAGGTAGGGGCACTTTATAAAGAGGTCATTAACATTAATTTAAGCCCCTTTTGTCATATCCCGAATATTTAAAGAAAATTATTGCCATATTATAACCGGTAGTTATTTTTCGAGTATCATGGTCATTCCCTGCCCGCCTGCGGCACACACTGAAATCAATCCACACCCATTTCCTTTTTCGTTCAGTAGCTTTGCAAGAGTGGCAATTACGCGCCCGCCGGTAGCTGCAAACGGATGCCCGGTAGCAAGGCTGCTGCCGTTTACATTCAGCTTACTGAGGTCTATACTACCCAATGCAGGTACACCAAATTGGGCAGACAGTTCGTCGCTCTCCCAAATTTTAAGCAGTGCCAAAACCTGAGCTGCAAATGCTTCGTGTATTTCATAGAAATCAAAATCCTGAAGAGTAAGTCCGGCTTTTTGAAGCATCTTTGGGGCAGCATATACGGGAGCCAACAATAGGTTGTGCTTCTGTTCTATGTATTCTATGGCGGCTATTTCGGCGTGGGTAATGTATGCTAAAACGGGAAGGTTGTTTTGTGCAGCCCATTCTTCGCTTGCCAGTAACAGGCACGACGCGCCATCGGTTAGGGGAGAGGAATTGCCCGCTGTAAGTGTTCCGTTTATTTTATCAAATGCCGGTTTTAGCCGTGCAAGTTTCTCCAGGCTGGTATCGCGGCGCATGTTATTATCTTCAGTAAGCCCAAGGTATGGCGAAACCATATCCTTAAAGAATCCCCTGTCTGTAGCTGCCGCCATTTTTTGGTGGCTGCCCAGCGCAAAAGCATCCTGCGCTTCACGCGATATGTTGAAGTATTTAGCCGTGTATTCGGTATGCCCTCCCATAGATAACCCGGTGCCGGGTTCCAGGTTTTGTGGTGCCACTGGTGATAGATCGCCCAGTTTAATTTTGCCCAAAGCCTTCAGCTTGCCCCAAGTGGTTTTTTCCCGGCGTGCGGTTAACAGGAGTTTCCGAATATGTTCGTTTAATACCAATGGTACATTACTGGTAGAATCTACACCACCGGCTATACCGCAGTCTATTTGCCCCAGGGCAATTTTATTAGCAATATACATTGTTGCTTCAAGCCCGGTATTGCAGGCCTGCTGTATGTCGCATGCAGGGGTTTTTGGGTTTAGCGATGTATGCAGCACACATTCGCGCATTAGGTTTATTTCCCAGCTGTGTTTTATAACCGCACCACCGGCTACTTCCCCCAGTTGTTTGCCTGCAAGGTTGCATTTGGTAATTAGCCCGTTCATGGCTGCTACCATCATGTCCTGGTTAGATGCCTGTGCATAGTTAGTAAACTGCCGTGCAAACGGAATACGGTTGTAACCTATTATGGCTACCCTGCGGGGTTGTGCTGCTAACATGAGAGGTTTTGATTTATATATTAAAATTACAAAAAATAATGATTGTTTGCTGCCAAAAAGAAAAGGCTCCCGGAAGTCCGGGAGCCTTTAAAAGTAGTGTGGCTAAAATTTAGTTTTGCCTGTTAATGTAGATCCATCCTGTTTTAGATGCTCCTTCTGTGCGGTCTATTGCATAGAAGTAAGTACCTGTAGGAAGTTCTTCACCATTATTTGTTTGACCATGCCATTCGTTGGTGTAGTTAGTTTTAGCATATACTTCTTTGCCGTAACGGTTAAAGATAGTCAGCTTTTTAGCACCAAAGCCTGTAAGGTCGAAGAAGTCGTTTAGGTCATCAGTACCGCCCGGAGATATACCACGCTGTATTTCGCAAGTAATGCCATCTACAGTATAGGTTACCGGTACACTACATCCATTATTGGTTACCGTTAGGGTAATATCCATAGGGAATGAAGGGTAAGTAGACAGAGACGCTACGTATGCGCTAACATTCAGTTCTTCAGAATCACTGCCTATTGGAGTACCTGAAGCAGTTGTCCACTGGTAGGTTACTAAAGATGTGTCGAATGACTCATCTGTAGGGGTAGCAGTAATGATGAACGAAGGTCCGTTACAAACGCCGTCAAGTGTAAACGCGATTTCACCGTTAAGGTTGAAGTTTTCAGTATGGCTGTTGCCAAGGTTACAAGTGCTTGCGTCAGCTCCTACAGTGTAGGTTACTGAATATGTACCTGCAGCAACACCTGCAAGTGAAATTTCACCAGTTGAAGAGTTGATCGTTAGACCACCGCTTACAGTAAATGTACCACCTGCTGCAAATCCTGAAGCAAGTTCCGGAAGGATAGTTCCTGTACCGAAGCAGTATTGCTCGTCGTAAGTAAAGCCAACTTCCGGAGTAAATGCCGGAGTAATGGTTACTTGGGCAGTATTAGATCCTGAAGCTACACATCCGGTTACATTAGCTGCAAGTGTATACGTTACAGTATATGTACCAGCTGTACTGTTTGCCATATCTATCTCACCTGTTATAGCATCTACAGTAAGGCCTGCATCGGCAGTAAATGTACCACCAGTAGTAAATCCACTGAATAGTGCCGGAAGCTGGTTAGCAGCAGTAGAACACACATTAGTGTACTGGAAGCCTGTTACCGGAGTGCTTGGAGCAGTAATTTCTACAGTTGTAGTATATACACCAGCCGCAGAACAAGTAGTATCATCCTGTAGATATGTATATGATATAGTGTACATACCAGGAGTACTGTTAGCGAGGTCAATAACACCTGTTGTAGCGTCTATTGATAGGGTTCCTGTGCTGTTAGCGTCGGCATATGTTGCACCTGTAAGAGCAGGGTCTGCACTTGGAGCAACAGTAGCTTCTAATCCACATACGGTTGGATAACTGATATTTATAGACGGAGCTACAAGCGGAGTAATAGTAATAGTAACAGCGTCGCTGGTTGCGGCAGCCATACAGCTGGTAGCATCTTCAGCTACACTGTAGGTTACTGTATAAGTACCAGGGTTACTTAGTGCCATGTCTATTTCACCTGTTGTGGCATCTACCACAAGGTTTGCAGGGTCAGACGATGTAAACGTACCGTTTGCAGCAAAACCTGCATCAAGTACCGGAAGCTGGTTAGCAGCCGATTCACATACGTTGGTATATGTAAATGTAGTAACCGGCGTAGCAAGTGGTGTAATAGTAATGCTTACAGTTGTAGCGCTTGGAGCAACACATGTTGTTACATCACCTGCAATGCTGTAAGTAACGTCGTAAGTACCGGCAGTACTTAGTGTAAGGTCTATTTCACCTGTTGTAGCATCTATAACAAGGTTTGTAGGATCTGATGTTGTAAATGTACCTGTTGTAACAGCTGTAGCATCAAGTGTTGCAACCGGGTTTGTACCTGCAATACATACCGAAGCCGGTAGTGTAAAGGTAGTAACCTGTGCTGTAGGAGCACTAACAATTACATTAAGCGGAGCTCTTGGGCCTTCACATCCGGCAGGGGTAACCTGGCTTACATAGTAAGTGGTAGTACCTGCAACTGAAGTGTCAGGGGTAGGAGCAGTGGTTGTAGCTGTACCGCCTGTTGGGTCAGTATACCAGTTTAGCGTATTACCGTCAGCAGCAGTAGCTGTAAGTTCAGCAGCAGTAGCAGTTTGGCAGTAAGTTACATCTTCTGTGGTAGGAGCTACCGGAGTTTCGTTTACTGTAACAGTAATAGGAAGCCTTGGGCTTTCGCAAGCACCGGCAGTAGAAGACTGGCTTACATAGTAAGTAGTAGTGCCTACAACCGAAGTATCAGGGGTAGGAGCAGTAGCACTTGCAGTACCGCCTGTTTCTACATCATACCAGTTTAGTACATATCCGTCAAGGGCAGTAGCAGTAAGTGTTGTCGCTGTATTACCCTGGCAGTATGTGTATGTATCCTGTCCTGTAGGTGCAGCAATATCCGGAGCAGTGTAAGTAACAGTAAGTAGGTTAGTACAGTAAGCTGTAGTCCAGTCATACTGGTAAGTACCCGGAACGGTAAAGCCCGAAATGGTAGTACTGTTTGCAGTAGGATCTGCAATTATAGTAGCCGAAGGGTTATCAGCGTGTGCTATCCATGTACCACCACCTGTGGCTTCAACGTTTACATAGTTGAAGATATCGGTAGTAGTAGGGTCACAGTCTGCAACTGCAGGGTTTGTAGATGTAATAGCGTTGTTAGCTGTAAACGTAATTGCATCAAGGAAGTTACCTACACTGGTGTTACCAGTTGAAGTAGATACTGCCTGGAAGAAGAAACGTGTAGTAGTTTGTCCGGCAGGTACAGTGTATGTAAGAGTACCGTCGGCGCCATAGTAAGCCCATGCAGTACCGTTACCACCATTAGCAACACTAGCACCTGAAACACCCGGGTAGCCAGATGGTACACCATTAGCAGATGTACTGAAGTTAGTACCTACCTGAGTATATGTGTCTATTACATCGGCCAAAGTTTGACCCGCTGCCGGTACAGGACCAGCCATAAGTCGCATTACGTCTATAACGTTACCTGATGCTGCATAAGAAGCACTGGCATAGTTTGTATTCCTTGCCCTGTGTGCAAATTTCACAACAAACACGGTACCCGGGGCTGCAGTATAATCCTGGTAAACACCCATTGTGGTACCCTGGTTAGCATTAGCGTTTAGTTCTATAAACTGGTCGCTGTTAGCCGGAGCAGCTGCTGGCCAAGTAACGAAAAGATCGGTACCTGTATTAGTGTGGTAAGCAGGCTGGTGTTCGTAGTTTGGCTCTATCCAATATTCCATGGCATGATCTGTTGCACCTGTTTTCCATCCCGGAACAACATAGTCAAGGAAGAACGTAGGGCCCTGTCCAGAATTGGTATGCGCCATATCCGGAAGCTCAAAACTTGGGTTTATAGTAGTAATCTCACAGTCACTGTTTGTTGCTGATGACGGTGTAGTTATACAGATATTGAAAGTTGTGGTAAGGCTTATTGTTGTAGTTGTAGGGTTTAATGTTAACCTTACATAGTAAGTAGTACCCGGTGTAAGTCCTACCATGTTTACGGCGTTGTTAGCACTACAGAAAAGTTCACCTCCATCAGCAGGCGTGCCTTCATAAATACTGATTACTACCTGTTGCGCAGTTCCTGCAAATCCTGAAAGCGATAGGGTTTGTAGGCTGCTTGTTGCAGTAAACTGATACCAAATGTCTGGACCATTAGTAGTGTATGGGCTACATGTAGGTAATGATAGGGTAGAGCTTGTAGCGCCGGTAAATGCAGCTGCTGTAGTTACTGTACAGTCTGTACCGCTGTTTACAGTAAGGTCTACTGCTCCATCATAATTATCGTTGATAATTGCAGTAGTAAATGAGAATGGACCAGACCATATACTCTTATCACTGTCGCTACATATTGCCCTTACATAGTATTGGTATGTAGTAGCAGGGTTTAGCGGGCTATAAGTATAACCTGTGCTTGTAGTAACAGTTGTACCTGTGGTTGTAGCTGTAGGAGCAGCTGTACCGGTAGGTACTACGTATACTTCCCATGAAGTTTCTGTTCCCTGAGGAGTCCAGCTTAGCGTAGCTGAAGTACTTGTTTGTACAGCGGCAAGGTTTATTGGCTTAGGACAAGTAACAATAGTAATGTTAATGTTATCTACTGCCGCCGGCGGCTGAGTACCTATGCTACCATCATTCCTCCATTCAAATACAAGCCTGCGTACCTGGCCTGCATATGCCGAAACGTTAATCGTATTAAGGTAGTTTGTCCAGCTGCCGTTTACGTTAAAGTTGCCACCTACCTGTATACCGCCGCTGTTAGCTGCAGTCATTAGTGTACCTGCAACCGGAGTATAGGTAACAGGAACCATCCATACCCTTAGGTAATCACAACAAGATTCACCATACGCTTTCCAGTCAAATGAAAGGTTTATTTCGCTTGTGCCGGCAGGTATAAGGATATCCCTGTAGGCATGTACTGTAGATTGTGTAGTAATAGAGAAAGCATTGCTGGTACCGTTATCGTTAGTTATGTATAACGATTTTGTACCACCATTACTTGTAGCGCTGCCTACAATCCATTTATTAGGTTGTGTACCGTTATCAAACCCGAAGCCGTGTGTACCTTCAAAATCCTGGGTATAATTTAGTATAGCAGGTATTTGTGTGGTTGTAAAGCTTATAGGGCCTACCCATGTACTGTAATCACCACTGCCACAGTTGCTCCTTACCCATATATAATATGTAGTGTTTGGAGTTAGTGAGCTAAGTGAAAAAGAAGCTGGAGTTACGTTAGTCGTAGGACTCGTAGCTGCTACCGGAGCAGTATTGTTTGTAGAAAAATAAATATCATAGGTAGGAGTTACTGAAGAAGGTCCTGTCCATGTAAAGTTAGCAGTACTCTCAGTTACTGTACCCAAAGTAAAGTTTGTAGGAGCCGGACATGTTATTATAGACAGGTTAATGTTGTCTACTGCCGCCGGTGGCTGGGTACCTAGGCTGGTGTCGTTTCTCCATTCAAAGATAAGCCTCCTTACAGTACCTGCATAAGCAGCAGCATTTATTGTAGTGGTATATGTACTCCAGCTGGAGTTAAGGCCAAAGTTTCCACCTATTTGAATACCGCCACTGTTAGCAGCTGTTGTTTGTGTACCTGCTACCGGAGTGTAGGTTGCCGGTACAAGCCATACCCTTAAATAATCCCAACCGCTTTCACCCTGGTTTTTCCAGTCAAATGAAAGTGTAAGCTGGTCTACAGCGGCAGGCATTTGTATATCGCGGTATGCCATTACTGTAGAAAGTGTGTTTAAGGTATATGCGTTGTTAGCACCGTTGTCATTAGATACATATATAGAGTTAGTTCCTCCGTTTGAAGTAGCTGTACCGTAGTACCATTTGTTTGTTTGTGTTCCATTTACAATGGCCCAGTCCTGGGTTGATTCAAAACCATCGGTGAAGTTTAACGTTCCCGGGATTTGAGAAGTTGTAAAAGTATATGGTCCGGCCCATTCACTGTTGTTACCATCACCACATACTGCCCTTACATAATATTGATAAGTTGTTTGTGGTGTAAGTGTGGCAGGAGTAGTATAGCTTGTACCTGTTGCAGAAACACCCACACCTGTAGGTGAAGTACCGTTTGTAACTACTTCCACTTCAAAGTTAGTAGAAGTACTTGTCCAGTTTAGAGTAGCATAAGTGCCCGAAGGGTTTGCGCCAAGTGCTGTAGGGATGATACATTGTTCTACCACCTGTACATCGTCTACAAGCCAGCGGTCTCCGTCGTCGCCCATCATTACAAAGGCTACATAAACTTGTTGACCATTATAAGCAGCAGGTATATCTACTACTTTTTGTTCATATTCCTGCTGAACAGTATTCAGCGTTAATTCGGTCCAGGTTTGCAGGTCGGTAAACGGCTGCGTTATGTCTGTACCTATCATTACTTTGTAGCTGGTACCCTGGTCTCCGTTTACGGTTAGCCTCGACCAGAATTTCAACTGGGCGTTAGCAGGTACTGTAAACAGCGGAGTTACTAACCAGTCTTCACTCTGGGTGCCGCTTGCTACGTTTTCTTTGTTTAGATAAGCAGCATGGGTGCCAGAATATGCCGGCTGGGCAGTAGATCCATTACCCTGAATCCAGTACTGTACCGGGCCTGACACGTTTTTAATGTACCATCCGGTAGGTCCTGCACTGCCTTCTGTACCGGACAGAGGAGTCCATGTCCCCTCAAAGTCCTCAAGTGCAAGCTGAGCAAATCCACTTGCGGACAGGAGTAACATTAACAATAATGTAATTTTTCTCATAAGAAAGTCGAAATAAATTTTAGCACCTAAAAGTATCAAAAAAGTAAAAAAGGTTGCGTGCATTTTTCCGGAAAAATGCATTGTTTTAACAAAAAAAACAAATTTGTTCCCTGCGGTTAGATTTTTATGTTAAAAAGTAGTAAATGAGTAGTGAAAAAATAAATAAAGCCTCCGTTTTTGGCGGAGGCTTTTGGGTATTAAAAAGTTTTTTCTTAATTATTTAGCATTACAGGCATTACCAGCATGGTTACGGTTTCGCCTTCGTCAAGACCGTCTACCGGGGTAAGGATACCTGCGCGGTTTGGCAATGACATTTCAAGCTGAATTTCGTCGCTTTGCAGGTTGGTAAGCATTTCTGTAAGGAAACGCGAGTTAAAACCTATCTGCATATCGTCGCCCTGATAATCACAAGTCAACCTTTCTTCAGCTTTGTTAGAATAGTCAATGTCCTCAGCAGAAATGTTAAGTTCTGTGCCTGCTATTTTAAGGCGTATCTGGTGTGTGGTTTTATTACTGAAAATAGCCACACGACGCACCGAGCTAAAGAACTGGCTGCGGCTTATAAGCAGCTTGTTAGGGTTCTCTTTAGGTATTACCGCTTCGTAGTTAGGGTATTTACCATCTATAAGACGGCAGGTAAGCACGTAGTTGTCAAAAGAAAACGTAGCGTTACTGTCATTATATTCTATAGTTACATCAGAGTTAGATGTGGCAAGTATACCTTTAAGTATGTTAAGCGGTTTTTTAGGCATAATAAAGTCGGCCACCTGAGATGCTTTTACATCAGTACGTGCATACTTTACAAGTTTGTGCGCATCGGTAGCTACAAACGTTAGCCCTTGTGGAGAGAACTGGAAAAATACTCCCGACATTACCGGACGAAGATCATCATTACCGGCTGCAAATATGGTTTTGCTTACAGCGGTGGCAAGTACCTCGGCAGGAACTATAGTAGATGAAGGGTCTTCAAGCGATACAGCTTTCGGGAATTCGTCTCCGGCGGCATATGCCAGCGCATATTTACCCGAATTAGAACTTATTTCTACCGTGTTGTTGTCTTCTACAGTAAAAGTAAGCGGCTGTTCAGGAAAAGTTTTCAGGGTTTCAAGCAATAATTTTGCCGGAACCGCCACGCTGCCCACGCTGTCTGAATCTATTTCCAGAGTAGAGGTCATGGTGGTTTCAAGGTCTGAAGCCGAAACTTTTAGCTCTGTGCCGTTTAGCTCAAACAAGAAGTTATCTAAAATAGGCAGGGTGTTGTTGCTGTTTATAACACCGTTAAGCACCTGCAGCTGTTTTAGCAAATATGTACTTGATACTATGAATTTCATTCCTGATTATTTTTTTGTTTAGTTCCCTTTCGGGAATGGATAGCAAATATATCGCAAAGCAATTTAATACTGAAACTTTTTTTTCAACACAAAGGCTCTTATGCCTTGCTGTATTTTCTTTTTCTCAGCCATGTAAACAATCCGCCAAATGCGGCCAGCAACGCTAGCGGCAGACCTATGGTAATGATTCCTGCCATGTTATAATTGTCATATACCCTCTGTGTGTTTAGCATTGGCAGTTTTACATCCTTGGTACGTATGTTAATAAGACCGTTATCGTCCAGCAGGTAGTTTACACAGTTTAGCATAAAATCCTTGTTTTCGTAGAACTCCTCGGTCCACTTGTCATAGCCCAGTTCCAGTGGTGCACCGTTTTGGTCAAACTGGTTTTTAGCAATATCGCCGTCGGCTATTACAATCATTTTGCCTGGTACGCCTACAGTTTTATAACCGTTTAGCTTAAACGGCAGCAGCCTGTTTTCATACATTGAACGGAAACTCCCTTCAAGTAGTACCGCAACAGGCATGAAACCACCTTTTTCATAATCTTTCAGGTCGGTTTTTTCATTTACCATATCCAGTCTTATGGCGGTAGGAGTCCCCACTTTTTTAGATAAGCGTGATGACGATAACAGTACGTTTTTCTTAATACCATTTTTCAGGGTGTCTATAGGGTTTGCAAACTCCAGTTTTATACCACCCACGTTTTTAACAATAGGGTTAGTGTTTATCGAATCAGGGTACGCAAACGGCGAATACTTCCAGAAAAACTGCTGGTATTCTGTAGCGCTGCCCTGAGAGCCGGTAGCAAGTTTTATAGGAGTAGCCTGTTCATCTTTAATAATATCAGGGTTTAAACGCACACCGTACTTAAACAGCATATCGTTAATATTTAGGTCGCGTGGCAGGGCAGGGGTCATTCCCGTAGGGTTGTACAGGCTGTCCATTTCTACCTGTACAGCATCCAACATCCACAGGGTTTTACCACCGTTCAGTATATACTGGTCCAGTACCTCTTTTTCCTCTTCGGTAAATTTTTCAGTAGGTTTGGCTATAATGGCCAGGTCATACTGCTGTAGGTCTTTAAGGGTTTTTACCGGGTTAGTGGCGACAGAGTCCAGCGTAAATGGTGCTGTATGGTAGCTTTCGCCCAATGCCTTTATAAAGTTAGCCATGTAGCGGCTCTTCATTTCACCATTACCCTGTAGTACTACAATTTTTTTCTCTTTGTCGCTGCTAACTTTATTCAGCGCATCGGCAAATGCGTATTCCAGGTGCTGTACAGAGCCTTCCACTTTTTGCGCAGCATTAGCACCACGAATGTTTTTAAGTAATGGTATTTTTACGGTCTTACCTTTATAGGTAGCTATAGCCCACGGAAAAATAAGCGTTTCGCTTTGTTTGCCTTTGTCGTTTACGGTAATTTGTGCGGGTTTCATGCCGCTGCCGCTAAAGGTTTCAATTATAGCTTTGTCTATATCGGTAATACCGGCAATACTGTTTTTAACTTCGGTTTCATCCTTTGCAGACAGCTTCGGATTATCCATTTTAAAGACCTTGAAAATCAGCTCGCGCTTGGTTTCGGCACTGCTTTCTGATTTATCAAGCGGGTTAAAGAAGTTGAATTTTATATCGGGGTTACTTGCCGAAAACTCCTGTAGCAGCTGGCGTGTTTCATCCTGCAGGCGCTTAAATTCGCCCGGGAATTCCCCTTCAAGAAATACGTCTATATACAATGGCTCATTAACCGATTTTATTAAATTTACTGATGCCGGTGAAAGCGTGTAACGCTTATCGGCAGTAAGGTCCAGTCGTTTAAAGAAAAACGCCCCGGCCAGGTTAAGTAGTACCAATACTGCAAGGGTAATAAGCAGCTGTTTCCTGTTTTGTTGTTTAGCTGTTTCCATTACCATTTTAGCGATTTAAGTTTATACACAGTAAGCGATAAAAACAGCACGGCTATGCTGGTAAAGTATATTACATCTCGGGTATCTATAACACCGCGGCTCATGCTGCGGAAGTGGTAATCCATACCCACCTTTGAAACAATACTGCCAAAACCACCAAAGAAACCGGAAACGCCTTCGAACCCGAAAAAGAATACAAAGCACAAAAATACGGCACTGATAAACGCTACAATCTGATTATCTGAAAGGGTAGAGGTAAAAATGCCTATGGCGGTATAACCCGCTACAAGGAACAGTAACCCAAAGTACGAACCCATGGTACTGCCCATATCAATATTACCCTGCGGGTTCCCGAAATCTGAAAGTACAGCTACATAAATAAGTGTAGGCAGCAATGCCAGTATAATAAGCACAAACGCCCCGAAGAACTTGCCATTCACAATTTCCCAGGTGCTTAGCGGTTTGGTAAACAGCAGCTCCAGTGTGCCCTGTTTCTTTTCATCAGAAAAGCTGCGCATGGTTACCGCCGGTATCAGGAAAATAAGTATCCACGGCGAAAGGGTGAAAAACGGCCCCATATCGGCAAAACCGCTGTTCAGTATATTAAAGTCGTTTTCGAATACCCAAAGGAAAAGTCCGTTGAGCAAAAGGAAAATAGCGATAACCAAATACCCTATGGGCGAACCGAAAAAGGCTTTGATTTCACGTAGCAATAATGCTTTCATCTAATTTATTTAGTTTCTTTTGTTTAAAGTTCCAGGTTTCAAGTTTTCCATGTCGACGATAGGAGACATCTCAATCTAAAGTTCTAATAATCTAAAACTCTAAATTATCCATATATCTATCAATGCCTGCAAACATACAGTTTTATCCTATTCATGGCAAATGCATACCACACACATTCGCTAATCTTTCAATCTTTATATTTTCAATCATTCAAACTTAACGCTAACCATGTCTCTATATTTCAGTCCGAGTAATGTTTTTGCCGAACCTACTGTATGCGGGTTACTCCTGAAGATGGCTATTTCCAAAAAGCCCGCCTCATTAAACACTGCCAGCTTTTCGCCTTCATAGTCTTTTAATGAAAAACGTTCGTTCAGGTTAAAGTCAGAATACCCGCTTTTTATACCTTTTATTTCGCCTTTTGTGCCAAAGTTTATTTCCACATTACGTCCTTTGCCTATTTCCTTAAGCAGTTTTCTGCTAATGTTTGTAACACAGTTACCAAAATGGTCTATGTATACCACATTGCCGCGTATGCTGTTTTTATCGGTAGCCACTACCGGATTCATTTCGTGCATTGGTTTTAGCGGAGCGGTAGTTTCACGGCCTATAACGCTTAGGGTGCCGCCTTTGGCCAGGTGGCACGCTACGGTAGCAAATACATCCATAGCGTTGCTTCCTTCGGGCAGGCGGTCGTGTATGTTTATCTCAACAATTTTTTCGGGTAAAACCGACTGGGTTAGCAGGCTCAGTATGCCGTTATCGGCACATACAAAGTAATGTCCGTTCCACAGTATGGCTATATGGCGGTTTTCGGGGCTCAGTTCGGCATCCACGCCTATGAGGTGTACGGTGCCGACAGGGAAATTGCGCCACGCAGCACTAATGATATAACCGGCCTGGGGGATGTTAAAAAGGTCTACATTATGCGATATGTCTATAATCACGGCATCGCTGCATCCCGAAATCAATTTACCCTTTAGCGCGCCCACAAAATGGTCGCACAGGCCGAAATCGGTAGTAAGCGTAATTATTGACATAATTTTGTGTAAAACTTTATAAAATCGCGAATAAAAATTTCACTAAATTTGAATGCAAAGCTACAATAATTAGCTATAAAATTAATCAAAAACATACTTGCTTGAACGAAAGAATTATTGAATTAACTGACATCGCCCCTAAGGATTTTTGGGGCGCTCAGGATGCCCACCTTGAAACCATAAAAAAATACTATCCCAAGCTGAAAATAGTTGCACGGGGTTCTACGCTTAAAGCATTTGGCGAGAAAGAACTCCTCGATGAGTTTGAGACCCGTTTCAAGCGGTTGATGCTGCATTTTACCCGTTTTAACAGCATCGACGATAATGTAATAGAGCGTGTAATAAGCACTGGTGTACAAACCGAACACATGAACCCGAGTGATAAAGTACTGGTGCATGGGTTGGGCGGAAAGCTTATTAAGGCCATGACCCCTAACCAACAGCTGCTTGTAGACTACATGAGTAAAAACGACATGGTGTTTGCCGTAGGGCCTGCAGGTACGGGTAAAACCTACACAGGTGTGGCACTTGCGGTAAAAGCCCTGAAAGAAAAGCAGGTAAAACGTATTATACTTACCCGTCCTGCGGTAGAAGCGGGTGAAAACCTGGGCTTTCTTCCGGGTGATATGAAGGAGAAGCTGGATCCATACATGCAGCCGTTATACGATGCGCTGCGCGATATGCTGCCACCACTAACACTGGAAGATTACCTGCTGAAAGGTATTATTCAAATAGCTCCACTTGCCTTTATGCGCGGTCGTACGCTTGACAACGCTTTTGTAATCCTCGATGAGGCGCAGAATACCACACACAGCCAGATGAAAATGTTCCTGACGCGTATGGGTAAGAATGCCAAGTTTATGATTACCGGCGACCCCGGCCAGATAGACCTGCCGCGCAGTACCACCAGCGGACTTAAAGAAGCGTTATTGGTACTGAAAGATGTGGATGGCATAGGTATTATTTACCTTGATGATAAGGATGTGGTGCGCCACCGCCTTGTGAAGAAGGTTATTGAGGCATACAAGAGAATTGAACACCAGGGGTAAACTTTAGTCGAAAGTTGTAAAGCCAAAAGTCATAAAGCCTTGGTGAGATTAAAATATTTCGGGATTTTAAAACGTTATATGTTTGATAATAAACCATAAACCTATGAAAAAAATACTTTTAGCCACAGCCTTGGTCTTTTCTGCAGCTGCTTTTGCGCAGGTTGCTAAAAATGACGGACCGCAATTTGAGTCGAAATCTTTAACAGTTAGCGACGACAAAAAGCAAATGGTGTTTGATACGGATGTTTCATATACAGACGACAAGCTGACTGTAGAACACGCCGACAGCATTGTGTTTGACACTGAAAAAAAGGAACTTACCATAACGGGTGGCTGTCAGTATACTTTTTACGGTGCGGTAAATATTTCAAAGAATAACGATAAAAAACAGGTTAAATACAAAATAGGCGACAATACATTGTATGTTGAACATTAGCAAGATGAAACCTGATTTTACAAAACCTTCAGGCCTGCTTTTGGGCCTGTTGTATTTTTTTGTTTTGGCAATATTACTTTTAATAGTGATTGCCTTCAACGCAAAAATTACCGGTAGCATCTCAACATATGGAGTAAATAAGACTGTTGGTTGGGGTTGGGATATACTAAACTGGTTGCCGGTTTTCGCCATAGTTAGTTTGTTGCTTTACATTTTAGGTTATTTAATTTTATTTCTTTGTAAGGCTACAATCAGCAAGAAACTTTCTGTAATAAATCTAAGTCTTGTTCTTTTGTCGTTATTCCTTAGTTTTTTTCGAGGTTATGATTCTATGTATATGCTAAATCTTTTAGTTCCTGTATTGTCTGTATTGGTTTTATTTGTCAATATTGGTTTTGCAATAGGTAATAGTAAGGCGGTTAAAAGAAATGCAGCATGATAAAATAACTTTCTTATTTTTGCACCTCAATACTAAACAGCAAACAACACGATGAATACCATCACTACAACAAACTTTAACTTCCCCGGCCAGAAATCGGTTTACCGTGGTAAGGTGCGCGAAGTTTATAATATTAATGATGAGCTGCTGGTTATGGTGGCTACAGACAGGCTTAGTGCTTTTGACGTGGTTATGCCAAAAGGCATTCCGTACAAAGGACAGATACTAAACCAGATTGCTACTAAGTTTATGAGCCTTACACAGGACATAGTGCCTAACTGGCTTATAGCTACCCCGGATCCTAACGTGGCAGTAGGCCACCTGTGCGAACCGTTTAAGGTAGAAATGGTAATACGTGGTTACGTAAGCGGACACGCTGCACGTGAGTATGCTGCAGGTAAGCGTGTACTGTGTGGTGTGGAGCTTGTAGAGGGTCTTAAGGAGAACGATAAATTCCCTACACCGATAATTACCCCAACTACCAAAGCCGATAACGGCGAGCACGATATGGACATCAGCCGTGAGGATATTCTTGCTAAGGGAATTGTAAGCGAGGAAGATTACCTGGTGCTTGAAAAATATACCCGTGCATTGTTTCAGCGTGGTACTGAGATTGCCGCTTCACGCGGACTGATACTGGTAGATACCAAGTACGAATTTGGTAAAACCAAAGATGGCAAAATTGTATTGATTGACGAAATCCACACGCCGGATTCATCGCGTTATTTCTATGCCGAAGGTTACCAGGAGCGTCAGGATAAAGGCGAGGAACAAAAGCAGCTGAGCAAGGAGTTTGTGCGCCGCTGGCTTATAGAAAATGGTTTCCAGGGTAAAGAAGGCCAACAGATCCCGGAAATGACAGATGCTTACATAGAAACCGTATCAGAGCGCTATATAGAGCTATATGAAAATATCATAGGTGAGGAGTTTGTAAAAGCAGACATCACCAACATTAATGCCCGTATTGAAGAAAACGTACTGGCATTTTTGAATAAATAAAGATTACTATCCGGTCCGTCATTGCGAGGAGGCACGACGAAGCAATCTAAAAAAGATTGCCGCGTTCCGTTACACTTCGCTCGCAATGACGGCATCGGTTATACTTTCCGGCAAACCAATACTGTTTTTTCACCGTCTTTATTCGTGGTGAAAAACGTATATACATCGCCGCCATCTTTAATCTTCCACTTTTTTAGTAATTCTTCGGTCTTTAACGGAAAATTACGCACGGTAATATTCATTTTTTTGCCTTCAATATATTGTTTCATTTCGGCTTTGCCATAAGGCAGTACTTGTTGTATTTCAAACCTGCGGCCTGCAAAATCCATTAAACTATCTGAAGTATACAGTTGAGAATGCGCGTGCAGCTTTGCCATCTTGTAATGCGTAGCCACCGCACCAAAAGCACCTGATTTCATGACAGCGCTGTTTGGCTCGTACAAATAGGTAAGGGGCAGGCTCAGCGAGGCTATATCCTCATTGCCGTATTGGGCTTCAAAGGTGGTTGTTCCGTCTTTGGCAAGGTCTACCGCTATAAGTGCCGGAGCATCGGTAAATTCTTTTTGTAATATCCATAGCAGCTCCTTTACCTCATTGTTTACGGCTACTATGTGTATTGCCTTAACAGAATGCAATTCGCCCAACCCCGCCGAAATATCCAGCAGGGGTGCGGTTTTTATCATTATGTTTTCGGTGTAGCTAAAATACACATCAAGCAGTTCAGTTACATTAGGCAGGCAGTCGGCCAGCATAAAGACTTTGCCTTTGGCTTCGTTGCGCCGGGAAGGATCTATATAAATCCAGTCGTGTTGTTTGTTTTCAGCTTTTAGCGTTTCCAGGCTGTCGCCGGCAAAACACTGTATGTTATGGGCGCCCAGTACCGTAAAATTATGGGATGCTATTGCCGAAAGGTCGGCGTTCAGTTCGCAATGGGTAACCTGGTTTACGACCTTTGAAAAGTAATAATCATCAATCCCGAAACCGCCTGTAAGGTCGATAAGGCTTTCGCCCAAAACCAGGTTGGCTTTATATTGTGCCGCAGTTTCAGACGAGGTTTGCTCCACCGAAACTTTAGACGGATAAATGATATTTTCTGTGCCAAACCATGTGGGCAGTTTGTCTTTTGCCTTTTGGCGTGCAGCAATCTGGTTCAGAATTTCTGTCCACGGCAGGGCGGGGAACGGATTTTTTTGTAGCGCGAGCTTTTTTACATCGTCATGGGTATGCTCGTGTATGTATTCTTGAATTTCGGGTTGCAGTAAAGCGCTAAGCAATGTTAAATGTCTTTAGTAAGTATTTTTACCACAGGATTTTCCGGGAAGAATTCCTTGGCTATTATTTTTAATGTTGTGTACATGGGTATGGCTATGATCATGCCCAGTATACCGAAGGTAAAGCCACTGATAAGCACTACTATGAATATTTCCAACGGGTGCGAATTTGTGCTGTTACTGAATATGAGTGGCGACGTAATGTTGTTGTCTATAAACTGCCCCACGCAATAACCTATAAATACATACAGCGTAGTGCTGAACATGTCGTGGTGTGTTTCAGGACTCATGTGTCCCAGCATTGTAAGCACCACCACCAATACCGATGAAATTATAGGGCCAATGTACGGTATTATATTCAGGAAAGCCGTAATAAGTGCAATAACAAAGGCGTTTTTTACGCCAAAGACCAGCAATACAATAAGATAAATGGTGAATAAAATAGACATTTGTATAATAAGCCCTATAAAATAGCGGCTCAGCATTTCGTTTACCTTGTCAATAGAATGTAGTATCTTTTCTTCATGAGCGTCTGGTAACAGCTTTTTTGCACTTTTTATAAAAAGCATACGGTCTTTAAGGAAAAAGAAAGTGATGAACATTACCGATGCCAGTCCCATGCCAAAACCGCTAAGTACACCCAAAACGGAGTTCAGAAAAGATGGTATTATATTCAGGTTTATTTTTGATGTAATCTTTGATTCTGTTATCATTTTTTGGGTATCAATGCCAAAATGACTATCAATCTGTTCTATTATATGGGTGTAATCAGCCTGAAGCTGGTTTGTGTCTATCATGGCTATGTTTTCGCTCTGGCTTATGATAAGTGGAACAAACATGAGTATAAAACCCGCCAGGATGAGCAGAAAAAACACCAGTGTACTAATTACGGCGAGTATGTGCGGAAATTTTAATTTTAATTTCAGGAAGCGAACAATAGGTACCGCTATAAGGGTGAGTATTAGTGCTACAACCAGGTATATTATTACCGTTTGTATGGAGTACAAAAACATAAGCAGGACAAACACTCCCGCAAGTATTGCAATGGCTCTTAGCAAGCCGTTTGCTATAGTTTTACTGGTTACCATGGCTGTTAATTTTTTTTGATTTGGATGCCTCGAAAGTATGAAAAATTTTACTAAAACTAAACTGTCTTTAATATAAGATTATGATTTACTTATAAATAGCTTTTGGGTTTGTAAAATTAATCCTGTTTTCTAAACAACTCAATATTCTTGTTTTGAAGGCGTTGCCTTAGCCACTTTTTTAGTTTTTTAAGATCTTCTGGCTTTAATGCTTCATCCGATTCAAATGCTATGGTAGTTACGGTAAAGGTACTGTCTTTTGCCATATTAAATTTAGTATTGTCTATTACAGAAATGGCTTTTACCTGAGGGAAAAGTTCTTTGGTTTCATTAAAGATTTGATAATTATCCCGGTCTGTTGCGGCTATTTTGGCTTCCAGTTGATTTATCCTCGAATCGCGAAGGTGGATTTCGTTTTCATTAGAATGTATTTCGTTCAAAATATCACCCTTTAATGCTGAAAAACGGTCGGTAGTGTCCTGGCGTATTATCAACTCAGTGCCATTAAGGTACTCATTGTTTTTAATTTTCTTATTTAAGGCAGCGATTTCATTTTTACTAAACTTCTTTTGAAGGAAAGCCAGCTCCAGGCGTTTTTTTGTGGCTACAATCTCAGACCGTTTGTACACTACTGCATACCCTTTATCTGTAAACTCGTGTTCTATAAACAGGTCGGTGTTCTTTTTAAATTGTTGTTCTCTGTACAGGGCGTAAGCCAGGTAAGCGCTGGGCAGTAACATTACGGTTATTACAATGGTAATAATTACCCGTACCTGTTTTTGCTGTTTTTCGTCTATTTGTTTTTTAGCAGGATACCTCAGGTATTTTACAATGGCAAAAGTGGCAATGCCTATAAAAACGCAGTTGATGCAGTACAGGTAAAATGCCCCTAAAAAGTATTGCCACTGCGCGGTAGCTAAGCCATAGCCTGCAGTACACAGTGGTGGCATTAAAGCTGTTGCTATAGCCACACCGGGTATGGGGTTTCCTTTTTCTATGCGTGTTATAGAAATTGCTCCTACAATACCACCAAAAAAGGCAATAAGTATGTCGTATATATTAGGCGCTGTCCGGGCAAGCAGCTCAGATTGTACTTCTTTAAAAGGACTTATGAAAAAATAGATTGCCGATGCAGCAAGACTTACCAGAGTGGCGGTTAAAAGGTTTTGAAACGACCTTTTAAGTAGTACAAAATCATAAATGCCCAGTGCAAATCCTGCCCCTACAATGGGGCCCATGAGTGGCGAAATAAGCATGGCACCTATGATTACCGCGGTAGAGTTTACATTTAAGCCTACTGATGCTACTATGATAGCACAGGCCAAAATCCAAAGGTTTGAGCCTTTAAATGAAATATTTTTACTTACCGTTTCAAGGGTTTTCTCACGGTCGTCTTCACCTACATGAAGGTTGAGGATTTGTTTAAATTTATTCATAGGATGTTTGTTGCCAGTTAAATTTACAAAAAAAGTGGTTTGTTTCTTGTAGGATTAACAAATACATCAAACAATACTATAGCATAAATGAACGGTAAACAACCTTTAAAAGTTAAATGCGTAGTTAAGTATGTTTGCACCCATACGCAGTGCTTTAGTACGTACTTCTATAGGATCATTGTGTACCTCTTTGTCTTCCCAGCCGTCACCAAGGTCGGTTTCATGGGTGTACAGTAGCACCAGCCTACCTTCGTTAAAAATCCCCCAGGTATCAGGTGTCTTACCGTCGTGCTCGTGGATTTTCGGCATCCCTTGCGGAAAGCTGAAAGGTCCTTTAAAAATTTCATGGCTTACAGGTACGCGTATCAGTTCTTTATCGGGGAAAATGCGTTTTATTTCACGGCGGATGTACTCATCCATACCGTAGTTGTCGTCTATATGCAGGAAACCGCCTGAGGTAAGGTAGTTACGCAGGTTTGTAATGTCATTATCACTAAACACTACGTTGCCGTGACCCGTCATGTGTACAAACGCATACGAAAACAAATCGGGGCTGCCGGCCTCTACTACCGATGTTTTAGGAGTTATCTTGGTGCCAATGTTCTGGTTACAGAATTTAGCCAGGTTGGGCAATGAGGTAGGGTTACCGTACCAGTCGCCACCGCCTGAGTATTTCAGTACGGCGATTTCCTGTGCGGTTGTAAGTAGGGGCAAAGCAAGGAGTATATAGAGTAGTTTTTTCATGTTAGCTTTCTTCAGATGTAAATATAGTAAACGCAAATAAAAAACAGTTATTTCTTTTACTCATTTACAAACGCCACACTGTGCGCTGCTACAATGGCGGCCGTTTCGGTACGCAGGCGGGTATTGCCTAATGATACCGGTGCATAACCAAGACTTAATGCTAACTCAATTTCCTTTGTAGAAAAATCGCCCTCAGGGCCTATCAGTATGGTTTGGGTTTCTTTTGGTGTAAGCTCGGTTTTAAGTAGCTTTTTGTCGGTTTCCTCACAGTGGGCTATAAACAATTTGCCTTCGCGCTGTTGTTTTACAAACTGGTTAAACGGCACAGGTTCGTGCAGTACCGGCATGTGGTATTGCAGCGACTGCTTCATAGCGCTGTGGATTATTTTCTCAAAACGGTCTGCCTTAAAAACTGTACGTTCACTATGCTCGCAAATAATGGGAGTAATTTCGGTAATGCCTATTTCTACAGCTTTTTCCAGGAACCATTCGTAGCGCTCGTTCATTTTTGTAGGCGCTACAGCCAGGTGCAGGCGGTAGGGTAGTGGTTCAAAGTGCTCAACGGCAGTAATGCTTACTTCGCACTTTTTTTCATTGGCAAAAACCACTTCGCTTATAAATAAGTAACCTTTGCCATTGGTTATGTGTAATACATCTCCTTCTTTTTTGCGAAGTACTTTTACAATATGGCGGCTTTCCTCTTTGTCAAAAACAAAAATGGTATCGCCTTGTGAGATATTTGGGTCAAAAAATAGCTGCATTACAATTCTATTCTGGCTTTACTGGTTACACTTGCATCATTAAACTGTTCTTCCAGATATTTATGGTAACCTACTATGCCTATCATTGCGGCATTATCGGTTGTGTATTCAAATTTAGGGATATAGGTTTTCCATCCATATTTTTTCTCGGCTTCTTTCAATGTGTTACGTATACCGCTGTTAGCCGAAACCCCGCCGCCTATGGCTACTTGTTTAATGCCGGTTTCTTTCACAGCTATTTTCAGCTTATCCATCAGTATGTTGATGATGGTATACTGAATAGATGCACAGATATCTTCCATATTGTTCTTTACAAAATCAGGGTCTTCCTTAAGGTTTTTCTGAATGAAGTACAATATCTGCGTTTTTAGTCCGCTAAAACTGAAGTTAAGCCCCGGTACCTGCGGCTTGGTAAATTGGTAAGCTTTAGGATTGCCAGTTTGTGCGTATTTATCAATCAGCGGTCCACCCGGATAAGGCAAGCCAAGTATCTTAGCGCTTTTATCAAAGGCTTCGCCTACAGCATCATCAGTGGTTTCTCCTATAACTTCCATGCTGAAATAGCTGTCTACACGTACTATTTGTGTATGGCCGCCGCTTATGGTCATGGCCAGGAACGGAAACGTGGGTTTATCAAAACCTTCTTCGGCTATAAAATGGGCGAGTATGTGCGCCTGCATGTGGTTTACCGCAATTAACGGAACCTGTAGCGCCAGTGCAAAAGATTTAGCAAATGAACTGCCTACAAGCAGGCTGCCCATAAGCCCAGGCCCCTGGGTGAAGGCTACCGCACAAAGCTGTTCTTTTTGTATGCCGGCACGGCTTAGTGCCACATCTACCACGGGTACAATATTCTGCTGGTGGGCACGGCTGGCCAGCTCTGGTACTACGCCGCCATACTCTTCGTGTATTTGCTGGCGGGCTACAACATTACTCAATACTTTATCGTTTATAAGTACAGCTGCGGCCGTGTCATCGCACGAACTTTCTATTGCTAAGATATATTTGGGCTTTTCAGCCATATAGGCACGGATTTTGAGTTATAAAAAAGGGTTAAAGCAAGTTAAGGCTTTGTAAAATTTCCTACTTTTGCCGTTAACGGGACATTATACATTTTGGAGAACAAAGTTAAGACAAATAGCCGTTTCAAAAAATTTAAAAAAATACTGCTGCGTACCCTTTTGGGACTGGTGGTGTTTTTGTTATTGGTGGCTATTGCACTACAGGTTCCGTATGTGCAAACCCAGATAGCTCGCTACGCTACTGACCGTATTAACGAAGACTTTAAAACCCACATTTTTGTAGATAAAGTTGCTATAAATATTTTTGGTGGTGTTAGGCTGCAAAAAGTGCTTATAAAAGACCATCATAACGATACGCTTATAAGTGCTGATTATATAAAAACAAATCTGCTGAGTTTTAAAAAGCTGGCTAAGACCAATCTTGAGTTTGGCAAGCTTAATGCACAAAGCCTTAATGTGCACATGAAAACCTACAAAGGTGAAACAGTCAGTAGCCTTGATGTTTTTATAAAATCTTTTGATGATGGTAAACCCGGTAAAGGTAAATTCAGGCTAAATGTGGCTAATCTTTATGTTGCCGGCGGACGTTTCAGGCTTTCTAATGAAAATGCTGCACACACTAAGGTTTTGGACTTTACCAAAATAAGCGGCTTTGTAAAAAACTTTCTTGTAAAGGGGCCAAACATTTACGGTGATATACGAAAGCTTTCGTTGCATGACCATCACGGGCTTTTTGTGCAAAACCTTACAGGGGGATTTGCATACACCAAAAAGAATATTTCACTAAGGGATGCTGAAATAAAAACAGCAGAATCAGAACTTAAGGGAAACCTGAAGTTTACCTTTGAGCGAAAAGACCTGCCTTATTTTGTAGATAAGGTACAAACGGATTTTGATGTTACCCGCGCTGTAGTAAGCAGTAACGAGCTTAACTATTTTTACCCAGAATTTGGCAAAGACCAGAAGTTTTACCTTTCTACACACCTTAAGGGTACACTGAACAATTTTATACTGTACAACCTAAACCTTATTGATGATAAGGGTACCGAAATAAGCGGTAAGGTAAATTTCCGTAACCTGTTTACCCGCACAGGCCCCGGATTTTACATGAATGGTAATTTCAGGCGTATTACAGCGCAGTATAACAACCTGTGTGGTATTTTGCCGCGCATATTGGGTAAAAAACTTCCGGAACAACTGGGCAGGCTGGGCGAGGTAGATATTACCGGGCACATAGTGCTTACTAAAACCGACCTTACTACAGATATGTACGTGTTAAGTGGGTTAGGCGAAGCTACTGCTAATCTTGAAATAAAAGGATTTAATAATCCTAATGAGGCTAAATATAAAGGTGTTATAGACCTTCAGAAATTTAATGTGGGGGCACTTACCGATATAAAACAAGTGGGGCTGGCTACGCTGCACCTTGATGTAGACGGAAAAGGTTTTAATAAGGAATCGTTGAACACCAGTGTTAAGGGAGATGTTACTGCATTTGCATACAACGGCTATAACTATAAAAAAGTTACTGTAGACGGTTTGTTTAAGTGGCCTTATTTTAAAGGTCGTGTTAACAGTAACGACCCTAACCTCCTGATGAGTTTTGATGGGCTTGTGGATATGAGCCAGTATCGCAAAAATTATGATTTCCATGCGCAGGTAGACTATGCTGACCTAGCACTATTGAAAATAATGAAGAAAGATACACTGTCTATTTTTAAGGGCGACCTGCTGTTTGAGGCATCGGGTAATAACCTTAACGATTTGGCAGGTACGTTGCAAATATCACGACTCTCTTATCAAAACAGCCGCGACAGCTATTATTTTGAAGACTTTTTCATAGCGTCATCGTTTGATGATAATAACGAACGAACAGTTACGGTAAACTCTCAGGATATTATTGAAGGCCGTGTAACCGGCAAGTTTGATGTATACCAGGTACCTAAGATATTTGAAAACGGACTGGGTAGCCTGTATGCTAATTATTCGCCCCATAAGGTAAAGAAAGGACAGTATCTTGATTACGACCTTACTATTTATAATAAGATTGTTGGTATTGTATTACCAGAAATTTCAGTTAGTAAAGATACCCACCTTAAAGGACGGGTAAATGCCGATAAAAATGAGTTTGTTGTAGCGTTTAATTCGCCCGGTATTATAGCGTATGACAATGCCTTTAATAACGTAAAGCTTGATGTAAATAATAAAAACCCGCTTTATAATACTTATGTCAGCGTAGACAGCATGCGGGTGAAGAATTATAAGATTTCTGATTTCAGCCTTATTAATGTTACCCAGCACGATACGCTGTATGTGCGTACAGAATTTAAAGGCGGTAATCATGATAAGGATGCTTATAAGCTAAACCTGTACCATACTATTGATAAAGACCGCAATTCGGTTGTCGGCTTTAAAAAATCGGAAGTGAGTTTTAAAAACTCTATGTGGTATATTAATGAGCATGACGAACATAATAACAAAATTGTATTTAAGAGAAAGATAGACGATTTTAGCCTTGATAATATCTCGCTTTCTCACAACGACCAACATGTAGAGCTTAGTGGTGCTATAAAAGGTAATAGTTATAAGGATTTGCGACTTTCATTTAAAGAAGTAGACCTTAATAAAATCACTCCGTCATTGGATAGTATCAGTTTTGGCGGTAGGCTAAATGGTGAAGTAAGCCTGAAACAGAACCGCGATGTTTTTGAACCGTCAGCTTCTATTACCATAGATACCCTACGTATAAACGACTTTGCCCTGGGTGATATGAATACCCAGGTTACAGGAGATAGGTCATTCAGGAAGTTTAACCTTAAAAGCACTATAACCCGCCAGGGAGACGAAACTTTTAGTACAGCAGGTAATATAGAGATTGTAGATAAGCAGACTTTACTGTCGCTTGATGCTGTATTTACCAACTTTGATATCAGCCCGCTTACGGTGTTCCTTAAGAGCATTTTCCCTGAAATACGAGGTAGGGCAAGTGGTAGGGCAGCTATAGTGGGGAATGTGCGCAAGCCTGAAATTGACGGCGTGCTGTATGTAAAAGGAGGTGGTGTAAAGGTAGGCTACCTGAATACTGATTATAATTTTGACGAAAACTCCATGATTAACCTCACGGAGGACAAGATTATTTTTGGAAACGTACAGCTTACTGATACGCGCTATAAAACAAAAGCGCTCCTTCAGGGAGAGGTACGGCACGATTTATTTAGAAACTGGGCGCTCGATCTTAAAATGAGCTCAGATAACATATTGGTGCTTGATACCGAGGATCATGATGATGCACTGTACTACGGTAAAGCATTTATAAAAGGTACCGCCAGTATTAGCGGACCTACAAGCGGACTGCTGATTACGGCCGATGCCAAGTCGATGCCGAATACCGAGATAAACATTCCTATAAGTAATGTGGGAAGTACAAGTACCTCTACAGCTGCATTTATCCATTTCCTTAGTCCTAAGGAAAAAGAAAACATACAAAACGGACAAGAGCCTACTGTAAGCACTAAGGGCTTTAAGGGGCTTGAGATGCAGTTTGACCTTGTAGTAACCCCCGATGCTAAAATCAATGTAATAATAGACAAAAGTAGCGGGCACGGACTATCTTCTACAGGTAATGGCTACATGCTGCTGGGTATTAATACCCTTGGTAAGTTTACTATGGATGGTGACTATCAGGTAGACAAGGGTAAATATTTCTTTAGGTACGGTGGTGTTATAGATAAAGAATTTACCGTAAAAAAAGGTGGTACCATAAACTGGGAAGGCGACCCTACACGAGCCAGGCTAAACCTTGAAGCCGTATATACCACAAATGCTAACCCTGCCATACTGCTTGAAACCAATAGCTTTAACAGGCCGATAAAAACAGAGGTGGTTATATCACTACAGGGTAGTCTTCTTAAGCCTGAACCTGATTTTACCATTAATTTCCCGGGAGCAAGTTCGGTGCTGAAAAGTGACCTTGATTACAGGCTTAGTGATACCGACACCAGGCAAACCCAGGCACTGGCACTGCTTTCGGGGGGTAGTTTTATAAGCCCGTCTAATGCCAGTTCGGCGGTTACCGGAAGTTTGTTTGAAAAGGCAAGCAGCCTGTTTAATGATATTATTTCAGATGGTAGCGGCAAAGTAAACGTAGGTTTTAACTATGTACAGCAAACCCGCAACCCTTATGTAGATACAAACTCGCAGATAGGCATTACGCTCTCTTCTCAAATAAACGATAGGGTAAGTATTAACGGTCAGCTGGGTGTACCGGTAGGCGGAGTAAACGAAAGTGCTATTACCGGTAATATTGAAGTTAAACTCCGTATTAACGAGCCCGGCACGCTAAATGCAAGGGTGTTTAACCGTGAAAATGATATTAACTTTTTAGGTGAGGGTATAGGTTATACCCAGGGAGTAGGTCTTACGTATGAAGTAGACTTTAATACCATAAGCCAGCTTATGCGAAAAATATTCGGAACTACTGAAGTTAAGAAAGACGGTAACTCCAATAACAGTTCTGACGATATGCCGGATAGTGAACTGGCACCCGATTTTATGCAATTTGGCGATACACGCAAGAAAAAGACCGGAACAGATGAAGACAGGCAGCCGGATAATGTACCCGAGCCCGACATGTAAACAATTTAGTCGCAGAATAATTTTAGATTATAAAAAAAAGCAGGTGATTTTTTGAGAATTCACCTGCTTTTTAATTCTTTATTAACAGGTGTTTCAGAAAAACTTATTAACGAAAACGATTGAAAATCTGCTAAAATGATAATATAACCCAAAATTAAATGCATAAATTATATTATATTATTAATTTTACCATTCAAATACTGAAAAATGTCAAGTAAATTGAAAAGAATAGGTGTACTTACTTCAGGTGGTGATTCACCGGGTATGAATGCCGCTATACGTGCCGTAGTTCGCACATGTGCTTACCACAATATCGAATGTACGGGTATTTACAGGGGATATCAGGGTATGATAGAGGGAGATTTCAAAGAAATGGGCCCACGTACTGTAAATAATATTATTAACAAGGGAGGTACTATTCTTAAATCTGCCCGTTCAAAAGAGTTTATGACTCCTGAAGGCCGTAAAAAGGCTTATGATAATCTGGTAAAACAAGGTATAGATGCCTTTGTGGTAATAGGGGGTAACGGTAGCTTTACCGGAGGACTTATATTTAATGCCGAATACAACTTTCCTGTAATAGGAATACCGGGAACCATAGACAACGATATTTACGGCACCAGTTTTACACTGGGGTATGATACTGCTTTAAATACAGTTGTAGAGGTTATCGATAAAATACGTGATACTGCAAGCTCGCACAACAGGCTTTTCTTTGTAGAAGTTATGGGTAGGGATGCAGGTCACATAGCTCTAAATGCCGGTATTGGTGCAGGTGCTGAAGAAATCCTTATCCCGGAGGAGGATATGGGTCTGGACAGGCTTGTAGAATCGCTTAAGCGTAGTAAAGCTTCGGGTAAATCATCTAGCATTGTTGTTATTGCTGAAGGTGAAAAAACCGGAAAAAGCGCTTTTGAGCTTAAAGAATACTTTGATGAAAACATGCCGGAATATGACGTGCGTGTGTCTATCCTTGGCCACATGCAGCGTGGTGGTGCTCCTTCATGCTTTGACAGGGTGCTTGCCAGCAGGCTGGGTGTAAAAGCGGTTGAAGTGCTGCTTGAAGGAAAATCTAACTACATGGTGGGTGTTAGCAAAGATGAAATAGTACTTACTCCACTGGAACTTGCTGTTAAAGGTAAGTCGCAGATAGATAAAGAACTTATCAAAGTATCTGATATCGTATCTATTTAATTTCAGTAAATAAATAAACAAAAAAACAATTTAGAAGAAATGGCAACAGTTAAATTAGGGATAAACGGTTTCGGTAGGATTGGCCGTATCGTTTTCCGCGAAACATTCAACAGGGATAATGTTGAAGTTGTAGCTATTAACGACCTGCTTGATGTAGATCATTTGGCTTATCTATTAAAATATGATTCAGTTCACGGCCGTTTTCAAGGTGAGGTTGAGGTTAAAGACAACCAACTTTATGTAAACGGAAAACACATAAGGGTTACTGCCGAGAAAGACCCTAAAAACCTTAAGTGGGATGAAGTAGGTGTAGATGTTGTAGCTGAGTCTACAGGTATCTTTACTACTATCGAAACTGCTTCACAGCACATTACAGGTGGTGCTAAGAAAGTTATCATTTCTGCTCCGTCTGCAGATGCTCCTATGTTTGTTATGGGTGTTAACCACGAAACAGCTACTGCTGCTGATATCGTTGTGTCTAACGCTTCATGTACTACAAACTGTCTTGCTCCGCTTGCTAAAGTTATCAATGACAACTTTGGTATCGTAGAAGGTCTTATGACTACAGTACACGCTACTACTTCTACTCAAATGACTGCCGATGGTCCTTCAAGGAAAGACTGGAGAGGTGGCCGTGCAGCAAGCGTAAATATTATTCCTTCATCTACAGGTGCTGCTAAAGCTGTAGGTAAAGTAATCCCTGCGCTAAACGGTAAACTTACAGGTATGTCATTCCGTGTACCTACGGTAGACGTTTCTGTAGTAGACCTTACTGTAAAAGTGGCTAAAGAAACTTCTTACGAAGAAATCATGGCTGTACTTAAAGCTGCTTCTGAAAACGAACTAAAAGGCATCCTTGGCTTTACTGAAGATGACGTAGTATCTCAGGATTTCGTTTCAGATAAGCGTACAAGCATCATCGATGCTAAAGCCGGTATCGGTCTTAACTCTACATTCTTTAAGCTTGTGTCTTGGTATGACAATGAGTATGGCTATTCAAGCAAACTTATTGACCTTGCTGCTCACATAGCATCTTTGTAATTATAGTATAACATGTCCTGCATTACCTGTTAATGCGGGACATTGTCTTTTTTAAGCAGTAAGTAACCCATACTGTAACTTTTTAGTAACCCAAATTTTACTCTTACCTAACCCAAACTTGTAACAACTATGAAACTACTGGTAGACAGTGGTGCCACAAAAGCCGACTGGATAGCCCTTGACGACGAGGGAAACAGGCTTTTTACCACCCAAACCCTTGGGCTAAGCCCTGAGGTTATCAATAAGGAAGAGGCCCTGGAAAGGCTAGAAGCCCGTTTTGATATTTATAATAACCGCAAGGATGTATCAAACCTGTTTTTTTACGGTGCAGGCTGTGGTACAGACAGGATGAAAACGTACATGAGTAACGTTTTTAAAGAGTTTTTTCCAAATGCTGATGTGGTAGTTAAAGAAGATACTTATGCTGCGGCGTATGCTACTAACCCTTCTAATGAAAAAGCTATCATCTGTATATTAGGTACAGGATCTAACTGTAGCTATTTTGACGGAGAGCAACTAATACAAAAAGTACAGTCACTGGGCTATATAGCTATGGACGACTGTAGCGGAAACCGTTTCGGACGCGATCTTATCCGTGCTTACTATTTTAATAAAATGCCTAAGCACCTGTCTGATAAATTTGCGGCAGAATATAACCTGGACCCAGATGTAATAAAGCATAACCTGTACAAGGAGCCAAACCCAAATGCTTATCTTGCTACATTTGCTAAATTCCTTATCCAGAATAAAGAAGAGGCATTCATCAAAAAGATCATTACCGATGCTATGCAGGTATTTGTAGAAAACTACATACTACAGTTTGATGATGCGCGCGAAATTCCGGTACACTTTGTAGGTTCTATTGCATTCTACTTGAAAGCAGAACTTGATGAGGTACTTAGCGCTAACGGCCTTAAATTAGGTAATGTATTAAGAAGGCCTATTGATGGCCTGATAGAATATCACGAGCTTAACTAATTACGAAACATATTCATGGAAATCGCTATTATAGCCCACGACGGTATGAAAGACCGTATGGTAACTTTTCTTACCGCCCATAAAGACATTTTAATGAAAGAAGATGTAAAACTTATTGCTACCGGTACTACCGGGGGCAGGGCTGAAGAAGCCGGTTTTACGGTTCGTAGAATGCTTTCGGGACCGCTGGGTGGCGATGCGCAAATTGCAGGGCGAGTAGCAGAAGGAAAAACCGCACTGGTACTTTTCTTTAAAGACCCGCTGAGCAGCCATGCCCATGATGCAGATATTAATATGCTGATAAGGGTTTGCGACGTGCACAATGTGCCTATTGCTACAAACCCGTCTTCGGCTGAGTTGTTTATGAAGGCTTTATCAGTTTAAATAAACAAACAACAAATAAAAAAGGATAGTTAATTATGTTTAACTATCCTTTTTTTTACGGTGATATAGGTTTATACCACTGCTATCATAGATATTTCTACATTAACATCTTTTGGTAGTCTTGCTACCTGTACGGTTTCGCGTGCAGGAGCAGTTTCTTCGTTTATGTAGCTTCCGTATACGGTGTTTATTTTGCCAAAATCATCCATATTACTGATAAAGATAGTGGTCTTTACTACGTTTTCAAATGTGGCGCCTGCGGCTTCTAAAACTACTTTAAGGTTTTCCATTACCTGTTTTGTTTCGGCCTCAATGCTTTCGGTAACAAGTTCGCCTGTTGTGGTAAGCGGTATTTGTCCTGATGTGTAAATGGTGTTGCCTATTTGTGTAGCCTGGCTATATGGGCCTATAGGTGCTGGTGCCTTGTCTGTAAAAATAATTTTTTTCATAGTTATTGATGTTTAAAAAAAGCCTTCAACATCTGGTGTAAAAGGCTTGTTATTATACTGTTGTTATAAACTCCTGTCCGGTACCTGGCGCTTATCCCACTTAATATCGCTTAGTACAGACGACTTAATACCTATAAAGAAGCTCCAGTACTTGTTAGTACCCATAGGAACCCAGTTAAAGTCCATACGCCAGCTTAGCAGGTCGCGCTCAAAGCGCAGCTGGGTAAAGGTAACCCCTTTCTGTACAAAGTCGTAACCCGATGAAAAGCCCATTTTCCAGCGTGGGGTTAAATCCACGTTACCAGACATCATTAGTGAGCTGCTGGCTATCTTACTTTCCCGGTTGTTATTGGTGTATGTAAGCGAGTAAGCCAGTTTTAAATCCCAGGGGAGTTCGGCATTGTAAAACTTGCTGCCGGTTTTTTTCTTTTCCTTACCGTCATCTTCTTCTTCGTTGTCAAAGAGGCTTTTCCGTTGGTCGGCCATGTCAGTTGCTGTACCAAAAAGGTCATCGGTACGGCCACCGTTACGGGCGGTTTGGTTGTCTTTGTTCTTGTCGTTGCTATCTCCTTTGCTTGAAAAAGAGTAGTTCAGCGTTAGGTTAGCGCTGGTAAGCCTAAACAGGCTTCCGCCGTTGTCTATATTGTATGTGTCAATACGGTTACCTGCATTATCCAGTGCGTATGGATCTAATGAAGTACCGAAGTTAATGTTCATTTTGTTTTTAAATACTGTAGTACCACCCGTAATGCGTAGTGGAGACCAAGCAAGCGAGTCGGCAGCCATGTTGTAGCTGGTGCTTAGGTTTAGGTTATTTAACAGCATTATTTTTTTAGGTTCGGTGGCTTTTTCATCGTCATCGCGTACCTTGGCTTCAAAAGTGTTGTTCAGCGCCATACCTACGTTGTTGCTCATGCTTTTTCCGGGAGTACCGTACAGCCCACCTTCAAAGCGGGTATAATCAGCATATTTCGTTCCTGAAGCATCTACCTGGTAGGTGTCATAATACTGGTCAAAACTCGGGGTGTAGCTGTAAGAAACTGACGGACGCATTACGTGGCGGATGGCCTGGATTTTTTTATCCTCGCCAAAGTTGAAAGTACCATATACCGTAGTACCTATACTCGATGAAAAGTTATAGGTTCTAAAGGCATCAAAACCTTTTTCATCGGTAGTAACTACTGTGTTTGTGGTAGAATTATATTCTTTACTTATAGTGTTAAAAACCCAGTTTTCCTGATAATTTGTACTTGCCGAAACACTGAAAAATTTAAATACCTTAAAATTTGTGCTTAGCGGAATAGTATGTTGCAAACCTGTTTTAGCATCGCGGAACATTTGCGGCTTAAAGAATAGCGAATCGTAAGTGCTTATCCTGTTTTCACCGCGCAGGTTATATTGCAGGTTCATATTTTTGATAAGCCCTTTTTTAGGTTGATCTGCCCTTGCAAAAGGGTAAATACGGTCTACACTGGCCTGTAGGGTAGGCAGGGTCATGTTTATAGCCTGTGTATTGGTGTTCTGGCTGTGTGTGGCGCTAAGCGACATATTTACCTGCGGCACCGTTTGGAACGTCTTAGAGTACGATATAGACGATTGTAGGGTATTGTTTAGGCTGGCACCAATGTTAGCGGTATTAAGTGACTGCCTGAAATACTTGCTGGAACCCATGTTTACACTTGCCGAGAAACGTGAGTTAGGGTTTGATTTACTATCCTGGTTGTGAGACCACTGTATGTTGTAGTTTCGTGCCCTGGTATAATCAGGGAAACCACGCTCACTGCTTATAAGGTTTTCAAAACGTATGTTTACGTTACCGCTATATTTGTACCGTTTAGAGTAGCTGCTTTGTGTCCGTAAACCGTAACTGCCGTTAGTATAATAGTCTCCAGTAACAGCCAAATCGTAATAATCGCCTAAGGCAAAATAGTATCCACCGTTTTGCAGATAATACCCGCGGGTATTACTGTCTCCGTAAGAAGGTACTATAAAGCCCGATTCTGCGGTTTGGCTCATGGGGAAAAATGCAAACGGAAGCCCCAATGGGGTAGGTACGTCGGCAATCCACATATTGGTAGGGCCTACAACCACTTTTTCGCCGGGTACAAATTTTATTTTATTGGTGCGGAAAAAATATTCCGGATGGTCTATGTTAGTAGACGTGGTAAAGTTTGCTCCACGCATAAAATAAACCGAGTCGTTTTCTTTTTTTGTAATCTCTGCCTTAATACGGAATTCACCCTGGTCGCTGCGGGAGTTCCATACACGGGCTTTTTTTGTTACCGTATTAAAGTGTATTGAGTCGGCTTCAATAACGTTAGAGCCTTGTTTAAAGTAAGGATATTGGCTGTAAGCGCCGGTACTGTCCTTCATACGCCCGGCAAAAACTTCGTTTTTATCATACTTCATTAAAATAACACCGGCCTTAAGCTCCATGTCATTCATTTGTATGTAGGCGTTATTGTATAAGGTAAGCTCTTTCTTACGTTGGTCAAGCTTTTCGTAATCGTCTGCTGAGCGTTTTACAATGGCATCAAGACCCTTTTTTTGTTTCTTAACTGTATCGGCAACAGCTACTTTAGTAGTGTCGGGTGTCTTGGTAGCTTCTTTTTCTTTAGCGGCTTCTTTCTTAGCAGATGCTGGCTGTTCCACGGTTCGTTTTACGCCGCGTTGAATCTTTCTTCCTTCCTGAGCGTGCAGTTTACCAAGCCCCACTGTTAGGAAAATTGCTGATAAAACGATATTAAATAAGTTTGTGCGCAATGGTTTTAATACTAATTTTGTAACAGTATGGCTCATTTTTTGGTGTGTCAAACATACGATATTTTTGGCAAACTCACCACTAAATATAACTATGTCATTAGCAGTAAAATAACCAAAACGCAATGAAAAGGAACACGGAATTAAAACAGGCTTTTTGGCTTTTTATTATATCATGTACGGTAACATTTGCACAAAGCGGTGCAAAATTCAGGGTAGTAATAGACCCCGGACACGGCGGTAAAGACTTTGGCGCAGTGTACAATGGCTTTGTTGAAAAGAACATTGCCCTTAATATTGCTCTTAGAGCGGGTAAGCTGCTTGAGGCAGACTCATTTATAGATGTAACCTTTACAAGGAGTGCCGATGAATTTGTAACCCAGGCCGACAGGGCTGCTGTGGCTAACCGTTCTTCGGCTGATATTTTCATTTCAATACATTGTAATGCCGAAGCTAAAAAGCAGGCATTTGGTGCAGAAACCTATGTATTAGGAACTACAAAGAATCTTAACAGTGCTGAGATAGCTAAAAAGGAAAATGCCGTAATTACCCTTGAAAAAGATTTTAAGGATAAGTACGACGGTTATAATCCTGCTGCCCCTGAGGTAATAAACGGCTCTCTTGCACAGCAGGAAGCAGTACTTTCTAAAAGCCTTGACTTAGCCAGTAAACTACAGGAAGGGTTTACTAATATTAAAAGAAAAAACAGGGGTGTTAAACAGGCTCCGTTATGGATACTCAATAAAGTGGCCATGCCTGCCGTTTTTATAGAAATAGGTTTCCTTTCGTCTCAGGACGAAGGGGTGTACATAAACTCTGATGCGGGGCAGGACGAATTAGCAAGAGCGATTGCCAAGGCTGTTACAGAGTACAAAAAAGAATATTTTAATGGTAGTAGCCAGCCGGTAGCTAATACTAAGCCCGGAATTGTAGCCCCTGAACCTGCCAGGCCTAATCGTGTAGAAACACCTGTACCTACCGCTGTAGCCGGAAATGTTATGTTTAAGGTGCAAATAGCTTCAGGCGGCCGTGATCTGGAACTTACTCCGGCTAATTTTAAGGGGCTTGATAAAATATCTAAAGATGGTGCTACACCGTCTATAAAGTACTATTATGGAGCTACATCGCAATATGACGAGGCCAAGTCTCTAATGGAGGAAGCAAAGGCTAAGGGGTATACCGGCGCTTTTGTAGTAGCGTTTAGAGACGGGAAAAAAATTAGTATACAGGAAGCAATTAATAAATAGGAATTTTTTAAATCACTTTATCTGGACTTTAATATGGGAAAACTAATTAATCGGGGTTTTATAGCGGTACTGTTGTTTACGGGTATGGCTGTTTTTGCCCAGGATTTTAAAATAGTGCTCGATGCAGGCCATGGAGGTCATGATACCGGAACTAACCATAATGGGCACATGGAAAAAGAAATTGTGCTTAAAACAGTGCTTAAAATTGGTAAGATTTTAGAGCGCGAACCGGGGTTTGATGTGATTTATACCCGTAAAACCGACGTTTTTGTAGAGCTACGGGAAAGGGCTAATATAGCCAACAAAGAAAATGCCGACCTTTTTGTATCTATACACTGTAACGGGGTTAATGCGGCTTCGGCTTATGGTACCGAAACTTTTGTAATGGGGCTTTACCGTGCCGGTATGAACCTGGAGGTGGCTAAAAAAGAGAACAGTGTTATCTATCAGGAAAAAGATTACCAGAAAAAATATAAGGGCTTTGATCCTAATAGTGCAGATACATATATAGGATTATCTGTGCAGCAGGATGAAAACCTTAACCAAAGTGTGGTTCTTGCCACAAAAATACGTGACGGTTTCAGGGGGCTTAAAAAGAATGACAGGGGTATTAAGCAAATACCACTGTGGGTGCTTGATGCCACTACTATGCCGGGTGTACTGGTAGAGCTTGGCTTTGTGTCGCACAAAACCGAGGGAGCTTACCTGGATAGCGAGGCCGGGCAGGATGAGCTGGCACAAACCATAGCCGACGCCATTATTGATTATAAAAATCTTGTAAGAGGTAAAAGCGTAAGCAGCAGGGAGTACGAAAAAAAGCGCGTAGAAAAAGATGATGTAAAAACGGTTGAAGTAAAAACCGAAAAGACTGCTGAAAAATCAGCTGAGTCTGTTGCAACTATAGCTGGAGTTGTATTTAAGGTACAAATTTCAGCCAGTAACCGTAATCTTGATACCAAACCGGCAAACTTTAAAGGTTTAAAAAATATATCTAAAGAAAAGGAAGGGAAGCTTATACGTTATTTTTATGGCGAAACTTCTGATTACGATGAATCAAAAGAGCTTTTGGCTCAGGCCAAAAAGAAAGGGTATGACTCGGCATACATAGTACCCTTTAAAAACGGTGAAATTATAAGTATGGGTGAGGCATTAAAGAATTTGTAGCTTTTACAAAAGCTTTAAAATAATATTCACACTTACATAATTTTATTTGTCCTACATTTGTTAAAAAATATTACGTTTTGAAAGTTACAAGAGAAGTTAAAACCGCAATCTTAGTATTAGGCTCTATATTAATATTTATATGGGGATATAGTTATTTAAGAGGGAAAGACCTATTTAATTCATATAAAACATTTTATGTGGTATATGATAACGTAGAAGGGCTGCCGCCGTCGGCTCCGGTAACACTAAATGGTGTTACTGTAGGTAAGGTAAACGATATACAGTTTAAAGATGCAGTAAAAGGCCTTGTACAGGTAGAACTGCTTATAAAAACTGATTTCCCTATTTCTAAAACAAGCGTTGCTACGCTTTATGAGCCGGGTTTAGGGCTTTCGGGTAAACAGATAGCTATAGTGCCTGATATGAAAAACGCTACACTTGCTGAGGATGGCGATTTTCTTTCGCCAAATCTTGCTCCTGGTATGTTTGCCCAGGTAGGAGATAAGCTTGGTCCACTTCAAACCAAGGTAGAGTCTACAGTAACCAGTGCCGATAGCCTTTTGCAGCGTTTTAATAGTATACTGGATGTACAAACCCAGCAAAACCTTCGTATAGCTATTGCCGAACTGAGTAGTACTATGAAAGAGTTTAACCATGCAGCACATACCCTTGATGGTATGCTTGCAGGGAACAAGAACCATATAGACGCTACGCTTACTAACCTGGATAAAACAAGTACTAATCTTGTAAAGATTTCTGATTCTATAAATCAGGCTAACCTGGGTGAAGCCGTAAAAAAGCTTGAGAAATCACTGGCTAACGTAGACAACATTTTAAGTGATGTTGAGGCAGGTAAAGGTACGCTAGGTAAACTAATGAAGGATGAGGCTATGTATAATAACCTTAATGGGGCGTCTAAAGAACTGAAAGAATTACTTGCAGATGTGAAGGAAAACCCTAAGCGTTACATCCACTTATCTGTTTTTGGAAGAAAAGCCACTCCTTACAAAGCACCTGCCGAGGAAGAAGAAAAGGCAAAAAATGAAGAAGTGAAAAAATAATCACACTTTTTTTTATATTTGTTGAAATAATTGCCTTTATATATGGCCTATATCGATAATGTAATTTTTGTACTGCTGCTTATTGCAGGTTTTGGTTTCTTTGCTAACAATGTAAAAAAATTAATACGAAACATTAAGCTGGGGCGTAGCATAAACAGGTCAGACAATCCGTCTGCACGCTGGAACAACATGGCCATGATAGCTCTTGGTCAAAGTAAAATGGTGCGCCGCCCGGTGGCAGGTTTTTTGCACATTATTGTCTATGTAGGCTTTGTGCTTATAAATATAGAACTCCTTGAAATTATCATAGACGGTATATTTGGTACGCACAGGCTTTTCGGCTTTATGGGCGGTTTTTATAACTTCCTTATAGGCTCATTTGAAATATTAGCACTAGGTGTTATATTGTCTGTAACTGTTTTTTGGTTTAGGAGAAACGTTATTAAACTATGGCGTTTTGCCCATGGCGACCTTAAAGGCTGGCCAAAAAACGATGCTAATTATATCCTTTATTTCGAAACCGTATTAATGCTGCTGTTCCTTACAATGAACGCGGCAGACCATTACCTGCAGGGTGTAGGCTTTAGCCATTACCACACTGCCGGTTCATTCCCTGTATCTGGTTTTATATCTCCATTATTTAATGGTATAAATCCTGAGGCGGTTGAAATCGTAGAGCGTGTGTGCTGGTGGCTTCACATTACCGGTATTCTGGTATTTATGAACTATCTGTACTATTCTAAGCATCTTCATATACTGCTTGCATTCCCTAATACATATTACGCTAAACTGGAGCCTAAAGGCAAGTTTGACAACCTTGACTCGGTTACCGCCGAAGTGAAGCTGATGATGGACCCTAATGCCGACCCATTTGCTGCCGCACCTCCTGCTGCTGAAGGTGAAGCCCCGGCCAAATTTGGCGCAAGCGATGTTCAGGATTTAAACTGGGTTCAGTTGCTTAATGCCTATACATGTACTGAGTGTGGAAGATGTACGTCATCTTGCCCTGCAAACCTTACCGGCAAGAAGCTTTCGCCAAGGAATATTATGATGAAAACCCGCGACAGGATAGAAGAAGTGGGTAAAAATATTGACGCTAACAACGGCACATTTGTTGATGATGGTAAGTCGTTACTGAATGACTATATTACGCCGGAAGAGCTTTGGGCATGTACTACCTGTAACGGCTGTGTAGAGGCCTGCCCGGTAAATATAGACCCGTTGTCTATTATTATGGACATGAGGCGTTATCTTGTTATGGAACAAAGCGCGGCCCCTACCGAGCTTAACGGCATGATGAGTAACGTAGAAAATAACGGTGCACCATGGCAATACAGCCAGATGGACCGCTTAAACTGGAAAGAAGAGTTGTAATTTTGTATAAACGGTATTTAGATTAATTATGAAAGCTGAAGACATTGACAAGAACCTGCAGCAGCTTACCGAAAATGGTGAGCATGTAAGCCCTATACTCCCTGAGGGCATAAAAAATTATCTTATTGATATAGACGGAACAATTTGTGACGATATACCGAATGAAGAGCCGGAAAGGATGGTTACAGCTGCCGTATACCCTGATGCACTGGAAACCCTGAACCGCTGGTATGACGAAGGGCATATTATATTCTTTTTTACTTCTCGTACAGAGGCGCACCGTCAGGTTACCGAAGAGTGGCTTAACAAGCATGGCTTTAAGTACCATGGTATGCTTATGGGCAAACCTCGCGGTGGTAACTACCACTGGATAGACAACCACTTGGTTAAAGCCACACGTTATAGGGGTAAATTTACCGAACTGATAGAAAAAGAGGTTACCATCCAGGTTTTTGATGATGGTAAACACGACCAAGAATAATACTTATGAGCGAAAGCATTAATGTACCTACAATGGCCGATATGATGGCCGCCGGACAGCAACCTGAAGTTTTGTTTTGGGTGGGCTGCTCGGGCAGTTTTGACGATAGGGCAAAAAAGATTACCAAGGCATTTGTTAAGCTGCTTAACAATGCCGGTGTTTCATTTGCCGTGCTGGGAACAGAAGAAAGTTGTACCGGTGATCCTGCAAAAAGGGCCGGTAATGAGTTTTTGTTTCAGATGCAGGCCATGATGAACATTGAAGTGCTTAATGCTTATGATGTAAAAAAGATAGTTACGGCTTGTCCGCACTGCTTTAACACGCTTAAAAACGAATACCCCGGGTTGGGTGGTACTTATGAAGTGGTGCACCATACCGAGTTCCTTAAGTCTTTGCTTGACGATGGCAGGCTTAGTATAGAAGGCGGGCAGTTTAAGGGTAAGAAGATTACCTTTCATGACCCGTGCTACCTGGGCCGTGCCAACAACATTTATGAGGCTCCGCGCGACCTTATAGAAAAGCTTGACGCAGAGCTTGTAGAAATGAAACGCAGCCGCCTTAACGGGCTTTGCTGTGGAGCCGGTGGTGCCCAGATGTTTAAGGAACCCGAAAAAGGGAATAAGGATGTAAACGTAGAGCGCACAGAAGATGCGCTGGAAACACAGCCTGAAATTATTGCCGCCGGATGCCCGTTTTGTAATACCATGCTTACGGATGGCGTTAAGGCTAAAAACCGCGAGCACGATGTACAGGTAATGGATGTGGCTGAACTGATAGCCAATGCAAAAGATTTATAAAATTTAGGAGAAACGATTATGTACGTTCCGTTTGAAACCCTTCCCGAAGAGGCAAGGATATGGATATACCAGAGCAACAGGAAATTCAGCGACGAGGAAGTTGCCGAAATTGATGTTGCTGTAAAAGCTTTTGTTGAAGAGTGGGCTGCCCATGGCACCGGCCTTGAGGCTTCTTACACTATAAAATACAACAGGTTTATTATCCTGGCGGTAAACCAGGAAGGCCAGCATGCTACAGGCTGCAGTATAGATGCATCAGTACATTTTATACAACAGCTGGAGCAAAAATACAGCGTAGAGCTGCTGGATAAAATGAATGTAACCTTTAAGCAGGGTGAGTTCATTACCCATAAGCCGCTTATTGAGTTTAAAAAAATGGCTAAGGATAAGTCGGTTTCGGCTAATACCATTGTGTTTAATAACTTAGTGAATACGGTGGGTGAGTGGCAGGATTACTGGGAAGTACCCGCTGCTGAAAGCTGGCACAGCCGCTTTTTTTAATATTAAATAAATAAACAAATACTGATAGGCAAATCATCATTATACTATATAATGGTGATTTGCTGTTTAAGTATATAGACATACACAACAATTAATGAAAAGGTTTTTTATCTTATTTTTTTTACTGACGCTTCAGGTTGCTTTTTCGCAGCATAAGCCGCTTAGTTACAAGTCGGAAGCCGAACGCAAGTGGTCTGATAGTGTATACAGCAGTATGACGTTTGAAGAACGGGTAGGGCAGTTGTTTATGGTGGCTGCCTATTCTAATAAAGATTCGGCGCACGTAAAAGGCATTGACAAGCTGATTAAAGATTATAAGATAGGCGGACTTATCTTTTTTCAGGGTGGGCCATACCGTCAGGCTAAGCTTACAAACCGTTATCAAAAAGAAAGCAAGCTGCCACTGTACATTGGCATAGATGCTGAATGGGGTCTTAGTATGAGGCTTGATTCTACGTATCGTTTTCCGTGGAATATGACCCTTGGCGCTGTGCAGGATAATGAGCTGTTGTACAAAATGGGACACCAAATGGCGCAGCAATGCCGAAGGTTGGGCATACATTTTAACTTTGCCCCGGTAGTGGATATCAACACAAATCCTTCTAATCCTATTATTGGTAACCGTTCGTTTGGAGAAGATAAATATAATGTAACCAATAAGGGTTCGGCATTAATGAAAGGTATACAGGAAGGTGGTATTTATGCTACAGGCAAACACTTTCCGGGACATGGTGACACTGCTACCGACTCTCATTATGGCTTGCCACAGGTTAATTTTGATGAGCGGCGTATAGAAGATACCGAATTGTATCCGTATAGGAGGCTGTTCGGCGAAGGCCTTGCCAGTATCATGGTAGCACACCTTAATGTACCCGCGCTGGAACCTACACCCGGGTTACCTACCTCATTATCGTATAATACAATAACCCGTCTTGTTCAGGGTAAAATGGGTTTTGAAGGATTGGTGTTTACCGATGCGTTAAACATGAAAGGTGCCAGTGGCTATATGCAGCCGGGTGATATTGATGTGGAAGCATTCCTTGCAGGTAATGATGTATTACTATTCGCCGAAAATGTGCCGGTGGCAGTTGAAAAATTCAGGCAGGCGTATACTGATAGTGTACTATCTGATGAACGACTTGAATACTCGGTTAAAAAGATACTAGCTTTTAAATATCGTATTGGGTTACATAAAACCCCGGTTATAGACGTAAAGAATATTTTTGCCGACCTGAATGCCCACCAGTATGACGACCTTAATTTCAGGTTGTATGAAGATGCAGTAACAGTACTGAAGGATGAAGAAAATGTTCTTCCGGTTGCCGCGTTGGAAAATGAGAATGTAGCTTATGTGAAACTGGGCGATGATGATGGAAGTAATTTTGTGGATAACCTTAAGAAATACACCACCGTTACCGAGGTGAAGAACGATACGCTGCCTAACCTGATGAATGCGTTAAATCCGTATACAACAGTAGTTGTAGGTTATCATAAGGCAGACGGCGCCTGGAAAAAACACGATTTTTCTACCAAGGAACTACAATGGCTGGATACCATTGCTAAAAACAAAAGAGTAATACTTACCGTTTTTGCAAAGCCTTATGTGCTTAACAATATTAAGAGTTTTAATAACATAAAAGGCGTAGTGCTTGCGTACCAGAACAACAGCTTTGCGCAAACTGTGGCTGCAGAAGTCATTTTTGGGGCTATAGGCAGTAAAGGTAAAATTCCGGTGAGTGCAGGCGGCTTTGTTGTTAATTCGGGTATTTCCACGAAACCACTGGGCAGGCTTGGTTTTACAACGCCTGAGAATGTGGGTATGGATTCGAAGAAGCTGGAACAGATAGATGCCCTAGCCCAAAAAGCGATAAACCAGCAGATGACGCCCGGCTGCCAAGTGCTTGTGGCACGACATGGCAAGGTAATCTACCAAAAATCTTTTGGTTACCATACGTATGATAAGGTTACCCCGGTTAAGAATACCGATATTTACGATGTAGCATCACTTTCAAAGATACTGGGTACTTTACCAAATGTAATGCAACAATACGATAAGGGGCATCTTAAGCTTGAGGATAAACTTGGACATATATTACCGTATTTCCGTAAAACGGATAAAGCCAATATTACCGTAAAGGACATGTTATTGCACCAGTCGCGTTTTCAGACGTGGCAACCTTTTTATAAGGAAACACTCGACTCGGTAAACCATCCTGACACGTTGTATTACCGCAAAGTCTATTCTGAGCAGTTTCCGGTTCAGGTGGCTGAAAATCTGTACCTGAGGGCAGATTATCCTAAGCTTATTATTGAAAAGATAGCCAATAGCAGGCTGCTTACCAAAAAAGAGTATAAGTACAGTGATTTCAATTTTATATTGCTAAAAGAATATCTGGAAAGCAAGACGGGTACTACACTTGATGTGCTTGCGGATACTAACTTCTTTAAGCCACTGGGGGCTACAACAACAACTTACAATCCTCTTAAAAAGTTTGATAAAGGCATATTGCCACCTACCGAGGTTGACGCTTATTTCCGTTACCAGACCGTTCAGGGGTATGTGCACGATATGGCTGCAGCCATGATGGGTGGTGTAGCCGGGCATGCGGGCGTATTTAGCAGCAGCCTGGATGTAGCTAAAATTATGCAGATGTACTTGCAAAAAGGGTATTATGGTGGTAAACACTATTTTTCTGCTAAGACCTTTGATGCGTTTAATACCTGTTATGCATGCGTAGAGGGTAACCGTCGCGGACTTGGTTTTGATAAGCCACAATTACCCGGTGCTCAGGGTCCTACCTGTGGTTGTGTGTCTATGAGCAGTTTCGGGCATACAGGCTTTACAGGGACTATGGCCTGGGCCGATCCGGCTAATGATGTTGTATATGTTTTCTTAAGTAACCGTACGTACCCGGATGCTGCCGACAACAAACTTTCTAAAGGCAATATTAGGGAAGACATACAAAAGGTGATACAGGAAGCGATCTTGGACAAGTAAAATTTCAGATTTCAGAGTGTAGATTTAAGATTTAATTCCACTCAGATTCATTAAGTAATAAAACAGCCGCATTAGAAACTTCTAATGCGGCTGTTTGTTTATGGTTGATTTTCAATTCCGAATTGAAAATTTGGTATTATAAACTATTCCAGTTTACGGCGTTCGCGTTCTGTTTTAAGCAGGTTCAGTTCACGGCTGGTTTGCCCGGCTACCGATGTGTTTTCTTCGGCGCGGCGAATAAGATAAGGCATTACATCACGCACAGGGCCAAACGGCAGGTACTTGGCTACATTGTAACCATTAGCCGCAAGGTTAAAGCTTATGTTGTCGCTCATGCCATACAACTGGCCAAACCATACACGCTTGTCGCCTTTATCTATACAGGCTTTATTCATCAGTTTTATCAGTTTGTATGAACTGTCTTCGTTGTGCGTACCGGCAAATATGGCCATACTGTCTATATGGTCTAACATGTAGGCAATACAATCGTTATAATTAATATCGGTAGCTTCCTTGCTGATGCAGATAGGAGAGATATAGCCCATTTCCTCAGCACGCTTGTTCTCCTTTTCCATATAAGCGCCACGAACTACCTTCATACCAATATGAAAACGCTCGGCTTTAGCCCTAACGTGTAGTTTTTTCAGGTAATCAAGCCTATCCCAGCGGTACATTTGCAGGGTGTTAAACACTATGGCTTTCTCCTTATTATATTTTGCCATCATGTCGGCTACCAGACTATCGGCGGCATCTTGCATCCAGCTCTCTTCGGCATCAACAAGTACAGGTACATCACTTTCATAAGCGGCTTTGCATACCTTTTCAAAACGGTTGGTTACACGTTGCCACTCTGCAGCTTCTTCCATGGTTAAGGTTTTTCCTTCGCCCAGCTTTTGCCACAGGTCAAAACGTCCAAATCCTGTAGGTTTAAATACAGCAAACGGTATGGCTTTTCGCTCTTTAGAAAATTCTATTACTTTTAAGGTGATGTCCAGCGCTTTGTCAAATTCACTTTCATCCTCTTTCGCCTCTACCGAATAATCCAGTACAGACGATACACCTTTAGTATACATCCTGTCTACTACCGGCAGGCAGTCTTCTTCATTAGTACCGCCACAAAAGTGGTCGAATACCGTAGCACGGATAAGCCCTTCTACCGGCAGGTGCGCCTTAAGGGCAAAATTTGTTACCGCAGTGCCTATGCGTACCAGTGGCTGCGAGGCTATAAGTTTAAATAAAAAATAAGCCCTTTCCAGCTCAGTATCGCTTTTAAGGCTAAAGGCATTAGCTGTGTTGTTAAAAATCTTCTCCATTTGGTTAAAAAATCTGTTACAAAGATACATACCACCTGAGAATTTATCATATAAAATACTTTATTTTGCTATATCTCTAAAATATTATTCATGCAGCAGATAAACGGCTCAGATTATACGGTTTATTTTGATACTGATTGTTACGCTTACTTACAGCAATTGCTGGTAGCGGGCAGCTATAGCCGTATTTTTATTCTTTCAGACGAAAACACTTCGGTACATTGCCTCCCACGTCTTTTGGGCAGCCTTGCTACCGAAATTCCTATTGAATTGCTGGAAATAGAGCCGGGAGAAGAAAATAAGAACATAGATACCTGCATTCAGCTTTGGGAAGCATTAACAGAACTTGGTGCCGACCGCAAGAGCCTGATGATAAATGTAGGAGGTGGTGTGCTAACTGATATGGGCGGTTTTGTGGCACTTACCTTTAAGCGCGGGATGGATTTTATAAATGTGCCTACTACGCTGTTGGCTATGGTAGATGCATCGGTAGGAGGGAAAACGGGTATCGATCTGGGGTCTTTAAAAAACCAGGTGGGTATTATAAGTAACCCCAAGGCTGTTTTAATTGATACTGCTTTCCTGGAAACCCTACCTGTAGAACAAATGCGCTCCGGACTTGCTGAAATGCTGAAGCATGGCCTTATAGCCGACAGGGGGTACTGGAATGAGTTTACGAGTATGGAGTCGCTTACTACCGATGATTTGGCTGCTTTAATACATCGCTCCGTTGAAATAAAGAATGAGGTTGTACTGGAAGATCCTACCGAAAAAGGCCTGCGAAAAATATTGAACTTCGGACATACGCTGGGGCATGCTATTGAGTCGTATTTTCTTGAAAGTGACGATAAAGAGATGTTGTTGCATGGTGAGGCTATAGCTATAGGTATGGTACTTGAGGCACATATATCTGCCGCTATGGGTATGCTGCCCGTTACAGAATACCGCGAAATAAAAGAGGTGATTAACAGCCTGTATCCGGTGGTAGATTTTACTCCAAATGATATAGAGGTTATCATGTCTTTGCTGGTACACGATAAAAAAAATGAGGCCGGTGAGGTTAAATTTACACTTCTGGAAAAAACGGGCAAAGCAGTTATCAACAAAATTGTTGAGAATTCATTGATAATCAATGCGTTTGAAGACTACCAAAACTAACATTTTTTTAAGACATTTGTTTTTAAATACGAAGTATATTTTTTTACATTTGCCGGGATGAAATTGAAACTTACGTCGTTTTTGCCCTTTGGGGTAATCAGCAAAAATTGGGTTCCGGGCATAGTGGCTCCGGCCAAATTTGCTGTTAGTAACGTACTGTTTGCAGAAGTTTTGTACAATATACTGTGCAGCCGCGAAAAGCTGCAGATACGTTATGCTAATCTTAGGGTTTGAAAAAGGTTTATTTTTTTTAGGATAACCGCCAAATTCTTAAACTTATAATCCATTAGCAAACAAACAGATGAATACAAAATATTTCGACCTGATAAACCAAACTTTTTATTTCCCACAAGAGGAATTTACTCTAAGCAAGGATAATCAACTGCAATTTCATAACATAGATCTTATGAAGCTTGTAGAGCAGTATGGTACACCACTAAAGTTTACTTATTTGCCGCAAATTTCAAATAATATACGTAAGGCTAAGGACTGGTTCCGTAATGCCATGGAAAAAAACCAGTACGAGGGTAAGTATTATTATTGCTACTGTACTAAGAGTTCGCATTTTGAATTTGTACTTAATGAAGCCTTTAAGAACAAAATACATATAGAAACTTCGGCCGCATTTGACGTAGATATAGTAGAGAACCTACTTAAAAACGGAAAAATAAACAGGAATACGTATGTAATATGTAACGGTTTTAAACGCGATCAGTACATTACAAACATAGCCAGGCTTATAAACAATGGCCATAGCAGGACTATTCCTATTATTGATAACTTTGAAGAGCTGGATTTGTTACAGGAACAAATTCAGGGTAAGTTTAAAATAGGTATCCGTATAGCAAGTGAGGAAGAGCCTAAGTTTGAATTTTATACTTCAAGGCTGGGTATAGGTTATAAAAATATTGTACCTTTTTACCGCAAGCAAATACAGGAGAACAAGAATCTTGAGCTAAAAATGCTTCACTTCTTTATTAATACAGGTATCAGGGATACTTCGTATTACTGGAACGAGCTTGCCAAGTGTCTTAAGGTATACGTAAGCCTTAAGAAGGAATGTCCGTCGCTGGACAGTCTTAACATAGGTGGTGGTTTCCCTATTAAGAATTCGCTTGCATTTGAATACGATTACCAGTACATGATCGATGAGATTGTGAACCAGATTAAAATAGCCTGTGAGGAAGCCGAGGTAGATGTACCAAACATTTTTACTGAGTTTGGTTCGTTTACAGTAGGTGAGAGCGGAGGAGCTATATACAAAGTGCTTTACCAAAAGCAACAAAACGACCGTGAAAAGTGGAACATGATTGACTCGTCTTTCATTACTACACTACCGGATACATGGGCTATAAACAAGCGTTTTATTATGCTTGCCATAAACCGCTGGAACGACCAGTACGAACGTGTATTACTGGGCGGACTTACGTGCGACAGCGACGATTATTACAACTCTGAGCAGAACTTAAACGCCATATACCTGCCTAAGTACAGTAAAGATAAGCCACTATATATAGGCTTCTTTAATACCGGTGCTTATCAGGAAACCATAGGTGGTTTTGGCGGGCTTCACCACTGCCTTATACCGCAGCCGAAGCACATACTTATAGACAGGGACGAAAACGGATTCCTGGCCACAGAGGTATTCTCTGAGCAGCAGCAGGCTCCGGATATCCTAAAGATACTGGGCTATGAGGTAGAGGGTAATAATGACAAGTAAAAAGACATTGATAAACTAAAATACAACAAACAAATGAACAAAGGACCAATAAGCCAGTTCATCGAAAAGTACTACCTGCACTTTAACTCGGCAGCACTTGTAGATGCGGCTAAAGCTTATGAAAAGCAGCTGCAGGACGGTGCCAAGATGATGGTAACCCTTGCCGGTGCCATGAGTACAGCGGAGTTGGGTAAAATATTTGCCGAAATGATCCGTAAAGATAAAGTACAGATTATTTCATGTACAGGTGCTAACCTGGAAGAAGATATTATGAATCTTGTGGCGCACAGCCATTATGAAAGGGTACCAAACTACCGCGATCTTACTCCACAACAGGAGTGGGACCTGCTGGAGCGTGGCCTTAACCGTGTTACCGATACTTGTATACCGGAGCACGAAGCGTTCCGTCGCCTGCAAAAACATATTTACAAAATATGGAAAGATGCAGATGATAAAGGTGAGCGTTATTTCCCGCATGAGTTTATGTACAAAATGCTGCTTAGCGGTGTTCTTGAAGAATACTATGAAATAGACCTTAAAGACAGCTGGATGTATGCTGCAGCCGAGGCTAACCTGCCTATTATTGTACCGGGATGGGAAGACAGTACTATGGGTAACATCTTCGCGTCTTATGTGATTAAAGGCGAGCTTAAGGCAAGTACCATGAAAAGTGGTATAGAGTACATGACCTTCCTTGCAGACTGGTATACTAAAAACAGCGATAACGGTATTGGCTTCTTCCAGATTGGTGGTGGTATAGCCGGTGATTTCCCTATCTGTGTGGTGCCTATGCTGTACCAGGATATGGAAATGCACGATGTGCCGTTCTGGAGCTATTTCTGCCAGATATCAGATTCTACCACAAGTTACGGTTCTTACTCGGGCGCAGTGCCAAACGAAAAGATAACATGGGGTAAACTTGATATAAATACGCCAAAATTTATTATAGAAAGTGATGCTACTATCGTTGCACCTCTTATATTTGCGTACCTATTAGATTTATAATTGACATATGAAAAGAGTTATTGTTGATTACGCCAAGCTTACAAACGAAATTTTAACCCTACTGGTTGAAAGGTTTCCTGATGGTTATGATGATTCGCATATCATCCGTTTTAAAAACGCCAAAAACGAAACTATTGAGGCCGTAGAAGTTAGAACCGAAGATACTATTTACCTTGTTAAGGTAAGTACTAAACTTGCAGACAGGATAGAGAATTTTGACGACGACGATATGGACGATCCGGCAGATGACCTGGATGCACTAAAAGACCTGGAAATGGGCGGTGATGATGATGAAGATGATACCCCTAAAAAGGAAAAATCGAGTTCTCGTGAAAGTGATGGAGATGATGATGAAGACGACGATGATGACGATGACGACGACGATGATGAGGATCGTGATTATGACGACGATGAAGATGATGAAGACGACGAAGAATAGTCAGAAATTTTATATATAGGGTTCCATATTTTGGAACCCTTTTTTTATGCTGTGGTACGACATTTGCAATTATCTTGATTATGAAAAAGTTAATGATACTATTAGCCATGCTTCCTTTTTTTTTAATCTCCTGTAATAATAGGGGAAAGGAAGTACCTGTAGATGTGGTAATAGATGACGTAGTACCACAACCCGAAACAGTAAACGGTTTTCAGCGTTTTTTAAAGGTAACAGAGTTTAACGATACACTTTTAAACAGGGTTGTGCGCGATACCATGGCTTTTGATATGAACCGCAGGGGAGATAGTATAAAAGGAAGCCTGTTACTAAAACCCTATGAAAAGGACAAAAAGCTAAGTACCTATGAAGGGGTTATTAATGGTAATTCGGCCAGCGTAATTGCAGTTTCATTTGCAGAGGGCGAACAGTATAAGGAAGAGTTGTTTTTTACCCTTACAGACAGTGCTGTGGCTATAAAGTTTGGTGAAATGATAAAGGGTAAAAACAATACCTGGTACTATAAAAACAAGAATACGGCACACCAGGAAGTGCTGGAAAGAGTAGAGTAGTGCTACCTTATAAATATCCTTATTCCTACAATAATAAGGCATAGAGATAGCGCCTGTAATATAACTGAGCTTTTTAACTTGCCCGAAAAATACGCACCCAGTTGTGCTCCTGGTACTACACCGATAGCTAATAATACAATTAGTTTTATTATTTCGGGACTGTTATAAGTGCCTTCGGTAAGGTGGGTAATCACTGTAGCGGTAGCCATTACAGACAAGATAAAATGCGAAGTTGCAGTGGCTATATGTACCGGAAAACGCAGCCAGTTTACCATGGCAGGTACGTGTATAATACCACCGCCTATACCCAGCAAAGGAGATATAAAACCAACTACTATACTAATTGCGTAACCCTTTATTTTACTAAAGCTATAGGTAAATGTTGTGCCGGTTTTATCGGTAAGTGTATGGGTAGCGTAACCCTTTGTGGCAGTTATGGCTGTATGTGTTTTAAGAGGCCTGCTGTTTTTGTAAAAAAGATAAACGGCTAATACTACCAGCAATATGCCAAAAACAAAACTAAAGGCATCACGCGGGATGTATTTTACCAGAAGAGCGCCAAGTACAGATCCCGGTATGGTGAATGCACTAAAGCTGATCCCGGCCTTGTAATCTATACGTCCTGATTTTGCATAAGCTGCTGTACCCGATATGGCGTTTAATGAAACAACCGCCATAGATATGGCCGTAATGCGCTCAGTACCCAGTTCAGGGTAAAATATAAGCAGCATTGGCACAAGTATAAATCCGCCTCCGGCACCTATAAGGGTACCGCAACTGCCTATAATAAAGCCCGCCGCTATAAGGAGTATGTTTTCCACCTGAATAACCAATTACAAAACAAATTTCAGTAATATTTCGATTTAATCCTAATTGTTTTGAATTTATTTCACTTAAATAACTATTTTGTTGATAATATTGTAAAAATATAGATTTAGTAGACTAATGAAAAAATAACAAGGGCCACCCGTATGGGCAGCCCTTTGTTTAAGGAATATTTGATATGTATATTAGTTAGGATAGCCTTGGTTTTGGGTAAAGTCTTTAGAAATATCCATGGTAGACTGTGGTATAGGGAAAATCCTCCTGTACGGCTCAGTCACCGGTTTTGCAGAACCAGGAAGCGCTTGCTCGTATTTACCGAAACGTATCATTTGCGGCCTTCTCCACATTTCCCAGTAGGTTTCAAAACCTATTTCCCTGTATAAGATGTCCATGTCTATAGACGGTATTGCAGTACCTGCAGCATTGCCATAAAGCGCCTCACGTGTACGGCTTGTGCGAAGCATGTTAATATCTGCAAGGGCAGCGGCGCTATTACCTTTACGCATATAAGCTTCAGCCCTCATGGTGTAAATACCTCCTAAACGGTATAGTGATATGTCTACGTTGCTGGATCCGTTTCCTTCCTGAGGGTCAAATTCATATTTAAAGCAACGAGCACCACGATTAATCTGGTTTTGAGCAAACACAGCTTGGGCAGGATTGTCAAAATTCAGTTCAGGTGTAAAGTTCATAGGGGTAGTTGTACTCTTTTCGCATACCAATGAAGATACTTTTATCCTGCCATCGTCTGTCATTTCCAGTGTACCGCTCGAAAGTAGTTTAGGACCGTATTGCTGACCGTAAAGTATACCCCTGTTAAAGTGGAACCAAGGGTTTTGTGTGCCTACTACAAGGCTTGTAGCGGGTACACTTACGTCGGTACCGTCGTTCATAAACCAGGTACCGTCGCTGTACTGGTAGTGCCTTGAAAACCTTGGGTCGTCATGGAAACCATCCCATGTGGCAAAGAACTCAGGAGTAAGACAAGAACCGTTAGTTCCCCTGTTTCCGGCCGAACACCTTTGGTTACGTTCGCAGCTCATGTACGCCAGGTCGTTATCACCGTTGTGTACGTAATCTATTTTTTGCACTATGGCAAATATAAGCTCACTACCGTTTGTGTTATCTATATCAAAATTGTGGAAATAGTTACTCTCCAGGCTGTAAATACCAGAGTTTATAATAGCGCTGGTATACTCTATAACCTTGTCCATATCGGTACCGTTTCCGCTCACAGCAGTCTCAGTAAAGTTAAAGCTTGCGCTTGCGTTATAGCGGTCTTTATATACGGCACGGTTAAGGTACATAGAGCTAAGCAGTGCATAGGCAGCCTGTTTTGTAAAACGGCCGTGGTGTGTACCCTGTGTATTCATATCAGCAAGGTTAGGCAGCAGGCTTTCTACTTCTACAATAAGTTCGTCTATTGCAGTATCGGCTTTGCGTACCTCCAGCGGGGCGTTAGGATTCATTGGGTCGCGGTACGGTGCCTGCCCAAACAAATCTAACGTGTGGTAGGTATAAAATGCAAGAAGGCCACGAGCCTCAGCAAGAAAAAGCTCTTTTTGGTCTATAGTACTTGCACTGATAATGTTTATAGCCGTTAACGAGCGTGTAATACCGTTAGTAAGGTTGTTCCAGTTAGTGGTTACCACTGCATTATCAGGAGCCCAGGTAAACTCGTGCATGGCACGCCATTTTCCGCCGTCACCCCAGTCACTTCCACGGGTAGGTAGTAACGACATATCGCTGGCATAGTCTTGCATGGCTATCATACCACCGTTGTCTACAAAAGTTCCGTCGCCAAGGCGGTCATAAGCCGCGGCAAGTGCGCCGGCCGGATCTGAAGCATCAGATCCCAGTACTTCGTCAAGCACCTGTTCGTTCAGCGATGTACAGCCGGCAAGAATAATTGCTGTAACGGCTGCAAGTAAAAGTTTTCCTTTATGTTTATTCAGTTTCATAGTAATTAGATTTTTAGGGTTGCACCTAGTATAAATGTCCTTGAAGTAGGGTATGCACCGTAGTCTATACCGATACTTTGGTTACCACCGCTCGATTTTGGCGAGTTTATAAGTGGGTCGTAGCCTGTATATGGCGTTATTGTAAGCAGGTTAGTACCTGTAACGTATAGGTTTAAGCTTTGTAGCCAGTTTAGTTTAGGGTGTTTAAACGTGTAACCTAAGCGCGCACTGTTAATACGCAGGAAGTCAGATTTTTCAAGGTAAAGTGTAGATACCTGCGGAGAGTTAGACGGGTTAGCACCGCTTTCATAATAGTTTGTGGCTACGTTCCTGTCTGATGCAAGGTTGTTTATGTTTAGTGCATTAAGCCCGGTATTGTTTAGCAGGTAGCCACCGCTTTGTCCTATGATAGACATAGAGAAGTCGAAGCTCTTGTAGCGCAGGTTAGTGTTAAAACCGTAAGTAAGTTTAGGTAGTGCACCTTCTTTTATAAAGCGGTCGTTGTTATCTATAACACCGTTATTGTCTTTGTCTACGTAAGTAGCAGCGCCGTTTTCATCAAAACCATTAAATTTAAGCAGGTAGAATGAACCGGCTGCATAACCGCTTTTATAAATGTTAGCTAATACACCGCTTTGCCCCGGACCTGATACTGTACCCGAAAGGATTTCAGATACCGGAAGGTCCTTAATCTCATTTTTAAGTGTGGCACCGTTAATGTCTGCCGACCATGAGAAATCCTGCGTGTCTATGATTTTAGACCCCAGCATTACTTCTAAACCCTTGTTTATTATCTTACCATTGTTTACGTTAGTCCACACATACGTTGTAGGGCTAAGTACCGGAGCAGGGATATAAAGGATAGCATCGGTAGTGGTCTTGTTAAAGTAATCTACAGTACCATACAGTTTGTCGTTAAGGATGCTGAAATCAGTACCTACGTTGTACTGTGTTACTACTTCCCACTTAAGGTCAGGGTTTGGTGTACGCGACACAGATATACCGTTTACAAGCGTCAGGTCGTCATACAGGTAGTAACCGTCAGACGGGCTAAGAGCATAAGCAGCCAGGGTTTGTTTGTTTTGTACGTCCTGGTTACCGGTTTGTCCCCAGCTTAAACGAAGCTTCAGGTTAGATATAGTTTGAGAATCCTTTAGGAAGCTTTCCTGCGAAATGTTCCAGCCAAGTGCTGCCGATGGGAAGTAACCATATTTGTTGTTTGCACCGAAACGTGTAGAACCGTCGGCCCTTAAAGATGCTGTTACAAGGTACTTATCGTTAAAGGTGTAGTTTACCCTGCCGAAGTATGATTGTAGCTCATTTATCTGTGCATAACCCGATACACCGGCCTGTGTGCCCTGGAAAGCAGGGTTGTTTGCAGGGTTTACACCAGTATCCTGGTCGGCAATACCATCCATAATAAAGCTGGTACCGCTACGCTCAAATTTCTGGTATGAGAAACCGGCAAGGGCTTCAACTTTATGAGTACCAAACGTTTTGTTATAGGTAAGGTAGTGTTCTAATAGCGAGCTTTTAGATTCCATGTTGCCCTGTACATAACGTCCGTTAGGGTAACGGTCTGTAAGGTTAGGATACATAGTAGTGTTCCTTTCAGACATAGAACGGTCTATACCTACATTCAGCTTATACTCAAGTCCGTCTATAATACGGAATGATGTTTCTACATTACCCAGTATACGTGTGGTGCGGGTTTCGTCGCTGTATACGCTTAGCAGGTAAGCAGGGTTGTAGTGGGCATTCATGTTAAAGTTGGTATAATCGCCGTTTTCGTCAAATACAGAACGGGTAGGGTTAGCCATCAACGCATGGATGATAAGCTGTCCGTCGCTACCACCGTCATCACCTGTAGGTACTCCGCTGTCTTTGGTTTCGCTGGCAGTAAGGTTTGCCTTAACACGCAGGCGCTTGTTATCCAGGAATGATTCAGCTACGTTTACCCTTCCGGTAGTACGCTTAAAGCCGCTGTTTTGCACAATACCTTCCTGATCCATTTGCGAAAGCGATACATAGTAGTTACCACTGTTTGATTGCTTAGAAAAGGAGAATGAATTGTTTTTAGTAACCGCAGTACGGAATATTACATCCTGCCAGTCGGTATTTCCACCGTGGTCAAATGCCGGGTCGCCACCGGTTTCAGTAAGTGCATTACGGTACTCGCTTGCGCTAAGCACGTCTATTTTGTGCGCTACCGATGAATAACCAAGGTACGAATCCACCGTAAAGTTGGCTTCGCCTTTTGCGCCTTTTTTAGTGGTTATGATTACCACACCGTTACTACCACGGGCACCGTATATAGCGGCGGCAGAAGCGTCTTTAAGCACGGTCATCGATTCGATATCGCTTGTGTTCAAAAAGTTAAGTGGGTTTTTGGCCGATGAAGTACCAAATCCCATGTTTGGCCCAGACGGACTTGCGTCGTCGTTAGTAAGTGGCACACCGTCTACCACAAATAGCGGTGTACTACCGCTACGGATAGAGCCTATACCTCGTATACTTACGTTGATACCTGCACCCGGCTCGCCGCTGGTAGGTACTACGCGTACACCGGCTACTTTACCTTGTAGTAGGTTATCTGCAGAAATGTTTACACCCTGGCGGAACTGCTCAGAACTAAGTTGTGTTACAGATCCTGTAAGGTCTTTTTTGGTTTGGTTACCGTAACCTATAAGTACTACTTCCTGAAGCTCGTTAGCACCAGATTTCATGTTTACGGTAATTTCACTGCCGTTTACAGTAACGGTTTGTCGTTCAAAGCCAACAAACACTATTTCAAGGGCGGCGCCCTGTGCAGCTTCAATTTCAAAGTTACCGTCCATGTCGGTAACGGTATTTTTTCCGTTAGCTTTATTAATAACGGTAGCTCCCGGTAGCGGCATGCCGGTTTCATCGAGTACACGGCCTTTTACGGTTTGTTGAAATACAAAAGCTTTTCCTGCTTTTGTGGTAACAGTAATACTATTTATATTTACTGTTGTGTTTGCTTCGGCACTGTACCCGGTTTGTAACGCCATTAGGGCAGGTGCAATAAAGCAGTACTTTTTAAGGTTAAAATGTGTAGTTTTAAAATACATTGGGTTTTAAGTTGTTTGTTTATACACGGCTTAATACTCCGGCCGTAACTGTTGCAGCAGTTGCGGCCCCTTTTGTTTTTTTGGTATACCAAAAAGGGTTATATCATAGGCAGAGCAGTTTAATTTTATATATTTAATTGGGTCTGTACAGGAGAAAAAAGTTAGGTGCGAAATAAGGCAACAACGAGCGGAAACGTTTTTTTTAAAGGTTATTTTTAAATTAAGAAGATGTTTACCGAACTAACCTATGTTAGCTCCTAAAACGTTTTAATAGTAAGCAATGGTGATTTTGTGTTTACTTAAAATTGATGTAGGGTTCAATTTTTGTTTGCGTTTAGGTAACACGGCTCTAATATGGGGGGAGTAGCTTTGAAATCCTGAACAATTCATTAAATTCCCAATATGAAATTTTTTCAATTACCGCTTGTGCTGGCCTTCAGTGCAGGTTTTTCTTTTACAGCTTTAGCCCAAAACGACAACCTTAAACTAAACCAGATTCAGGTTATAGGTTCTCATAACAGCTACCGAAAAGCTATAGAACCACAACTGTATGAGGCTTTACATAAGCTTGATACTACACGCGATCTTAGTGGGCTGCAATATGACCATATAGAAACCACCAAGCAGCTGGATATGGGCCTGCGTAACCTGGAAATAGACATCTATGCCGATACACAGGGCGGTAGGTATGCACACCCCAAAGGGCTTGAACTGGCTAAGCCTATTACTCCTTATAATACCGATGGTGCTATGAATAAGCCGGGCTTTAAGGTTTTCCACATGACGGATGTAGATTTTCGTACCTGGTATACCACGTTTGACGAACTGCTTATTGCCCTTAAAAAATGGAGTGATGCACATCCCGGGCACGAACCAATATTTATAACCCTTGAGCCTAAGGATGAAGACAGCAAGCTGGGAGGTACAGCCGAAAAGTATTCTCCACAGGTGTATGATGCTGTGGATGCTACTATAATTAAAAACTTGGGTAAAGACAAACTGATAACACCGGATATGGTGCGCGGAAATTACAAAACCCTTGAAGAAGCGGTGCTTAAAGGTAACTGGCCTACGCTGAAACAGGCGCGCGGCAGGTTTATGTTTATACTGGACAATAACGGCAAAAAACGCGACCTTTATATGGAAGGGCATCCTTCGCTAAAAGGGCGAGTGGCTTTTGTAAACGTAAAACCCGGTACTCCCGAAGCAGCAGCTATGTTCCTGAACGAACCGCAAAAAGACAACATTAAAGAAATGGTAGAGAAAGGCTACATTATACGTACTCGTGCCGATGCCGATACTAAAGAGGCTCGTAAAAACGATTACAGCCGCTTTGAAGCTGCCAAAGAATCAGGTGCGCAGATAATAACTACTGATTATTATTTACCAAGTACTTTCTTTACCTCGCCTTATCATATTTCATTTGACAAGAATACTTATTTCAGGATAAACCCTGTTTCAGGTAAAGTAAAATAGCTAGTTCTTCTTTTATACCCTTTAAACGAAAAATCCCCTTTACCTAAATAAGATAAAGGGGATTTTAATTTGAAATGCTGTTTTTTAATATACTATCTTTTTAGAAACCGTTCCTTTTGCAGTTTGTATCTCTACAATCAGTACCTGTTGTTCTGCATTTAGTCCATTTATGCTGGTTTCAGTGGTGTTTAGCCCGTTTTCAGTAAACAGTTTCCTTCCGCGAATGTCATAAATACTAACACCCTGCATAAGTGTATTGCCAGTATTAATGCCTATTGTATTACCGTTTTTATAAACAACAACGGTGCTGGCGTCTATTACCGGGTTTTCGGTGCCAAGTGCAGTAGTGGTATATACTATATCAAAACGGTCGTTAAATATACCGGCTTCGGTAGTAAAGGTATAGTCGTTATCATTAAGGTTACGTACTAAGCCTTCTGTTTTATCTACCAGGAATACCGACTGGCCGTTTGCAAATACACCGTCGTTATGATCCATGCTTATTGTATATTCACCAGCGGTTACAGCATTAAAACCTACAGTTACCAAGTCTTGGTTTTCAAACTGTGGCCTTGCCTGTACCGCAAAGTTACTTTCGGCAGCAATGGTATATAGGCTTATGTTGTTTCCGTCTACCATGGTTTTACCATCATAACCATAGTCAAATCCGGTAGTGGTATTCTCCATATACGCCACAGCCATTTGACTGAAAGCGCCTGCCTGGTTTGTAAGGTTTAGCCAGTAGCGTGATTTATTTATACCGGCATTAGGGTTTACATTTTTAAAGAAGGCTTGTCCGGCAGATGATGCTGCAGTCCTCATGCTGTTATTAAAGGTAAGTATAGCACCTGTAGTAGCTGTAAATTTAGTCTGTACAAAGAAGCCTTGCGTAGGAGCCAGTGTCCAGGTGGTTTCGTCAGGGTTAGAAAAATATCCTGCCTGATCCTGCCCTCCCATAGCCGAGCCATTATTCGCTGTGAATGCCGATAGTGTAAGTGTGGCATAGGTTGATGTTGTCGCATTGTTTCTCTTCCTCCATAAATAGAGTGTACCTGTTTCCAGCACATCAGTGTTTTGTGTTATAAACTCATACAGGCTGATAGGCGACGGGTATGGGTTACCTACAGCATTGAAGCGGTTAAGGTCAAGTGAAAGGGTTTTCGTAATTGTTCCATTGTTAGGTACACCTTCAAATTTACCCGGATAATAATAGTTATCAGTACCTGCGGTATATTCGGCAGGTGTGGTTACACCATCGTTTGTAGTGCCTGTTACGTCGCTTGTTAGCACGTTTGGCATACGGATAAGGTAACTTTTAGCGGCTTCAAATTCTGTTGAAGAAGGAATAGGGTTATATAGTTGAGCATTTTCGGCTGCAACATATATGTATTCATAAAAACGACTAGCGACTGTAGCAGGACTAAATTCATACAGTGTGTACCCTGTAACCGGAGATGACCAAAGTGTGTAGTCTAACCTGTATAGTGGGTTGCTGGTCTTTTTTACTGTCACTTCGGCAGTATTTGCAGCAGTGCTGTTTTGCAGTAACGATGCATTATTTTCTATCACAAAATCATTTACCGCACTGTTGTTTGTAATACCTTCTTCAAGTATTACTGTGGTGTTTTCTGAAAGCGTAAAGGTATACCCATTGTTAAGTGTAATGCTTTTTGCTGTAAATGTACCATCAGTAGCAGTGGTATAATCTTCAGCTATAATTACATCAGTAAGTGCATTAGGGGTTTGCCCGTTTGGTTGCCATTGAGGTGCTGTAAGCCCATTTGGTATTACCCATGTAAGTGTTTCAGATAGTGTAGTTACGGCTATGGTATTACTGTTAACCGAGGTGTTGTTAGTGCTGTATGCCCTAACCCTGTAATAATACGTGGTATTATCTTCAAGGCCTGTTACAGCATCTGAAGTACCGCTTACCGTTTTATTTTCGTATCCCGAAACATAATCAGGTGTAAAGTTAAAGGTATGGCTGCCCAGGTATGTTCCGGTATCTATTGTATAAACATCCCATTCTGTTGCCAGGGTAGGGAAGCCCGAAGCGGGGTTAACCGATACGCCACTTGTTACAGAGGCTTTACGTACAAGGGTTTTGTCTAATGTAGAATATCCGCCGGTTGCTGTCCATTGCGTGCCCGGATCCTGGCCTATAGTTCCTATTATGTCTACATAAGTGCCGTCTGTTTTGGCTAGTACCAGCGCATCATCTCCGTTATAGTTGGCTATAGAGTTACTGGTTATAGCTGTACCGCTGTAAATGGTAGCTGCCGAGTTTTTGTACACAATAGTTTGTCCGTTTGCCAAAGACCCCGACATGTTTACTGTACCCGTTGCAGCAGTAGCACCGTTAGCATAGATTTGAAGTTTATAGCCCGAAAGGTCTACTGTTTCTCCTGTTCCATTGTATATTTCAAGGTATTTGTTGTTTGATGAGCCTTCTACGTATTCTGAGAAGAACAGGTCTGTAGCCAGTGTGCCAATACCAAAGTGTTCGTATTTACTTACATCAAGTTGATATGATGAGGCACCCGTTACTGCAGTCCAGTTTGCGGTAAATGTTGTATAGTCTATATCAGTGGCAGCAGTAGCCGTAGGCGCATCAAGTGATTCTGTTGTAAAAGACTGCTGGCTGCCATAGTGTGTACCGGCGCCGTCTGAAATAAATGCTTTATAGTAATACGTTGTTGCAGGCAATAATCCGGTTACTGAGGCGCTGAAACTGCCGCTGCTAAGATTTGAGGCTGTAACTACGGTACCGGCACCATTAGCAAATCCCGAAGTAGTACTGTATTCAAAACCGTATGTGCTGAATGATGAACATCCGGTAGTAGATGTAGCATGTAAAATTGCGGTGTTTGCGGTTATCTCTGCTCCGCTGGCGGCTACAGTAGTTACCGTACCCGGAGTATTTATACCTGTACCCGTTGCGGCTACGGTTAGTTGGGCAGAACTGTTGGTACCCTGTCCGTTTACCGGTATATTACCATCATAAGATTGTGCTGCGGTAGGGGTAAGGTGTACCCATACGGTTGTTTCGCTTCCTGTAAAGCCTGTTATGTTAAGGGTACTGGTATAGGTTCCGGTTTCGGTTAACGAGTACGAATATCCTGCCAGTGCATCTACAACTATGGTAGCACTGCCAGCTATATTAGTACCTGTAAAGCTGAATGAACCGGTAGTGTAACTGTTAAGGCAGATGTCTCCGAAAGCCAGAGATGAAGTACTTAGCGCAAGTGTAGGTGCGGTAGCTTCGCTGGTTGTTTCGTTTGCGCTACCGCTCCAGTTTGTAAGAGCTGAGGCAGTGTTACGTGCACGGCTGTCAAATGTATAGGTTGTGGCCGGTGCAAGGCCTGTTACGGTTACAGGAGATGCCCATTCGGCAGCGGTTTGAAATACTTCTGTAGTATTTATGCTACCGTCTGCCTGTACAAAGTAATTGGTATAAATACCCCCGTTTACCCTGATTGAATATTTAGAAGTGGCATTGTTGCCGTTTTCGGCAATGCTTACTTGTAGTGTAGTGCTTGTAGAAGTACTTGTAGGGGTGCTTACAGTAGGGGTGCCCGGTGTAATACAGCTTGTAGTAAAGCTGTATTCGGTTCCGTAAGCCGTACCGTTTTCGTTAATTCCATACGCCCTGTAATAGTATAGTGTGTTAGAAGTCAGTGGCGTCAGTGTACTGCTATACGTATCAGGGTTAGATCCGCTGCCAGCGCCTTCATTAGTTTTGGTAGTAAGCGCGGTAGTAGGGTTAGCCGCGGTATCCCATACCACACCCTTAGCAGTTACGGTACCATTAGGGTAGCTTATGGTGCCACCCGATGTGGCCGAAGTAATTGTAGATACCGTAGTGGTAACCTGTGTGGTGCTTATGGCCGGCCCCGATACCGCTGCCGTAAAGTTCTTGATGTAGAATGCCGAATAAGCGCCAAGGCTTCCTGTGTATTTAAAGGCTACGTGTACGTTACCCGATACAGGTAACTGTACACTCCCTGTGCCGGTAACGGTAGTTACTGCTGTGGCCCCCGAAATAGTATAAAACGTAGTCCATGTAGCGGTAGATGGTGCACTATAGCCGTCATAATTTGTAGAATATTGTAGCAACAGGTCGCCTCCGGTATAAGGCACTGTGTAGTTAAAAGTAATAACAGCACCGTTAATACCTGTAAACTTAGGCGATATTAACCACGATTCTACCGATGGGTCTACGTTATACCCGTTTGCATAAGCCCCGGTAGGGGTAGAGCTGCTGTATAACCAAGGTTTATTTCCGGTAACGGCATAGCTGTACCAGTCGCCCAGTGAGGTACTGAAAGGCTGCGAGTATGGCAGGGTGGCAGTATTAGGTGGGGTTATGGTTATGGTTTTAGATGTAATTACACTGTCTATAAGACCGCTGCCTGTGGCAATGGCCTTAATGGTGCTGGTACTTGTTATACTAAAAGGCCCTGTATATGGTGTAGAGGCCGATGTAGGTGTAGAACCATCGGTGGTATAATAAATTGTAGCCCCTGATGTAATAGTAGATAGCGTAACAGAAGCCGAACCCCAGTAGGTATCGGTGCCGTTTGCCACACCAGTTGCAGCTATGGTAGGTGCCGCGGCCTGGCTGGCTGCTGCAAGCGTAGCGGTAATGCTAAAGTTGTCTACGGCAAGGCCGTCATCAGCACCTGTAGCGTTTGAATCGTTCCAGCGGATGAATAGTGTGCCTCCGCTGGCAAGGTTTATACCCGTAAAAGTATATGTTTTTGCAGTGTTGTTCCCGGTAGTGTTTCCCACTAAGGCACCGGTAGGCGCTGTTGTTACAGGCGCTATAAAGTCCAGGTTGTCCTGGTCAGTCCAGGTACCGGTTGTTAATGATGTAGCATCGGTGCTGTACTGAAAGTCAAGTTTATCTTCGCGCCCGGTAGCACCCAGGCGCCACTGCTCACCCGTGTAGGCTATTTGCAGGTCGTTAATGGTACTGCCGGTATTGTTTACAAAATAAAAACCAATAGAATATGTAACAGTTGAAGATAGTAGTGTTCCTAAGGCTCTGTCTGTAGCAGATGCTACACCAAAGCTATAGGTATCACCTGTGTTTGTGCTTCCTGTACCTGCTGTTAAGACTGTAGGGCTTGAACCTCCTACTTCAGAAAAATACCAGCCGTTTAGTGCGGTGTTGTAATTGTTAAGGTTTCCACCAGTTGCTGTAGCAGTACCCGAAGCAGGTAAAGCATCAAAGGTCTGGCTATAGGTAGTACCTGTTAGTGAATATTGCCCCCAGGATACTGCCGAGGTGAGGAGCACCGTAACCAGTATAAGGAGGTTGAACTTAATGTGTAATTTTTTTCCCATTCAAAGTAATAATTAAAGTTCTTTTTTCGGTTTCAGAGAGCATAACATGTGTTATGCAAATATAAAATTTGAACTTTATCTATTAAAAGAATGTTGATAAGTAGTTGTTTATGTTTTATTTATGATTTATTTTCTATTAAATATAAATATCGTTATTAAAAATATAATTTAAAAGGGTTAAAATTATGTGTTTGTTAAAATTTAAGACTTTATTTATGTATCAGTTTTAATATTTTAACGGTTTTACCGTTGGTAATTGTTAAAAAATACATTCCCGGCGCATTTTTCTCTACCGAAAAAGTGCCGTTTGTTACAGAAATGGGTATTTGTTGTCCTAACATATTGTACAAAGCATAATTGTATTTTTCACCTTCAGTATTCATTATATGTACCTCGTCGTTTGTACAGGTAGGGTACAGGTATATATTGTTTAATTTATTAGTTACGGTAGCCAGCAGCCCCCATGTATCTTCGGCCTGCGGGCCATTCCATATACGGTTTGCAAGGTAAGGGTTGTCTATAAACGGGTTTCGGTTGCCCTGTAGTTGTTGCAGTACATCATTTCTGTTTGTTTCGTAGTAGCTTACCGGGTCTTCCTCGTTCCATTCCAGGAAAATATTAGGCATATCGCCATATGTACTGTAACTGGTATCGCCGGCGCCTACTACGGTAGCCTCGCACTGGGTGTTGTAGCGCACGTACATATACATCATCATTCGGGCTACATCGCCTTTCCATTCATCACCCGGATAAAACTGGTCGTTTGGCAGGGTAGTAGCATTTCCGCTTCCGTCAGCAAAAATGCGGTTGCTGCGGCTGCCGTTCATACTGTTATCTATCGCCCTCAGGTGGTGCGCATCCGATCCCGGCCCTTCAAACTCCAGGTTTGGGTTACCCAAAGACCTTGGGTATACGTGTTCGCGCACCCAAAGCCCGGTGCAACTGCTGGTATGGCAGCTAAGGTCTTTATCGCGGGTGCGGTCTGTGCTTACATCAGTGTCGGTATCATCGTATCCGTAAACCAGTAATACATTTTCACTATTGGTGGGGTCCAGGTCGGTTTGTACCAGGGCATCCCATGCGCCCGGGGTATATACAAGCTCGGTAGTATGTGTGTCGGTAATCAGCGTAGCCAGTTGTGCCTTTAGTGCATCGCCGGTAAGGCTAAAGTCTATGCTGCTGTAGTATTGCGGTACCTGTGCTGCGGCTAAAAAAGGTAAGCTTATAAGGAGTAAAAGTTTCTTCATGGAGTAATAGTTTAGGAACCAAATATACTAAAAAGGCTAACCTACTGCCCGTTAAAGTTATTTATGAAATATTTATTAATTGTTTAAGCCGTCATCTTTGAGTACTTAACAACTCCTTAACAAATCTTTTTGCTATTTTTGGAGGATGATGGCTCCTGATTATTGCCTTGTTATTTTATTCACTTTGCCTACCCGTATTATGCGGGATTTCAGGCTGTATGGCATTAGCCATTTTACCGGTAAAACTACCCAGCTGACATGATTCTTATTGTAGACGACCAGCGGGAGAACATCCTGCCCCTTAAAAAAATACTTGCCCTGCATAACCTGGACTCTGATTCGGCCGAATCGGGGGAAGAGGCACTTATTAAAATCCTGAAAACAGATTATTCCCTTATCATCCTCGATGTGCAAATGCCGGGTATGGATGGTTTTGAGGTAATGGAAATTATGGCGGGAAGCTCGCGCACACGCGATATTCCGGTAATATTCCTTTCGGCAATAAACAAAGAAAAAAAATACATTTCTAAAGGATACGAAACCGGAGCGGTAGATTATATAACCAAGCCCGTAGACCCGGACCTGCTGATACTTAAGGTGAAAACATTCCTGAAATTGTATGAGCAAAAACAGGAACTGCGCCAGATTCGCGATATTTTAAGCAAAGAAATTGAAATACGTAAAGAAGCACAGGACAACCTGGAAGCCAAAGTGGAAGAGCGTACCCGCGAGTTACTCCAAAAAAATGAGGAACTGGAACTTCGAAACCATGAGTTGCAGCAATTCAGCTGGGTGGTATCGCACGACCTGAAAGAGCCACTGCGGAAAATAGAAATGTTTACCAAAATAATCAGGGACAGGTATATTACATCTGACGATGCGCAGGATTATATAAGCCGTACACTACGTTCGGCTAATCGTATGTCGAGGCTTATTACCGACCTGATAGATTATTCGCGTCTTTCCTCTAAAGTAGTACCCGAACAGGTAGACCTTAATGATGTTATTAATGAAGTAATTACTGATTTTGATTACCTCATAGAAGAAAAAGATGCACGTATAAGTTTATCTCCGTTGCAGTCTATACATGGTGTAAGGAGTCAATTAAGGCAACTTTTTCAGAATTTAGTGGGAAATTCGCTTAAATTTGCGAAAGTTGGTGTTCCGCCTCAAATAACAATAGAAGGTGAGTATACTAATGAAAAAAGCTTTGATGCTCCTGTTTCCAATGCCCGGGATAACTTCTATCGCATCGTTGTAAAAGACAATGGGATAGGATTTGATGAAAAATATTTAGACCGTATCTTCATCATCTTCCAGAGCCTTAACGACCGCCAGCAGTATGACGGTACCGGAATAGGCCTGGCCATAGCAAAGAAAATAATAGAAAAGCACAACGGAATTATTACCGCAAAAAGCGCGCCGGGCGAGGGTGCCAGCTTTATTATGGTATTTCCTGTTTAATAACTCCAAAAAGACAAAGACAGATTAGATGAATACAAATTTCAGGAGAAATTTATTTATAGGTTTTAGTATATCATTCATTATATTAATAATAAGCTCTTTAGCTTCTTATTTTTGTATAGGTAATTTGCTGGGCAGTAATAAAATGGTAGACCATACGCAGCAGGTTATATCTAATGTAAATAATGGTAATACTGTTTTACTGGAGGCACAAACCAGTATGCGCGGATACCTTATAACCGGCAAAGAAGAGTACCTGAGCCAGTATAAAGGTGCGCAGCAGGAATGTAATTCATACTTTGATGAAGTAGAACTGCTTACGCTGGATAATCCCATACAGCAAAAAACACTTCAAAAACTGGCACCGCTTGTAGATTCGTATTTCAATTTTATGGAAGACCGCATTAAGCTTAAGCGAGAGCATCGTACGGTTTATCCTGAAGATATAGACGAAGGCAGAAGAATTATGGGGGCGATAAGGAAGTGTATTTCCGACCTTCAGGAAGAAGAGCAAGGACTGCTTAAACAACGCATGGAGTATACTGAGAATTATAGTGATGCATCGGTAGTTACCATAGTGCTTGCAGCGTTGTTATCACTTTTTATAAGCGGTTTTTACTTCAGTAAGATAATGCGCGATTACAGGGAACGCGCTGTGCTTCATGAAACCCTTAGGCAAAAAGACAGGGAAATGAGCGAACGTATTGAAGTTATCAGCGGAATAGCTTCGCAAATTTCGGCAGGAGACTATGAGATTCGTACCAATGACCGTCAGAATGATTCTCTTGGCTCATTAAGCGGTTCGCTTAACAGTATGGCGAGGTCACTAAGCCAATCGTTTAAAACGCTATCTGATAATGAGTGGGAACAATCGGGTATAGCAGAGCTTAATACCGTAATGATAGGCGAAAAGCCGGTTGAGCAGCTGTGTAGTGATATAGTAGACTACATAGCCTCTTACATTAACAGCGATGCTGCTGCAATTTACATTGTAGAAAATGATATGCTTCATTCTGTGGCGGGCTACAGCTTTGTGCCTTCAGAAGAAAGGCGAAATGTAAAGTTTGGCGACGGCGTTTTGGGCCAGGCGGCGCTATCGGGTAATATGATAGAGCTTAAAGGCATAGAAACAGAAAACATAAGTATTTCTTATGCCCTGGGAGAGTTAAAACCGTCGCACATTATAGCGCTTCCACTTAAAGATATTAAGGTAGAAGGCGCTATGGGGCTGGTAAGCGTAAAAGGGTTTTGCCCTCGCGAGGTAGAGTTCCTTAAAGCAGTATCAAATAACATAGGCATAGCCCTTAAGGCAGCCCGAAACCGTAAACGCCTGCAGGAACTGTTAGAAGAAACCCAGGCACAAAGTGAGGAGCTAAGAGCACAACACAGCGAACTGGAAAGCATGAATGCCGAACTGGAAACGCAAACTGAAAAACTACAGGCCAGCGAGGAAGAACTGCGTGTGCAACAGGAAGAACTACAGCAAACCAATGAGGAACTTAGCGAACGTGGTGCCTTGCTGGAAGAGCGTAATATGGAAATACTTAAAAAATCGGAAGAGCTGGAAATATCTACCCGATACAAGAGTGAGTTCCTGGCAAATATGTCGCACGAACTGCGTACTCCGCTAAACTCTATACTACTGCTAAGCAGGCTACTTTCTGAAAACAGTGATAAGAACCTTAATGATGAGCAAATAGAATTTGCAAGGGTTATACAAAGTTCGGGTAACGGATTGTTAGGGCTTATAGATGAGATTCTGGATTTGAGCAAGATAGAATCCGGAAAAATGGACCTGGATTTTTCTGATATACCTACAGAAGAAGTTACGTCAGCCCTTAAGGGTATGTTTACCCCGATGGCAAGGGAAAAGGCAATTAGCCTTTATATAGATGATAAAGATGCACCGGTGGTGCTGCGTTCAGATAAAATGCGCCTGGAGCAGATACTTAAAAACCTGCTTTCTAATGCTATTAAGTTTACCAGTGAGGGTAGTGTAACCCTTACTGTAAAAAAGCTTCCTGAAAACGATAAGCTGATACAATTTACGGTTAAAGATACAGGTATAGGTATTCCGCTGGAAAAACAGGCCATGGTGTTTGAAGCATTTAAGCAGGCAGACGGTAGTACAAGGCGCAAGTACGGAGGTACTGGCCTTGGCCTTTCTATAAGTCGTGAACTTGCCAAGTTACTTAATGGTGAACTTGCTCTTAAAAGTGAAGCAGGAAAAGGCAGTGAATTTACCCTAACCATTCCGGTATATGGTACTCCTGTTCCGCAACATGTTGTAGTATCTCCTTCTAATTTGGTACAACCTAAGGTTGATGTCAAACCCGTTGCTGAAAAAGAAACCCTGCTGGACAGGCCGGTAGAAGATTATCGCAGTACAGTAATCCCTGAAAGTGTAGAAGACGACCGCGAGAGCCTGCAACCGGGAGACCGTTCGGTACTTATCGTTGAAGACGATGTGCCGTTTGCACGCACTTTGTTAGATTTTACGCGCAAGCGCGGTTACAAGGGTATTGTAAGTGTACGCGGCGACCAGGCACTGGATCTTGCACTTGCTTACAGGCCATCGGGGGTATTGCTGGATATAGAGCTTCCTGTAAAAAGCGGTTGGGAGGTTATGGAAGAGCTGAAGGCTAATGCTCAAACCCGCCATATACCGGTGCACATTATGAGTAGCCATAAGCTTAAAAAAGAAAGCCTGCTTAAGGGGGCTGTTAACTTCCTGGATAAGCCTATGGCGTATGAGCAGATACCGGACGTGTTTAAACGTATAGAGCATTTTATAAACCGTGAATCGCAAAAGGTACTTATTGTAGAAGACAACCCTAAGCACGCGCAGGCACTTTCATATTTCCTGGGGTCTTATAATATTAATTCGGAGATAAAAAGCGCTGTTACAGATGGCGTTGAGGCACTAAAACGTGAAGAGGTAGACTGTGTAATATTGGATATGGGTGTGCCCGATAAGCAGGCGTACCAAATCCTTGAAAACGTGAAGCAAACTCCGGGCCTTGAAAACCTTCCGGTTATCGTATTTACAGGTAAGAGCCTGTCTATGAAAGAGGAGTTTAAAATACGTAAGTATGCCGACAGTATTATTGTAAAAACAGCCCACTCGTACCAGCGTATGCTTGATGAGGTTTCGCTGTTCCTGCACCTGGTGGAAGAAAATAAAGGAAAACCCGGCGATGCAGGTAAGAAGCGCGGTGCCATGAATAACATCCTCAGCGATAAGAAAGTACTGGTTGTAGACGATGATGTACGTAATATATATTCGCTTACAAAGGCACTTGAAGCCCTAAAAATGACAGTTATTACGGCTATTGATGGTAAAGAGGCTTTAAAAACCCTGAACCAGAACCCAGATACCGATGTGGTACTACTGGATATGATGATGCCTAACATGGACGGATATGAAACAGCAGCCCATATAAGAAGGGATGGCAGGTTTAAGAACCTTCCTGTTATAGCAGTAACGGCTAAGGCCATGACCGGCGACCGTGAGAAATGTATTAATGCCGGAGCCAGCGATTATATTACAAAGCCTGTAGATACAGACCAGCTTTTATCTTTGCTAAGGGTATGGTTATACGACAAACAATGATCATTTTAATATAAAAAGATGGAAGCAAAAAACAAAACAGTAATGATCATTGATGATGATGCCCGTAATATCTTTGCGCTGAATGCGGTATTAAAATCCAGAGGCTACCGTTGTATATCGGCCCAGGGAGCTGCAGAGGCCATTGAGCTTTTAGAAGGTAACATTCCTACAGATATAGTACTTATAGATATGATGATGCCGGGTATGGATGGCTATGAGGCCATACCGGTTATAAAAGGTTTAGAAAACAGGCAAGGAGTTCCGGTAATAGCCGTAACCGCCCAGGCCATGGTAGGCGACAGGGAAAAATGCCTTAGGGCAGGTGCAGACGGATATGTATCTAAACCAATAGATGTAGATAAACTGATGCAGCAACTTGCTGTACTGTAATTAAGAAAAGTATATGATAGAGGATAGGGAACTGCAACTCCTTATAAATGATATTTTTGAATACTACGGCTACGATTTTTCGGGCTATTCGCGGGCTTCATTTAAGCGCCGCGTAGACCGTCTGTACCAAATGGACGGGTTTTCCAGTTTTCCGGAATTTCTTTCGAGGGTAAGGGTAGATGAGGCTTACTTCAGCCGTATGATTGAAGAAATTACCGTAAACGTAACCGAAATGTTTCGTGACCCGGCTTTTTATGCCGTATTACGAAATGAAATAATACCTGTTTTGGCAACCAAGCCTTTTATACGTATATGGCATGCAGGCTGTTCTACGGGCGAGGAGGTATATTCTATGGCTATACTACTTAAAGAAGCCAACCTGTTGCACAAAAGCCTTATTTACGCCACAGATATTAATACCAATGTACTGGATACAGCCAAGAGTGGTGTGTTTCCGTTACGTATGATGAAAACGTACAGCGAAAACTACGTTGCAGCAGGCGGTAGGGAGGATTTCTCTAACTACTATATTGCCAACTACGGAATAGCCAAATTCAGTTCTGAGCTTTCTGAGCGTATGGTGTTTTCGCAGCACAACCTGGTTTCAGACCGTTCGTTTAACGAGTTTGATATCATCCTGTGCCGCAACGTACTTATTTATTTTGACAAAGACCTCCAGGACCGTGCGCTGCATTTGTTTGATGACAGCCTGGCTACGTTAGGCTATCTTGCCTTAGGAACAAAAGAAACCATCAAGTTTTCGAAAATGCAGGAACAGTACGAACAGCTGAGAAAGGAAAAGATATGGAAAAAGATTCGCTGATCGTAAAACAACTTTTGCTTATTGGCGGTTCAGCCGGTAGTCTGGAAGTGCTGATAAAAGTACTTCCTAAGTTAGATATTCTTAAAAACCTTTCTATAGTTATTGTGCTGCACAGGGCAAATACCGAAGACAGCCAGCTTGAAGAACTGATAGCGCTTAAAACCAGTATACCCGTAGAAGATATTGAAGATAAAACACAGCTTAAGCGAGGATATATTTATGTTGCTCCGGCCGATTACCACCTGCTTTTTGAAAGAAATGGTGAATTAAGTCTTGATGTTTCTGAAAAAGTGCATTACAGCAGGCCGAGTATCGATGTGGTTTTCCAGTCGGCGGCAGATGCCTACGGTAGTGGTATTACGGCAATATTACTTTCGGGCGCTAATGCCGATGGTACAGACGGCCTAAAAGCAGTTAAGGCAGCGGGAGGAAGTATACTTATACAAGATCCTGTAACGGCCGAAATATCGTTTATGCCCCAACATGCATTAGGAATAATTGAACCCGATAAGGTTTTTACCCCTGAAGATTTAGCTCAAATTATTAACAACTTAGAAACTGGTTTGGATTTTTAACACGAAAAAGATATTTTCGCAAAAATCCTTTCTATGAGCACCTACAACGAGAAACTAAGCCTCCTGTCTGATATGATTGCTTTTGCGCGTATAGACGGTCATGTAAACGAGCGCGAACACCGTTTCCTGACCATTATAGCAAAACACCTTGATGTAGAAACAGATGTGTTTGAAAGCCTGTTTACAAAACCGGCAGAACACCTAACCATAAAAGACGAGCACGAACGTATACTGCACTTTTACAGACTGGCATTGTTAATGCACGCCGATGGTATATTAAACGATTTAGAGGAGGTGGCCATACACGAAATAGGGATCAATATGGGCTTAAGTCCGTTTGCCACCCAGGGTGTGCTTGATGCTATGGAAGCATCAGAAACTGGAATGGTAGAACCTAATTTCTTGCTAGGACTTTTTAAAGCACAGCAAAACTAATATTACATAAAAAGAAAGCCGTGCAAAACTGCACGGCTCTACTAACTTAGAACTATTAAAAACGCTTCATTTATCCGTTGTTGTATACTCTTACGTAGTCTATAACATATTCCTGCGGAAAAATGCTGTCGTCTACCTTAGGGCCACCAAAGTTGCCGCCTACTGCCATATTTATCAGTATATAAAATGGTTGGTCAAACGGCCAGTTTTCTATGGTTTTCTTTTCCGGGGCGTATTTGTACACTTCTTTTCCGTCTACATAAAACGTCATGGCATCCTTAGTCCAGTTTACCCCATACGTGTGGAAACCTTCCTCTATATTACCCATATCGGTTTTTTTGCTGCTGGCGTGTTCGCCGTGTGTGGCTTTTGTGTGTAGGGTAGTGTATATGGTATGCGGCTCACGGCCTATGTACTCCATAATATCTATTTCGCCGGCAAGCGGCCATCCTGCCTGCTTAATGTTACCACCCAGCATCCAGAACGCAGGCCAAATGCCGTAACCCTTAGGTAGCTTGGCACGGGCTTCTATATAGCCGTATTTAAACTCCTTGTTGCCTGCCGTGGTTATACGGGTACTGGTATAGTGGTCGCCGTCTTTTTTTGCGGTAATGGTAAGGAAACCACCCGCCACACTGTGATTGTCCTTAGTGTAATCCTGGCGTTCGTTGTTACCCCATCCGTTGTTGCCTAACTCAAAGTTCCATACTTTTTCGTTCAGGGTAGTACCGTCAAAGTTTTCTTCCCATACAAGCTTTCCCTTTTTTGGCTGGGCCAAAGCCGTTACAGTAGCGCATAACAGCAGGGTAGTGGATAGTATTTTCATAATCATATAAGTTTATTCGGTATAGCTGAATGAAGCGTTTAATGTAGCGTTAGAGTCGCCTCCTACAAATACTGTAAAATCGCCCGGCTCTGCTTCAAATTTTTTATTGGCGGTATAAAAAGTCACCAGCTCTTCGTCAATGATAAAGCTCACGGTTTTGGTTTCACCCGGTTTCAGGCTAATGTTTTTAAACCCTTTCAGTTCCCTTACAGGGCGTGTTACCGAAGCTACCAAGTCGTGAAGGTACAGCTGTACTATTTCCTTACCTTCCACTTTCCCGGTATTGGTTACATCAACAGTAACGGTAATCTTACCGTTTTTGCCAAACGAGTTACCGCTTATTTTCAGGTTACCATAGCTAAATGTGGTATAGCTAAGTCCGTACCCAAACGGATATTGCGGGCTGTTTGCCACATCAGTGTAATGCGACCAAAATACGCTTTCGGTAGGCTGCCCGTTACCCGGTCTTCCTGTGGTTTTGTGATTGTAGTAAATAGGAACCTGCCCCACATTCCTCGGGAAGCTCATAGGCAGTTTACCGCTTGGGTTATAGTCACCATACAGTACCTGCGCCACGGCGTTACCGGCTTCTGTGCCCAGATGCCATGCCTCAACAATAGCCGGAATGTTTTCGGCAGCCCACGGCAATGCTAATGGGCGTCCATTGTTCAGTACCAGTACAATATTTGGGTTGGCTTTATAAATTGTTTCCAGTAGTTCCTGTTGCACACCCGGTAATCCCAGGTCGCTGCGGCTGCGGCCTTCCCCGGTTTGCAGGCCGTGTTCGCCCAGTACCATAACCACAACATCGGCAGCTTTTGCGGCTTTTACAGCCTCGGCAAAACCACTTTTATCTGTTGTGTTAATATGGGTTTCGCTTACAAATACAGGCTTACCAAGTGCTACATCAGCACCTTTTGTATAGGTAAGCTGGTTGCCTTTGTATTGCTGCATACCTTCGAGTACAGAGACGGCAGTACCGTCATCGGCACCGATACGCCAACTGCCCAGCGGACTGGTTTTATCGTTTGCCAAGGCTCCTATTAGTGCTATCTTTTTACCTTGTTTTGCCAAAGGAAGCAGGTTCTTCTCGTTCTTCAGCAGCACAATTGACTTTTTAGCCATATCCAGTACTCCGTCGTGGAATTCTTTCTTGCCTATGGTTTCTTTTTCACGGGTTTCATCGCAGTATTTATACGGATTGTCAAACAAGCCCAACATAAACTTTACACGCAGTATACGGCGCACTGCATCGTCTACTTTTTCTTGAGATACCTTACCTTCTTTTACTAATGCAGCCAGGTGTTCTATATAACCCGAAGATTCCATATCCATGTCGCTGCCTGCATTGGCGGCTTTCATTGCAGCATCTTTAAGGTCTTTGGCGTAGCCATGCGGAATCATCTCACCCATAGAACCCCAGTCTGACACTACAAAGCCTTTAAAACCCCATTCGCCTTTCAGCAGTTCGCGCTGTAGGTAGCCATTTCCTGTAGAAGGGATACCTTCCAGCTCGTTAAACGAGTTCATAAAGGTAAGCGCACCGGCATCGGAAGCAGCTTTAAAAGGAGGCAGGATAATGTTGTGCAATGTATTATCACTAACATCTACCGTGTTGTAATCCCTGCCCGATTCAGCAAAAGCATAGCCTGCAAAGTGTTTTACGCAGGCAGCAAGGCTCAGTTCACCCAGGTCGCCCTGAAAGCCTTTTACACGGGCTTCGGCGATACGGCTGTTAAGGAACGGGTCTTCTCCTGCACCTTCCATCACGCGTCCCCAGCGGGCATCTCGGCTTACATCCACCATCGGGGCAAAGGTCCAGTTAAGGCCACTTGCGGCAGCTTCGGCGGCGGCAATTTCAGCTGATTGTTGTATGGCTTCCATATCCCAGCTTGCAGATTCGGCCAGCGGGATAGGGCTTACCGTTTTGTACCCGTGAATAACATCAAACCCGAAGATAACCGGTATGTGCAGGCGGGTTTCTTCTACGGCTATTTTTTGTAACGCTTTTACATCCTTAACCCCGCGTACATTCAGCATAGAGCCTACCCAGCCTTTTTTTAGATGGTCGTACTTAATGGCGGCTGCACCATCTTTTGGCGCAGGGCCTGTTACTTCCCAAAAGCCATTGTACTGGTTCATCTGGCCTACTTTTTCCTCCAGGGTCATTAGCGCCAGTACCGAGTCTACCTTTCGGTCTATGCCTGTTTTTTCTGTTTGTACTACAGGCTGTTGTGCTACCGGTTGTTTACTGCCGCCACAGCCTATGGCCAGGGCAAGCGGGGCTACAAAAACGTATTTACTGAATTTGTATTTCATTGTTATGTGTGTTGTTCTCCAAAAAGAGTAATGGTAAGCCGGTAAATAACCGGCTTACCATACCTTAATGCAGGTATTTTAAGAAAGATGTTTTTTTTGAAAAGTTTTATTGGTAAACGCGAACATAGTCTACTTCCATGGCACTTTGTGTAAAGGCAGCATCCACTGTACCACCCATGTTTCCACCCATAGCTACGTTAAATATCAGGAAGTAATTCCAGTTAAAGTACGGGTGAGCGGTTGTAGAGTTAGTAAACTGCTTAATAAGTACCGGATCTGATGTTTCGGTATCCCTTACATAGAATTTAATTACATCAGCACTCCAAACCAGCTCGTAGATTTTAAAGCCATCTGAAACTCCTGCTACAGTAGCTGATGAGGTGTTGGCATTTCCTCCTGAGTTACCTGGATAATGCAGCGTACTGTGAACCACATTCTGGCTGTTGCCTACATGCTCCATTATATCTATTTCACCACAGGCCGGCCAGGCGGTAGTTTCGTAGTTGCTGCCCAGCATCCACAGCGCAGGCCAGGTACCACCACCGGTAGGCAGTTTTACTTTTATTGCCACACGGCCGTATTTAAAGTCGTACTTGTTGTGGGTATTCATACGTGCAGATGTATATGAGTATCCGTTATAAGTCTCTTTTTTAGCCGTGATTTTTAGTGTTCCGTCGCTCACTGTAGCATTTTCAGCCCTGTAATATTCCAGTTCATTATTACCCCAGCCGTTGGTTCCGTTACCGATTTCCATGGTCCATTTGGTGCTGTCGGGCGCACCGGTGTAGTCGAATTCATCTGCCCACATAAGGGTATTGTATTGCGGATCCGGAGTTCCGTAAGGGTCTTCGGTAGTAAAAATGTGATACCATGCCAGCCCGCTGTTATTACCCTGTACGGCACGTACTACCATGCGGTTATCGGTAATTTCAAGGATTTCATAAGTATTTGTACCAATGTAATAACCCATAAAGCCGTTATCGCTAAACTTCATTTGTGTTCCGGTTGTAAACTCATCTGCAACAACAGAGTTCTTTGGCTCAAGCGATACGGTTTTTTGTCCTGAAGTGTCGTATGCCAGGCAGGTATCTTCAGTTTGAGATCCTCCTGCTACGCCTACATAGCCGGCATTAAAGAAGGTAGCACCACCGTTATCAAGGCTGAAGCGGATAAGGTTGCCGTCTTTTGTAAAGGTTAGCTTGTTATTGTACAGACAGCTGCTTGTTTCTGAACCTGCTTTTTCAAAAGGCTGAGCCATATACCATGATGCCCAGTAGTTGTTGCCGTCTACGGTGTTAGGGCCTACGCCAAGGTGCCCGGCTTCAGATGCTGCCCAATACCATACCTTGGTGGCACCACCGGTAAGCTTTTGTACTGTAATAGGGTCATCAAAGGTACTTAGCAGGTCGGTTATGGTTATAGAGCCTGTAGTAGATGTACCGCCCTTACCGTAAGCAATTACCGTAACCTCATACGAGTGTACGCCCGATTCGGTAAAACGTTTTGTTATTTCGCCGCTGCCATTACTGTCAAAAGTACCGTCAGGGTATATAAATTTATAGGTTATGGCACCATCGGCATGAGCCGTAATTACCGCATTACCGCTACCGTCACCGTTAGGGTTTTCGGTACTTTGGCCCACTATGGTGTAGCCCAGTTCAAGGTTGCTTGGCGCTGTTAAGTCGCCAAAACTATGTTCATCGTCCTGGCATCCTACTGCAAATAACAGTAGTAACAGGAACGACCCAAATATTTTTAAAGCCTTTTTCATAGTATTTTAGTTAGACTGTTTAATATCGTCAAAATAATAGGTTTCGCCCGTACCGGACACGTTGAAGTTAAAGAACAGTACTATTTGCTGGTAGTTCTTAGAGTTGTCTATGCCTGTAAAGTCAAACGTGATTTCTTCCCACTGGTTAGCTACCGTTGTGGTGGTAGTTTTTTCAATATCGTCTGCCGTATTGTGTGGGTTCATGTTTTCAAACTTCATCAGTACCGTGATACCCGCTTGTGGTGACCAAATTTTCATTTTTACTTTTTTCATTACCGAAAAGTCGATAACGTCATCAAATGGTATGGCGATACCGGCCCATGTTTGCGAACCTGCTGTTTTAAGGAACTTGCCCACTTGCATGCTGGTGTTTACACCGCTTTGATCAGGGTTAACCACCTGTGAACCTACCGCACCACCAAAGTTGTTCCAGGTAAGGTTAGGATTCTGCTCAAAAGTAAGTGGGAACCCTATCTCTACACCCGACGCTGATTGTTCAATATCGTCAAAGTAATAGGTGTCTCCCGTACCCGGATTACCTGCATTGAAGAACAGTACCACCTTAGAGTAGCTGGCTGTAGCACCTGTAAAGTCATAAATAAGTTCTTCCCACTGGTTTGCTACACTGGTATACAGGGTATGCTCGGCGCTGATGCCACCGTCTGTAAGGTTTTCAAGCTTAAACAGTACCGGCACTCCTGCCTGTGGCGACCATACTTTAATTTTAAAGAAATGGTTTGTCATATCCAGCGGAGTATCCAATGTTAAGTAGCCACCTGTCCAGGTTTGTCCTGCGGCAGGTATAAGCTTGCCCACTTTGCTGCTGGTGTTTATACCGGTAGCATCAGGGTTGTCCACCACATCTGCGGCAGCACCACTCCATGTGGTAAAGGCATAGTTTAGTGTACTGTTTTCAAAATCTATAGGCAGTGCCAGCGGGTTGCTTATAGTTACCTCTTGTGAGTATGATGTACTTTCGCTACCACCGCTAAAGGCTGTTACCGTTACGGTATAGGTGCCAATATTGCTGTAAGTATAGCTTACGGTATCGCCTTCGTTAAATTGTACAGGTACAGCAGTAGGGTCTTCGCCAAAAGTTACCTCAAAGTAGGTTTCCAGGTCGGCCTCTGCGCTAACGTTTATCATCATTGGGCTGCCCACTACATTGCTTATAGTAACTGCAAGGTTTTCCGGTGCCACAAATGATACTGTTAATGGTAGCTCTACAGCAGTAGTTTTGCCATTAATACCTATGCCTACTACTTTAACAGTAAAGGTACCTTCAGGGTAAATGTGGTTTATCTTTTCTCCAGCCGAAAGCGTGCCGGGTTCGGTAGTGCCGTCGCCGTAGTATATTTCAAAAGCGGTAACGCCCTCGCCATGAGGGGCAATGGTTACATTACCAGTGTTGTCCTGCGAAATGGTAAACAGTGCAGTAATGTTCTTTGGCGCTTCGGCATTTTCCACAAAGCCTATATCGCCTTCTTCTGTACAGCCAAACAACACGGCTGCAAACAGTATAAAGATGTATTTTAAGTGTTTCATGATAATTAACTGTTAGTTATAGCCTGGGTTTTGCTGCCAGTTGTTGTTACTGAATTGTATTTCCTCATACGGTATAGGGAATAGCTCGTTTTTACCTGTGGTAAAGTTTGGTATAAGGTTACCGCGGCCTGTACGTACCAGGTCGAAGAAACGGTGGCCTTCGCCCATAAGCTCCCTACGACGCTCTTCAAAAATAAGGTCGCCCAGTGCAGCCCCAGATGCGCTTAGGTTATGGTTACTGTCGCCAAAGGCACGCGCCCTTACCATGTTTACATACGTACGGGCTTTGTTGTCGTCGCCTACTTCGTTAAAGGCTTCGGCAGCCATAAGCAGTACATCGGCGTAGCGTATAGCCCTATAGTTGTTAGGATTGGTCAGTTTACTGTCGCCCAGGTTTAGGTCGCCCTGCCTTGGAATATACTTCTTGTTAAAGTAACCTGTATGCTGGTAGCCTTCTCCATATGTAGTACCTGTATTTGCAGCAGCAAAGGCTACAATATCCAGTATGGCTACATCGCGACGGTTGTCACCCGGCTCATAGATACCATACGATTCGGCAGTAGGGATGTTAAAGCTGTAACCCGAATCGTATAGTGGGCCTACAAAGTTCCTTGGGCCGTTAAAGCCCACTGCTACGTTACCCTCGCTACACTGAAGGCAGCCGAAACCTGCACCTTCCTGGTCGGTATACTGTACTTCAAATACAGACTCAGTGCCATTTTCACCTGAGTTTTCAAAGATGGTGTCGTAATCGCTTACCAGTGTGTAGGCATTGCTTTGTATCAGTTGCTCAAGTATGTCTGCTGCCTGCTGGTATTTGCCCTGGTACAGGTATGCCTTGCCCAGTAGTGCCTGTGCAGCACCTTTTGTTATGCGGCCGGCTTCCTGCTGGCCTGTTTCCATATTTTCTATGGCGTACAGCAGGTCTTCTTCTATAGAGGCATACACTTCTTCTTTTGTAGAACGCGGTATGGTGGTTTCATCGCCTACTACAAAACGCTGATCGCCTTTCAAAGGGATACCGCCAAACCATTTTACCAGTTCGAAATGGAAATAAGCACGTAGGAAACGCGTTTGCGCAATGATTTTCTCTTTGCCTTCAAAATCGGTTTTATCCTTGTTTTCCATGATGTAGTTGGCACGGGCTATACCGGCAAACATCCAGTCCCAAACGTTCTTCAGGTTGGCGTTTACAGGCGTGTGGCTCATTTGGTCTACCTGCTGAAAGCCCGGTACGTCGGTAGCGCTTTCGCCTCCGCAAAGAGTATTGTCTGAGGCTATTTCGCCCAGCAGCACGTTTACATAGGTACTTTGCAGTATATCGTATACGCCTATTAGGGCATTCTGGTAATCGTCTTCGTTAAGGAAGTAATTGTCAGAGTCTAACTGGTAGGGTGGGGTAGTGTCAACAAAATCGTCGCACGAAGTGTTGAAACTTATTATGGTTAATGCCGTAATGGCAATAAGAAATTTCCTTTTCATGATGCTTTGGGTTAAAAATTAATGTTGGCGCCTATCATATACACTCTTGGTACCGGGTAAAAACCATAGTCGATACCGCTGCCTATAGGTGCGCCGCTTGAAGCGCCCGGATCATATCCCTTGTATTTTGTAAAGGTGTACAGGTTGTTTACTGCAAAGTAAATACGTGCCTTAGACACCACATTGCCAAGCCACTCTGGGTTTACAGAGTAACCGATTTGTGCGTTTTGTATACGGCAGTATGATGCATCTTCTACGTAGTACGATGAAAATAAGGTATTGTTAGTAGCACCCGTAGTTACCCTTGGTACGCTGTTGCTTGTACCTTCGCCTGTCCAGCGGTCCAGTACGTAGTTAAGGCGGTTAGCATTAGGTACGTTACGCTCATAAGCACGTACCATATCGTTACCCAATGATGCAAAAACATACGATGTAAAATCAAAGCCTTTGTAGCTAAGGCTCAGGTTAAAGCCCATGGTAGCGTTTGGTATTGGGTTACCCAAGTTAGTTTTATCGGCAGCGGTAATTACGCCGTCGCCGTTTACATCCTTAAAGCGGATATCACCCGGAGAGGTAGTGGCCGAGCCTAAACCTGCCTGGCTTGGAGCAGCATCAATTTCTGCCTGGTTCTGGAAAATACCTTCCATTTTATAGCCGTAAAAATATCCCATTGGCATGCCTATTTCCATGCGCGATGGTTGCTCACTAAGCCCGAAGGTACCACCAGGGTAGTAGCCCGTTCCGTTGTTTACCTCTGTAACCTTATTTTTAATGAAGGTTACATTATAGTTGGCCTCCAGCCTGAAATTATCGCTAAGGTTGTTTTTGTAGCCTACGGCAAATTCAAAACCTGAGTTTTTTACTGTACCGGCATTTACGGTAGGTGCACTTGCTCCCGGCGCTCCTATACCTACAAGACCTGTTGTAGGTATGTTAGGTATCAACTGGTTTGAGCGGGTATCATCAAAATAATCAGCTACTATACTTACTTTGTCCTTAAATAGGTTAATGTCGGCACCTATGTCTAGTTTTTTAGAAATTTCCCATTTTGCCCTCGGGTTAGCTACTGTTCCTGTAGCGGCACCGTTTACCATAACACCATTAAACACATAGGTAGCTTCTCCATTCAAGCCTGAAAAGAATATAGAGCTGCCAAGGCCACTGTCACTGCCCAAATTACCATAACTGGCTCGGAGCTTGGCAAAACTTATAATGCCTTCTTTGTTGAAGAACGATTCTTCAGATATGTTCCAACCTGCAGTAACAGACGGGAACCAAGCGACTCTGTATTCCGGTGCAAAGTTGGTAGAAAGGTCGCGGCGCAGCATACCCGAAAGTAGGTAACGGCCTTTGTAGTCGTACTGTAACCTGCCAAAGTGTGATACCCTGCGTTGGTCATACGAATATGCAGAGGATGTTTTTCCGTTTAGGAACCCTGTCGTTAGGTTGATGCTTGCGTATTGCCAACTGTTGTAAGGTACATCGTATCCGGTTCCCGAAAGGTATCCGCCCCACGATTTGTATTGTGTTGTACCTACTGTAGCGGTTATGTGGTGTGCCTCATCAAAAGTACGGTCGTAGTTTGCAAACAAATCCAGTGTATAGCTTTTGTCGTTTGCCGCACTTTGTGTAACGCTGCTGCGGGTTACGTCATATATTTTGCCACCATAATTTACTTCAGGGCTAAAATTCCTGCCTTCGCTGTTTGCGCTGTTAAAACCTATACGCCCGGTAACTTTTAGTCCTTTTATTACTTCATAATCCAAACCAAAAGTACCGTTTAGCTTACGGAAGTTATAATCGTTGTAGGTGTTTTGTATCTGCGCCAGCGGGTTAATGATTTCTGTACCAAAACCTGTAGTGCTGGGTACCAGCGTATAATCTCCGTTTTCGTCGTATGGGCTTAGTGTAGCCGGTACGTTTAGCGCGTTAAACAGTACAGATCCCAGTACGTTTTCGTTCAGGCTCTTTCTGTCAAACTGGGTGAAAATCATGTTTGTATTCAGCTTCAGTTTCGGGGTGATGTCTATACCCAGACCCAGGCGTGCAGTATTACGGTTAAAGCCCGATTTGTCTTCGCCCACAATACCTTTTTGGTCCAGGCTTGAAACACCTAACGAATAGGTTATGGTTTCGCTACCACCCGAAAGGCTTAGGTCGTGGTTTGTAATAGGTACCCCTTTACTAAACACCTGGTCTTGCCAGTCGGTGCCACGGCCCAGCCCGCTAAGGTTAGGGTAGGGTATGGTTTGCCCGCCGTTTGCATAGGTTTCGTTAAGCAGTGCGGCATATTCTGTAGCGTTAAGTAATGGTAGCTTACGCGATGTTTCCTGGAAACCGCTGTATACATTGTATACCAGTTTTGGTTTCTGGTTTTTGCGGCCTTTTTTAGTTGTAACGAGTATTACACCGTTTGCACCCAAAACACCATATATGGCTGCCTGAGCATCTTTAAGTACCGTTATACTTTCTATATCTGCCGGGTTTAGTAGTCCCAGTTCGCCCGCATACCCGTCTATAAGTACATAAGGATCGGCGTTACCGTTAGTACCAATACCCCTGATGCGGATAGATAAGCCTGCACCGGGAGAACCTGATGTGGTGGTAACGTTTACACCCGATACCGTACCCTGTAGCGCCTGCTCTATTTTTACAGGACGCATTTTGTCTATGGTTTCTGCGCTAACCATGCTTACTGCACCGGTAACTTCTTTTTTCTTCTGACTACCGTAGCCTATTACCACTACTTCGTCCAGGGTTTTTACGTTTTCCGCCAGGCTAACCGAAATAGTGCCTCCGGTAGCGGTTTTTTCTACGGTTTCAAAACCGATGTAGCTAAAGATAAGTGTAGCACCCTTTGCAACTTTTATGGTATAGTTACCATCAATGTCTGTAGCAGTGCTTACAGTGCTGTTTTTAACCGTTACACTCGCTCCCGGAATGGGTAGTCCTGTTGCGGCTTCAGTTACCTGCCCGCTTATTTGTACATCCTGTGCAAAACAGAATGCCGAAAATAACAGGAAGGCAAACAAGAATAATTTTGACTTCATATAAGATTTGGGTTTTTTGTGATATGATAAAATTACCCGCCTTTTTCAGATGAAACCCAAAATAAACCTCTACAAAAATTCTACATTGATAAAAAAATGATGGGTTGTGTTTTTAAAAGCCCTTTAAAGCAGTATTAACAGGCTTTTAGGCGGTTTGTTAAGTGTTAAAATATTTTTACGAAAACCTTGTAAATACACGGTTTGTATAGGTATTGTATAGGTGTTTTTACTAAATGTTGAGTTGGGTCATATTGACAATATGTACTCAACCAGTCCCAGTTCGTGCTGTAAATCCATTTTTTTACGCAAACGATAACGCTTTATTTCTACACTGCGTACCGAAATGTTTAGTAACGGAGCTATTTCCTTAGACGAAAGGTTTAGCCTTAGGTAAGCACATAGGCGTAAATCGTTTGGTGTAAGCGATGGATGTGAGGCTTTAATTTTCTTCAAGAAGTCTTTATCGGCATTATTAAAGGCTTCCTTAAACATATCCCAGGTGTCGTCTTCGTTTATGTTTTTATTAATGGTTGTAATAACCGATTTCAGGCTGCGGTCGCCTTCGCTGGTTTTTTTCAGGTCGTCTTTTATTGCCGATAGTAATTCGTTCTTTTTAATGAGGTTCATGGTACTGGCCGCCAACTCACGGTTTTTGTTTTCAAACTCCTGTTGCAGCTGGTCATTTTTCAGGCGCATCAGTTCCTGCTCGGTTTCAAGCTCCTTAATTTCCAGTAGGCGGTTGTTTTCCTCAATTAGTTTTTCCTGCTGCTCGCGGTAGTAGTTTTTGTAGCTGCGGTTTATAAGGTACGCTGCCACTATGCCCAGTATTACATATATACAAATTGCAAAGTTAGTAGCATACCACGGCCTTAAAACCGTTATGGTGTATACTGCCGTATTTAACGATTGTGAGTCGCCCGTCTTAGCCCTTACCCTGAAGATGTAGCTACCGGCAGGGAGGTTTTTAAAGTTTACTGAGGTACGGGTGCTCCATTCACTCCATTCGTCCTGCATGCCTTCCAGCTGATAGCTGTATTCGGCATTGATGTATTTACCGTACTCCGGCACGGTAAAGGTAAAAGTCAGGTTATTAGCATTGTAATCTACTTTGCTGTTTCCCTTTACAGTAAGGTTAAATGGCGCTTTGTTTTGTTCATTCGCGGTGATTCCGGTTATTGATACAGCATATTTTTTGAACGAAATCTCGTTTACGTTCAGGGTATAGTAGCCGTCTGTAGTGCCTATAAGGTATACATTTGGCGATAGTTGTGCTATGTTCTCAAACCCCGGCATGGAGTTAGTTAAGCTCGATGGTATGGGGATAATGTTGTGTTTTAATTCTGCAGCCAGCTTACCCGATGATAAATAATTAATGTAGTTTTTGGTAAAAAACCATAGCTTACCGCTACTATCGGGTATCAACTTGCCCGATGTATATTCGTCATTACCAAATATTGAAGAAAGCCGTGCCTGCTTTTCAAACTTTTTACTTTTATCATTAAGCCTGAAGATACCTTCCTTAGAGGCGTAGTATACCTGACCGTTAAAGGTAGCAAGGCTTGCGTTTCTGCCTTTTCCCGGTTCTTTGTAAATGGTAACGTCCTTTACTTTTGTGTAGTTTTCGTCTACACTTATACGGTAAACACCTTTGTATTCGTGGCTTATATAAATTTCGTTGTTCTTCCTGATGGCAAAAAAGCGGCTCGATACCCCGAAATTATCAATTCGGTTACGGAATTTCCACCCTGTGGCGGTTTTTTCCAGTACCGAAAGCCCCATATAGTTGCCCTGTATCAGCAGGTTTTTGTTATGCGGATGCGGTTCGAACTTCCAGGTACCTAACCCGGTGAATATAGCTGTAGCTGTTGTACCGTTAATGATATAAGTACCAAAGTCGTGCCCGCAAAACAGTGTGCCGTCATATTCGTATAACGACCATACCTGGCCCTTTGTACCCGGGATGAATTTAAAATTCTCACCAGAATTGTAAGGCTTACAAAACAATCCCTGGTTAGTGCCTACATACAACAGTCCGTTGTGTAGTACTGAACTGTAAACCGTACCTAAAAAGCCTGTATCGTCGGCATAGCTGCGCACCGGCGATTGCAGGTTAATGCAGTCTATACCATTATCTAGCCCCAGCCATACGTTGTTGTCGTTATCTTCATATAGTGAAAGGGCGGTATTGTTACCCAGTCCCTTGTTTTGTGTAATATGGTATTTTACGGTGCCGTTAGCGGTTAGTATAAAAATACCGTTACTCACCGTACCTATGGCAAAGCTTCCGTCAGAAAGCTTGCTGCTGCTGTATATAGTACCCATACCCAGTTCGGCATCGGCAGGGATTGCCCATTTGCTAAACTTTCCGTTTTTAAAGGTATAAAAACCATTGTGTTGCGTAAGTATCAGGTAACCATCGTCCTGCCCGTATATGTTTACTATTTTATTAGCTGTGAGGAAAGGATCGTTACTTATGGGTTTACTTTTGCCGTTTTCTATTTCAAATAAGCCGGAGCCAAAAGTTTGGTACAGCACGGTATTGTTTACCGTAAATACCCGGTGCATACCCGTATCAGAACCGATAACATTAAACTTCCCGGTTTTGGTATCGTATATAAAAACCTGCATCAGCGACTGGAACAGCACCCAGCGATCGTACTGTATAATGTTCCAGAACTGTTCATCGTCTATAATCTTATTCCTGATTTTTTTACCCAATGAAGTATAGGCCAGCCTGCCGTCTTCCTTGCGCGTCCAGTACCCGAAATCCATATAAAACCCGGTGTAAATACGGTTACCTATCACTTTAACCGAACGCATTATGGTTTCGTTTGGGGTGGGGTACAGGCTCCATTCCGACCCGTTGTACTCCAGCAGGCCTTCGTTGTTAGCAAAGTACATATAGCCGTTGTTGTCCTGGCTTATCATCCAGTTTTGGTTACCGGCAGCATAGTTTACAGGATTGTATTTTAGGATAGGAGGGAGGTCCTGTGCGTGTAACGACAGGAAGCAAAATATGATGGATAAAAAGATTATCTTTTTCAAACGTTATATCTGTTGGTATGAATGTACGAATATAATAAAACAAAAATGAAAAACCGCAGTGCTTTAAGGCACTGCGGTTAACTATCAACACGAAATTAAATTACTTTATTGCTTAATAAAACGAATGGTAGACGTTTTGCCGCCTGCTGTAGCATTAACCATATAAACACCAGAATTTAGGTTGCTTATGTTTAAGCTTGTTGTTGTGTTTTTTGGCTGAGTTGTTATTACAGCCTGTCCCAGCATGTTATACACTGTAAGGCTTTCAATTGTGTTTTGATTGACAATGTTAAGTACGTCGTTTGCAGGGTTAGGGTAAACGGTAAGTGCATTTTTAGTGTTTGTAGCAACAGCGGCAGTTGATGTACCTACTTTGGCATAACCTATTGACGAAGCTTGTGCTGGGTTAGCGTTTAACCCGGTAACGGTATACCCGTACTGGAAATGTGCGCCATTACTGTAATCAGCAGGGGTTACGGTAAGGCTGAAGTCTCCGTTTGTTGTAAGCGGTGCATTTACATATTTTACAGTACTGTAGTTGCTGTCCATTACTTTTATAAAGGCCACTGCTGTGTACCCTTCTGCAAAAGTATTGGTTATACAGTGTCCGTTAAAGGTTACTGTTTGCCCAAGCAGTGATTCGTCCTGAACGTAGGTGTTACCCTCAAATAGCTTAGCACCTATCTCTCCATTTGCCCAATAAGCATCTGTACCATCGCCATAGGTATTGTAGTTAGGGTGAAGGTCTATAGTACCATCTTCATTTATTATGGTTTGAATGTCTGCTAAGCCCCATTCACTACCACCCGCATAGCTGTTATCAGCAGGGTTAAACCAGTTGGCATATCCAACAAGAGCTGATGTGGCGGTAATATCTACCACTGTACCCTGCGGTACTTCGGGTTCGCCTGCGGTTACTACTACATTGCCGTATTCGGCCATATAGGCAGGGTTAGCATTTAGCCCGTGAATCATAAATCCATATTGAACGTGGGCTGCCCCTGCATACAAGTTGGCATTGTAAGGTATGCTTACTATACCTGTTTCTGTAATATAAGCGTACGTTTCGTTTAGTGTAGCCCAGTCTGCAGAGAAAGTTTTTACAAAGGCCCTGGCTGTATAACCCGATGCAAGCGTAAATGATGTAACATTTGCCGAAAAAGTAAATTCCTGTGTGGCAAGGGCATCATCTATAACCATGGTAATACCATCCAGGTATTTATTTCCCATATCGCCGTTAGACCAGTAACTGTCTGTGGCGCTGTAGGCATTATAATTAGGATATAGTGTAAGGGTATTGTCTGTAGTGTTCTTTTCGGTTTTTACATCGGCAAGTGCCCAGTCGCTATACCATAAGTAAGGTTGCTCAGGGGTGTTGTCATAACATAGCACTGCGCCTACCCAGTTAGCATTGGCATCTACGGTAATGTTGGTTTGTGCCAATCCGGATTGTAAGCCAAATATAGCCAAAGAAGCTATTGCAAGTTTTTTAAATGTTTTTAAATGTAGAGTTTTGGGTTCCATAAATACTTGTTTAAGGTTGTATGATAAAATTATATAATCAACGAAAACGATGTAATAAAGCCACCTATATAGAAACTATACATTTTTTTGGCGATATTTTTTTGGATTGTATAAAAACGGGAAACCTTGTGATTATAAGCGCTTTTAATTATGGGCGGGGTAACAGGCTTTAAACCCCATCATCTTATTAAACCCTCTTTGTATAGGTGTTGTATAGTTAAAATTTAATGCGTAGTGATTTTGTTGTGGTCAATAGTTTATGTCTGTAACTGGGTTTTGTTCCAAAAAGCACAATAATTACATATTGTGTTGTTCATTGTTAATCTTTTGGTTAAAGTTTATTGTTAAAAGCCTTTAAGTATTTTTTCTTACAGCGGGCTGCAGTCCCTTGTTTTTAAATGAGGTAAGGATTATCCCATAGCGTTTGTGCTGTTAAACTTATTCTAAAAGTTTCATTTTAAGAAAATTGAAATATTTACCCGTATAGTTTTGGGGTACTAACACTAATTAATTTGCCATTATGAAAAAGATCAATTTTCTATTTGGTGCGCTTGCCATAGGTGCACTGGGATTAACGTCGTGCAGCGATGATGACAACAACGATGTAGGGATAGCAGGTACCTATACACTTAAGGAAGTAAACACCGAGGCAGCTACAGACTTTGACCAGGACGGTGAAGAACACATTAACCAGAAAGAAGAATCAAGTTGTTATAACGGTGGTAGAATAAGGCTTAACAGTGATAATACCTTTACCTATGTAATTACCGGTATTCTTATTGATGAAAGTGACGGATCTGTGGGTTGTAAAAACGAGTTTGAAGCATCGGGCACATGGCAGGTACAATCGGGCACTGATGATGATGCGATTATATCGGCAGCCTATGAAGACCAAAACGGCGATGACCAAGTTATTACTCTTGTAAAAGATGGTAATACGCTAACCCTGGCAGACGACAACATCCTTTCTACCTATCCGGACAGGAACAGTAGCGGAGAGGCGGTTTATACATCGGGTAGCATTACTTACGTGTTTCAGAAATAACAACCGTACTGCCCTGACAGAAAAGTATAAAATAGGAATGCCCACAGGCATTCCTATTTGTATTAATGAAAAACGCCATGGTTTCCCACGGCGCTTCCTTTCATAATATAATTGGTTTTCTGAAAATTAAAGTTTCAGCAGGCTGCAAATCTGCTCGGCAAGTTCAGTACCTATACGGTCTTGTGCTTCAAGAGTAGCAGCGCCTATGTGTGGCGTAAGCGACACTTTAGGGTGCATTAGTACCTGTACAGCCGGTTTAGGCTCTTCCTCAAAAACATCAAGGCCGGCAAAGGCTACTTTACCGCTATCCAGTGCGGCAAGCAGGGCAACCTCGTCTATAATACCACCACGAGATGCGTTTACAATACCCACACCATCTTTCATGGATTCAAACTCAGGTGTACCTATTACGTAACCTTCTTTTTGGGCAGGTACGTGTAGTGATATAAAATCAGCTTCTTTTAGAATGTCTTCTACCGGTTCGGTTTTAATGGCTACATTGATAAACTGACCGTTGTAAAAATCTACACGAACTTCAGCTTCGTCTACAAATTTATCTGTAGCTACCACACGCATACCAAGGCCAAGCGCCATACGTGCCACAGAACGGCCTATACGACCAAAACCGATAATACCAAGGGTTTTGCCACGAAGTTCTATACCATTGGCATACGCTTTTTTAAGACCTTCAAAGTTAGTGTCGCCTTCAAGAGGCATTTGGCGGTTACTGTCATACAGGAAACGCACACCGCTAAACAGGTGTGCAAACACCAGCTCGGCAACAGAATCAGATGATGAAGCAGGAGTGTTTATTACATGGATGCCTTTTTCGCGGGCATACTCCACATCTATATTATCCATACCTACACCGCCACGGCCTATTATTTTAAGACCCGGGCAGGCATCTATAATGTCTTTGCGTACTTTTGTAGCGCTACGTACAAGCAGTACGGCAACATCGTTTGTATTTATATAATTGGCCACCTGTTCCTGGGCCACCTTTGTTGTTATTACGGTATATCCGGCATCTTCCAGGGCTATAATACCTGCTTTAGAGATACCATCATTTGCTAATATTTTCATGTTTGATTTTAGATTTATGATTTTAGATTTCAGATTGTGCTTCACTCAGCTATATTATTACTGTATGATTGTAACCTGAAACTTTAAACCTGAAACAAATTAAACTGTTTTCTCAAGCTCCTTCATTACATCTACAAGCACCTGTACGCTTTCTATTGGCATGGCATTGTATATAGATGCCCTGTAACCACCTACAGACCTGTGTCCGTTAAGGCCGCTGATTCCAGCAGCTTTCCATAGCTTGTCAAACTGTTCTGTGTGGGCTTCGTCTTTAAGCAGGAAGCACACGTTCATCTTAGAACGGTCTTCGGTTTTGGCTGTGCCTACAAATAGTGGATTACGGTCTATTTCGCCATAAAGCAGTGCTGCCTTTTCGTTGTTTTTAGCTTCAACAGCCTTAACGCCGCCCTGGTTTTTAATCCATTGCAGGGTTAGGTATGATGCGTATACAGGGAATACCGCAGGGGTATTGTACATACTTTCCTTATCTATGTGCTGCTGGTAATCTAATAGCGACGGAATGTTGCGGCCTGTTTTGCCAAGTAGCTCTTCCTTAATCACTATAAGGGCAGTACCGGCAGGGCCCATATTTTTTTGTGCACCGGCATAGATAATTCCGAATTTGCTGAAATCAAGTTCACGTGAAAATATGTCTGAACTCATGTCGCATACCAGTGGCACATCTGTTTCAGGGAAATCCTGCATTTGTGTACCAAAAATGGTATTGTTGCTGGTGCAATGGAAATAATCTGCATCAGCAGGTATGGTATATCCTTTAGGGATGTAGTTATAGTTTTCGTCTTTGGAGGAAGCCACAACTTCGGTAGTACCAAATTTTTTAGCTTCTTTAATGGCAGCAGCGGCCCATGTACCTGTGTCAAGGTAAGCTGCTTTTCCGCCTTCTTTAAGCAGGTTGTAAGGCACGCGGATAAACTCCAGCGATGCACCACCCGACAGGAATATTGCCTGATAGCCTTTTCCGGTTAAGCCCATAAGTTCCAGGGCCAGTGCGCGGGCTTCTTCCATAACGGCAACAAAATCTTTGCTGCGGTGGGAGATTTCCAGGATTGAAAGGCCTGAGCCGTTAAAATCAAGGATTGCCTGTGCTGATTTTTCAAATACTTCTTGTGGCAGGATTGATGGACCTGCGCTAAAGTTGTGCTTTTTCATTGTGTGTTTACTTATAAAGTGCAACAAATTTCCTAATAATCGGTTGATTTAGCACCAAAATTTTTATAAATAATTTCATCAAATTTTTGATAAAAATGAAATTGTATCAACATTATCAGCATAATCTAACAATCCGGGCTTTTGTGTATGACCAAATTTTACCGCATTATCAAAACCGGTGTTGGCTACAATGCACTGTATCTGCTCGTGTTCGGTTTCAAACTTCGCCTTTAGGGCTTCAATATCATCGTAGTATTCATAAAAAATACTCGAAATAGGCGAGGCGTAGCTGCTGTCTTCCTTAAGGGTAAGGAACTCGTTATCCAGCAGTTTAAAGTTACTCATCAGGAAAACGGCCTTGTTGTAGTCGTAATTATTGGCGTACTTCTCGTAGTGGATAATTTCCCCATACGGGAAAATAGATTCAAAAAAGTCTTTAAAATCATATCCTTGCGGTACAAAGAGTTTTGACACATTACGGCAACCCAACCCAAAGTAGCGGAAAATATCTTCGCCCAGGGCTTCAAGCTCTGCTTTGGTTTCGTTACCGGTAAGTACAGCTACGCTGTTTCGGTTTTTGCGGATGATGTTTGGCTTGCTTTTAAAGTAATATTCAAAATAGCGGGCAGTGTTGTTACTGCCTGTGGCTATTACGGCATCAAAGCCTTCCAGCTTTTCATCAGAGAATTTTATGTAGTCTGCAAACTCAGGTGCTACGGCAATAAGGTATTTTGCCAGTAGCGGCATCAGGAACTTATCATTACTGGATAGCTTTACTAAAACCTTATGCCCGCTTATAAGTACCGATAAAAAATCGTGGAACCCTACCAGCGGTATATTACCTGCAAGTATAAGAGCTACAGTCTTAGGGTTTATGTTAGTAAGATCGTAGTTAATCAGCCAGTTATCCAGGTTTTCCTGGGTAAGTGCTTCGGCCCATTGTGCAGTAGCAAAGTACACCTGCTCAGGCGTAAACCAGTGGTTGTGTATCTGCGATTGCTCTATTAGGCTAAGGTATTTTTCGAAATATTCATCGTTAAAAGGCACTCCTGCCTGTGGGGTACTGCTTTGTGGGGTGAACTGCCCCAGGAAAGTGCCCAGTGTGGCAAATGCTTTTTTTCTTTCTGTTAACGTCATTATGTTTGTATAATAATGGATTTGGACGTAATTTTGTTGCAAATTTACGTATTAATACCATAGATTACCATGGCAATTATAATAACTGACGAATGTATTAACTGTGGGGCCTGCGAACCTGAATGTCCTAACACTGCTATATATGAAGGTGCCGACGACTGGCGCTATAAAGACGGAACCAAACTACACGGGCGTATAGTACTGCCAAGTGGTGAGGAAGTAGATGCCGATGCACCACACACACCTATAAGCGATGACATTTATTACATAGTACCGGGTAAGTGTACCGAGTGTAAAGGTTTCCATGACGAGCCACAGTGTGCTGCCGTATGTCCGGTAGACTGCTGCGTGCCCGATGATAACCACGTAGAAAGTGAAGAAACCTTACTTAACAGGCAGGCTTTCCTTCATGGCGATGAATAGGATATTTTGAGGGATTAATTTAAAACCATCATTTAAAATATAAAAACCCCGTAAGCATAATAACTTACGGGGTTTGTTTTTCATAGCAAATCAACTGATTACAATTTTATTGTACCGGTACTTTGGTGTACGTTTCTACCATAATACCATCTGTATTGTCATCGTAGCGTTCTACTACAAAGTTTCCTTTTTCATCAAAATACCCTATAGAGGTTGCATTTTTAGTACGGTAAATGTACTGTCCGGTGCTGGTGCGTCGTACCACGCCATATTTGGTATCAGCATCCGATGAAATTTTATACCCTCCTTTGTCGGTAACAAAAATGTATTTTTCACCGTTAAGTTCGTAGTAAGTAGGTATACCGTCGCCCTGTATGGTAGTGCTGCTGCTCACCTGTACGGGTGTAGGTTTCATATCCTTGTTCAGTTTTTTGCTGTCGGCATCCTTCAGCTCTATGTTTTGGCGCGCCTCTGTGGTTTCAGTCTTTGTTATCTTTTTAGGTTTACCTGTTCCGTTATTTACCGTTACGGTTGTGGTGGTACTCTCCTTGGTTATGTTCTGTGTTTGCGCTGCTACGGTAAAACCCGCCGAAAGCAACACCAGCAAAGCTATCTTTTTCATATCAGTTGTATTTTTATGTTACTGATACAAAGGTATTTTGCAGATGTTAAAAGCATTGGTAACAAAAAGATAAAGAAGTGCTAAAAAGCTACTTAGCCCCTGAGCTGCTTAGCCCCTTAGTTTTTATGTGCATTTCCCGTAAATAAATCGTTCATTTTTTAAGGTTTAAGTTTTTGGGCTTAAGAAGCTTGTTTTGTTTGTTATATAACTAAACGACCCCAGTTACCCGGCTCAGAAACTCAGAGGCTAAGTTGCTTAGAAGCTTAAAAAAAACTATCTTTGCACCCTCAAAAAACAACATCTTAAATGAAAGCAGGTATCGTAGGATTGCCAAACGTAGGTAAATCGACCCTTTTTAACTGTCTGTCTAATGCTAAGGCGCAGAGTGCTAACTTCCCGTTTTGTACCATTGAGCCAAACGTGGGCGTGGTAAACGTACCGGATCCGAGGCTTTCTAAGCTGGAAGAACTGGTAAACCCACAACGTGTGGTACCTGCCACTGTAGATATTGTAGATATTGCAGGTCTTGTAAAAGGGGCAAGTAAGGGTGAAGGCCTTGGTAACCAGTTTTTGGGCAACATACGCGAGTGTAATGCTATTATACACGTACTGCGTTGTTTTGATAATGATAATATTGTACACGTAGATGGTAGTGTAAACCCGATACGCGACAAAGAAACTATAGATATAGAGCTGCAGCTAAAAGACCTTGAAACTGTAGAAAAACGCCTTGAAAAGGCTAAAAAAGCGGCTAAGGTTGGTGCAAAAGAAGCCCAGGCAGAAGTGGCCCTTTTAGAAAGGATTAAAGATGCCCTGCTACAGGCAAAATCTGCGCGTACGGTTGTGCCTCAAACTGATGAGGAAGCAAGGCTTATGGAAAGTTTCCAGCTTATTACTACAAAGCCTGTACTATACGTATGTAACGTAGACGAAGGTTCGGCAGTAAATGGTAACAAGTATGTAGAGCAGGTGCGCGAGCTTGTAAAAGACGAAAACGCTGAAGTGCTTTACCTTGCTGTAGGCACTGAGGCTGATATTACTGAGCTTGAAACTTTTGAGGAGCGCCAAATGTTCCTTGAAGACCTTGGCCTTACTGAGCCGGGTTCTTCGGCACTTATTCGTGGTGCTTACAAACTGCTTAACCTGCAAACGTATTTTACAGCAGGTGTACAGGAAGTACGTGCATGGACCATTAACATAGGCGATACTGCTCCGCAGGCTGCAGGTGTTATCCATTCTGATTTTGAAAAAGGATTTATCCGTGCCGAGGTTATTGCTTTTGATGATTATGCTAACTACGGTACTGAAGCTAAGGTTAAAGAAGCCGGAAAGCTTAGGGTAGAAGGTAAAGAATATATAGTTAAAGACGGTGATGTAATGCACTTCAGGTTTAACGTATAATGTATTAAGTACGGAGTATCAAGTACTAAGTATTAAGATATAAAGACTGTCTTAAAAAGTAGGAATCACCACTTTTTAGACAGTCTTTTTTTGTTTACGCTATCTCCTTGAGCATTTAACATAAATGTTGTTTATATTTGCCGCCTTTGCTTGTTAATTATCCTTTATAGAAATGACTAAACCAGACCATACCAAAAAAATAAAAAAAAGCCTTAGCGTATTACTTAAACTGTTTATTACGGCCGGGCTGTTGTATTTGGTATATTCTAAAATAAAACTGTCTGATATAAAGGAGAAGCTGGATAACGCCAATATGTTTTGGTTGCTAATGGGCATAGTACTTGTGGCGGTATCGCAGGTATTGTCTTCGGCAAGGCTGCGCAAACTAATGATAAAATCACACCTGCCCATATCGCTTCGCAGTAACAGCGAGCTGTATGTGCTGGGCATGTTCTATAACTTTTTTATTCCCGGTGGGGTAGGAGGCGATGCCTATAAAGTGTACCTACTGAATAAAAGTTTCGGCTGGAAGGTAAAGCGGCTTATTAAGCTTATGGTAGCCGACAGGCTTTTTGGTATGTTTGGTATTATTGCCATAGTATGCCTTTTGGGTATTACATTGCCCTATTTTAGCTTTTCTTATGGGTTACAGGTAGCACTGGGTATAGCCTTTGTAGCAATGTTTCTTATAATGGGGCGCTGGTTTGTAAAACTGTTCTTTAAAGATTATGTACACTATTTTTATACCGGTATAGGCTATTCGGTAGTTGTGCAGTTGTTCCAGGTGCTGTGTGTTATATGCATTTTACAGGCGTTTGGCGGAGTATCGGTTTCGTTATACCTTATTTACATACTGGTATTCCTTATCAGTTCGCTGCTATCGGTATTTTCATTTTCGGGTATCGGCGTACGCGAATATGTGTTCTTACAGGCATCTGCCATCTTTAGCCTGGATATACAAACAGCCGTAAGCGTAGGAGCGGTTTTCTCCATACTTACAGCTGTTATATCGGCGCCGGGCTTGTATTACCATTTCAGGAAACCGGC